>NZ_JBNYXY010000016.1:0-124682 GCF_051380895.1 Janthinobacterium breve | reverse complement strand
ATTATTTCTTGTGAACATTTGATATTTTAAGTTAGACGCCAATCCGAAGATTGACGCTGCACTTACATCAAATGCCCACACTTATCGACTGTTAATTGTTAAAGAACGGTATTCGGTGCTACTTTCGCGCTATCGACAAAGCGTTGTGTTTGTCAGCTGCGAAGAAGGAAGATTATGAAGCATTTTGCTACGTCCGTCAACTCCTTCTTTTCTTACTCATCGCCGTTTCCGGTGATCCTCAACTGCCGCATTTGACTGCGCCTCATTGGGGAGGCGAACTATAGCAAAGCCCCGCACGCCCCGCAAGGACTATTTTTCAGCTGAGCAAATATTGCTGTGTGATATCGTACCGCTGGCAATACTCTGCCACCTCCACCTTGACTCCCATGCCTATCCCACACATTCTCCCCACCGCCAATCCCGCACTGGCCAGCGCACTTGAACACGCCATCAATAGCAAGACCAAGCCGTTGGGCAGCCTGGGGCTACTGGAAACCCTGGCCCGCCAGATAGGCCTGATCCAGCAAAGCACGCAACTGGCATTGCACCAGCCTGCCATCATCGTTTTTGCAGCCGACCATGGCGTGGTCGCCGAAGGCATTTCTGCCTATCCACAAAGCGTGACCTGGCAAATGGTGGAAAACTTCCTCGGCAACGGCGCCGCCATCAATGTCTTTGCCCGACAGAACGATTGCGCCCTCTATATAGTAAATGCCGGCGTCAACCATGACTTCGGCCCGCGCGATGGTTTGCTTGACCGCAAGCAAGGTCCCGGCACCAGCAACTTTGCCAACAAACCCGCCATGAGCCAGGAACAATGCCTGGTCGCCATGCAGGCGGGGATGGACCTGGTCGCCACCTTGGACGGCAATGTGCTGGGCTTCGGCGAAATGGGCATCGGCAACACCACGGCCGCCGCCGCACTGATGCACAAGCTGACAGGCACGCCCGTCGCCGATTGCGTCGGTGCCGGCACCGGCCTGTCGAAGGAAGGCATATTGCACAAGCAGCATGTGATCGAAGCGGCCGTCGCGCATCATGCGGCAGTCAAGGACCCACTCGACGTGCTGGCCACCTTTGGCGGTTTCGAGATCGCCATGATGGCCGGCGCCATGCTGAAGGCGGCCGAACGGCGCATGATCCTGCTGATCGATGGCTTCATCGTCAGCAGCGCCCTGCTGGTGGCGGCCCGTTTGCAACCTGCCATCCTCGATTACTGCGTGTTTTCGCACTGCTCCGATGAAAATGGCCACCGCCAGTTGCTGGCCAAACTGGGTGCGCGTCCGCTACTGCATCTCGATTTGCGCCTCGGCGAAGGCACGGGTTCGGCGCTGGCCTTGCCGCTGCTGCACGCGGCCGTCAACTTCATGCGCGAGATGGCCACCTTCGCCTCGGCCCAGGTCAGCGAAAAGTCCACGCCAGACTAAGACCATGGCCAATCCCGTTTCCGCCGCAGTCCATCAGTGCCGACTCTTCTTCATTGCGCTGCAGTTCTTCACGCGCCTGCCGATCCCGCGCTGGGTGGGTTTCGAGCTGGCCTGGCTGCAGCATGCCTCGCGCTACTTTCCGCTGGTCGGCGTGGTGGTGGCGGCCATTTCGGGCGCAGTGTATTTGCTGGCCAGCTGGCTCCTGCCTTCGGCGGTGGCCGTGCTGCTGGCCGTCGCCACCGGCATTTATCTGACGGGCGCCTTCCATGAAGACGGCTTCGCCGACATGTGCGATGGCTTTGGCGGTGGCGTGACCCGCGAGCGGGTACTGGAAATCATGAAGGATTCGCGCATCGGCGCGTATGGCGCCATCGGCATCGTCTGCCTGCTGGCCATCAAATGCGCGGCGCTCGTTTCGCTGCCGCCTGCCACGGTGGTGGCGACATTATTCATCGCCCATCCTCTCTCGCGCCTGGCCGCCGTCTCGCTGATCTGGCTCATGGACTATGCGCGCGACGAAGGCAAGGCCAAGCCGATGGCGCAAGAAATGACCACGGTTGAATTCATCATCGCCGCTACCGGCGGCCTGCTGCCCGTGGTCGTATGCGGCGTGCTGGGGATATTTTACTGGGCCGCGCTGGCATTTGCCATCGTGGTGGCGGCGGCCTGCGCATTCTGGCTGGGCCGCAAATGCCAGCACCGCCTGCAAGGCTACACGGGTGACTGCCTGGGCGCCGTGCAGCAAGTGGCGGAAGTGGCGGTCTATCTGGCGATCCTCTCCAGCTTCCAGCCTCCCATACGCTTCTATTAACATGCGACTGATTTTAGTGCGCCACCCCGCGCCGCAGGTAACCAGCGGCACCTGCTATGGCAGCAGCGACGTGGCGGTGGCGCCGCACGAAATGGCCACGGTGCGCGCCAGCCTGCAAGCAACGCTGCCGGCCGATGTGCCGCTCTACGCCAGTCCGCTGCACCGCTGCGCCGGTCTGGCGACCGCATTGGCCGGCACCCTCCCGGCCAGCGACCTGCGCTTTGATGCACGGCTGGCCGAAATGGATTTCGGCGCATGGGAAATGCAGCCCTGGCACGCGATTGCACGCGCGGAAATCGATGCCTGGGCGGCCGATCTGGCCTGGTACCACCCCGGCGGCGGCGAGAATGTGCTGGCGATGGCCGCCCGCGTCGATGCGTTTTTAGGTGATCTGTTGCGCGAACAACACGAAACAGCCATCATCATCTGCCATGCGGGCACCATCCGCCTGCTGTCGGCATTGCAAGCCCGGCTGCCATTGGAAGAAACCGCCCTGCTGGCCGCCCATTCGGCCCACAAAATCGCCTACGGTGCGACGGTCGTCGTCGATTTCTGATGTCGAATCGTCCAGCCCGCCATTTCAGTCCACGCCTGCTGCACGTATAATGGCGGGGTTTTGGTGCCCGCGCTCATGTCCATGAGCGCAGTTAAACGGGAAACACGATGCCGCGACTGCGGCGAACGTGTGCTGCCCCCGCAACGGTAAGCAAGTGTCGCCCCTCGCTACAGGAAGCGGGCGACAAGCTATCTCTGACAACCACTGTGCTTGCAATCATCGAGCATGGGAAGGTGGGATAGCCGCACTTGCCAGCCCGGATACCGGCCAGGACAGGTGGAAGTGTGCGAACGGGGATGTTCGCGATCCGAATGGCCCATGGCCATCTTCGATCGTCATCTTCAGTTCCCACTTCTGTTCAATCTGGCCTACGGGGACGTCGGCTGGTTGCATATTACTTACTGAAAATTATCATGACCCATGCTGTTTCCCGCCACGCGGCGCTCACGTCGCTCGCGCTAGCCATTGCCGCGCCTGCCGCTTTCGCCCAAGCCACGCCCGATACCTTCGATCCTGTCGTCGTCACCGCCAACCGCTATCCACAGCACCTGAGCGAAGTATTGAGCGATACGCAGACCATCAGCTCGGAAGACATCGCGCGTTCTGGCGCCAGCTCGATTGTCGACTTGTTGCAAAAACAACGCGGCATTGAAGTGGCGCGCAACGGCGGCGCAGGCACTGCGGCCAGCGTATTCATCCGCGGTGCGAACAGCAACCAGAATATCGTGCTGGTTGATGGTGTGCGCATTGGCTCGTCCACCCTGGGCACGGCCAACTGGAGCGCCTTGCCCCTTTCCAGCATCGATCACATTGAAATCGTCTATGGTCCACTGAGCACCATGTACGGCGCGGACGCCATCGGCGGTGTGATCCAGATCTTCACGAAAAAAGGCGATGGCGCCACGCGCGTCTCCGCATTCGCCGGTTACGGCAGCAACAACACGCGCCAGGTCGAAGCGCAAGTGGCCGGCTCCACCGCTGGTCCGAACAGCTTCAGCTATGCGCTGGCAGCTGGCAAGGAAAAATCGGATGGTTTCTCGGCCTCGAAGCTCGGTGCATCGCCGGAATACACCTACAATCCAGACAAAGACGGCTACGACAAGGAAAGCTTCAGCGGCCAGTTCGGCTATCAGATGGCCAAAGGCCATGAAGTGGGCCTGACATTCCTGAATAGCGAACTGAAAGCGCAGTATGACGCCGGTCCTGGCTACGATGCACGCAGCAACGAGAAACTGGAAAACGTCTCCGTCTTCACGAAGAACGAATTCCTGCCCAACTGGACCAGTGAACTGCGTTATGCGGAAGCGCGCGACAAGGCCGGCAATGATGGCGGCACCGATTCGTGGAGCAAGAGCCAGATCAACACCAAGCAGACCGACCTGACCTGGCAAAATGACATCCGCTTCGGCCGCGACAACCTGCAACTGCTGGCCAGCTACCGCGATGAAGATGTGACGTCGACCTTGAATAAAGAAGTCACCGGCGGACGCAACACCAAATCCTTCGCTGCATCGTACAACCTGGTACGCGGCGCGCACCTGGTCAGCATCAGCGGCCGCCGTGATGACAGCTCGGCATTCGGCACGTACAACACGGGCAGCGTCGCCTACGGCTACCGCATCACCAACGCATTACGCGCCAACGCCAGCTACGGCACCAGCTTCCGCGCACCGACCTTCAATGAGCTGTACTACCCGGGCTATGGCCTGGCGACGAACAAGCCGGAACAGGGCCGCAACGCCGAAGTGGGTCTGCGCTACGACGACGGCGTGTCGAAACTGAGCGCCAGCTATTACCACAACAAGGTCAGCGACCTGCTGGTGAATGCCTCGCCTTGTCCCGATCCGCTGTTCACCGGCTACGGCTGCGCCTACAACGTCAACAAGGCGCTGCTGGAAGGCCTGACGATTGCTGGCGCACGCAAGTTCGGCGCTTTCAACGTCAGCGGCAACATCGACCTGCAAGATCCGCGCGATGAAACCAAGGACAAGCAACTGGTACGCCGCGCCAAGCAACACGCCAACTTCGCCGTCGACTACACGGCTGGCGCGCTGACGTCGGGCGCCGAGTGGCAATTATCGGGCAAGCGTTTCGATGATGCCGCCAACAAGAACGTCCTGGGCGGATATGGCCTGGTCAATCTGTACGCCACCTACCAATTCACCCACGACTGGTCGGTGCTGGCGCGCTGGAACAACATCGCCAACAAGGATTACGAACTGGCGCGCTTCTACGCGACACCAGGCTCGAAAGTCTTCGTCGGAGTGCGCTACGGCATGAAATAGCCATGAAGTAATGATGTAAGCTGGGGGCGATGGCATGCCGCCATCGTCCGCATATGCAGTTCTGCGTTCCCCGTTTTTAAGGCAGTACATGCACCCATTTTTCCGCAACATGCGCCACCGCGCCACCGTGATCCTCACGGTGCTGATCGTGTGCGCGGTTGCCAGCCTGATTTTCTCCGGCATGATCGGTTCGATCGCGATTCCGCTCGCCGACCTACCTTCCGCCCTGCTCCATGTCGTGCAGGGCAAGACCGATACCCTCGCCGCCACCCTGCTCGACCTGCGCCTTGGCCGCGCGCTGACCGCGTTCGTCACCGGCGCGGCGCTGTCGCTGGCCGGCGTCATGATGCAGGCTCTCTTGCGCAATCCCCTGGCCGACCCGTATGTGCTGGGCATTTCCGCCGGCGCCTCCGTCGGTGCGCTGGCCGCGCTGCTGTTCATGTGTGCGCTGTGGGTGGTCGACGCGGCGGCATTCGCGGGCGCCGTCGGCGTGTCCATGCTGCTGTATTTCTTTGCCCGCCGCGACCTGCGCGGCGGCACGGCGGCCGAAGGCGGCGCCTCCCTCTTGCTGCTGACGGGCGTGATCCTGGCCTCGGCCTGCATGGCCATCGTCACCCTGATGCTATCCATCGCCCCGGAAAGCCGCTTGCGCAGCATGGTGTTCTGGATGATCGGCGACCTGTCTGGCGCCCCCGCGCGGCTGATGCCCTGGCTGGTCCTGGCTGGTGCCATGATGTTTGCGCTGCGCTGCGCGCGTTCGCTGAACATCATGGCGCTGCATGCGGAAGCGGCCAGCACCCTGGGCGTGCGTGTGGGCGCGCTGCGCAAGGGCCTGTTCTTCTGTTCCGGCCTGCTCACGGCCAGTGCCGTCACCAGCGCCGGCAGCGTGGGTTTTGTCGGCCTGATCGTGCCGCATGCGCTGCGCTTTGCCTGCGGCCCCGATCATCGCCTGTTAATACCGGCCGCCGCGCTGGCCGGCGGCACTTTCCTGGTGCTGGCCGACACACTTGCGCGCACCGTGCTGGCACCCTTGCAGTTGCCCGTCGGCGTGGTCACGGCCATGATAGGCGCGCCCGTCTTCCTGTACCAACTGCACCGGCTGCGACGCACATGATACGTACTTACCAACTCGGCCTGAAGGCAGGCACGCGCTCCCTCGTGGAAAACCTCATCTGGCACATCAAGGATGGCGAATGCTGGAGCGTGATCGGCCGCAATGGCGCGGGCAAGAGCACCTTGCTGCGCACCCTGGCCGGCTTGCGCGAACCGGATGCGGGCCACGTGACGATACAGGGCCGCGCCCTGATCGACTGGCCGCTCGATGAACTGGCGCGCGAACGCGCCTTCCTGGCGCAGGCGCGCCACGATGCGTTCTCGTACCGCGTCATCGAAACCGTGCTGTCGGCGCGCCATCCGTATCACGACAACCATTACTGGGAAGGCAGCGACGACCAGCGCATCGCCCTGGCGGCGCTGGCCTCGATGGAAGTGGAGCACCTGGCCGAACGCGACGTGCGCAGCCTGTCCGGCGGCGAACGCCAGCGCGTGGCAATCGCCGCCATGCTGGCGCAGGATACGCCCCTGCTGCTGCTGGACGAACCGGCCAATGCACTGGACCTGGCGCACCAGGTCAGCGTCATGGGGCTGCTGTCGAAACTGTGCCGCGAACAAAATAAAACCGTGGTGATGGTGGGGCATGACCTGAACCTGGCGCACAGCGTCTCGACCCATGCGCTGCTGCTGATGGGCGACGGCGGCTGGCTGGCCGGTCCCGTGGCCGAAGTGATGCAGGCATCCATCCTGGGCGACTACCTGGGCCACCCGATCGAGATCATCGCCCACGGCAAACGCAAGATATTCATACCGAAAGAGGATTAAACATGAGCGACAACATCGACGCGGACACTGCAGCCAATATCGCAGCTATAAACCAACGCCACCGCGTGCGCATGGAAAGAAAAAAAACCATCATCGACGCGGCCATCGCCAAGGCCGACAAGGAAATCGGCATCATCATCGTCAACACGGGCAATGGCAAGGGCAAGAGTTCGAGCGGCTTCGGCATGGCCATCCGCGCCATGGGCCACGGCATGAAAGTGGGCGTGGTGCAGTTCATCAAGGGCGCCATGTCGACGGGCGAGGAAAAATTCCTGCGCCGCTTCCCCGATGAAATCAGCTTTCATGCTATGGGGGAAGGCTATACCTGGGAAACGCAAAACCGCGAACGCGACATCGAAAAAGCCGAACTGGCATGGGAGCAGGCAAAGACCTTCCTGGCCGACCCCAGCTACGGCCTGGTGCTGTTCGACGAACTCAATATCGCCCTCAAATACAACTACCTCGACGTGCACAAAGTCATCGCCGACCTGCTGGAACGCCCGGCCATGCAGCACGTGGTCATCACGGGCCGTGGCGCGCCGGATGAATTGATCGCGATCGCCGACACCGTCACCGAGATGGCCGTCGTCAAACACGCGTATGCGGCCGGCATCGGCGCGCAAATCGGCACCGAGTGGTAACAGCGCCATGACGCGCACCCTGGTCTTCGGCGGCGCCCGTTCCGGCAAGAGCGCCTATGCGGAAAAGCTGGCCCGCGAGTCCGGCAAGGAAGTCGTCTACATCGCTACCGCGCAGGCGGGCGATGGCGAAATGGCCATGCGCATCGCGCATCACAGGTTACAGCGCCCGGCCGAGTGGGCCACCCTGGAAGAACCGCTGCGCCTGGGCGACGCCATCCTGCAGCAGGCGCGCCCCGGCAGGCTGCTGCTGGTCGACTGCCTGACCCTGTGGCTGACGAATCTGATGTTTTCCACCGGCGAGACTTACCCGGACGTGGGCGACATCGCCCTGCCCGAACTGTTCCACAGCGAGCGCACGCACCTGCTGTACGCGCTGGCCGAAATCGGCGATACCGATAGCGCGAGTTGTGAGCTTGTGCTGGTGTCGAACGAAGTGGGCATGGGCATCGTGCCCTACGGCGCCATCTCGCGCTGCTTTACGGATGAAGCGGGCCGTTTGAACCAGGCCGTGGCGGCCGTGTGCGACAGGGCCGTGTTTGTCGCCGCCGGCCTGCCCCTGTACCTGAAAGGCGGCCCATGCTGAGCGGCTTGTCGCTGCCCATGCTGGCAGGCTTGATGACGGCCGGCGTGCTGCTCGACCTGATCCTGGGCGAAACGCGCCGCTGGCATCCGCTGGTGGGCTTTGGCCGCCTCGCCAGCGCGCTCGAACGCATGCTGAACCGGGGCCGCGGACGTTTTCTGCGCGGCGCGCTGGCATGGCTGCTGGCCGTGTTGCCTATCACCTGTCTCGTCGCCTGGCTGTGCGGCTTCGCGGGCGCCACACTGCATGTTTTTTTGCTGTACCTGTGCCTGGGCTTGCGCAGCCTGCGCGACCATAACCAGCCGATCGCCGATGCCCTGGCCATGGATGACCTGGACAACGCGCGCCTGCTGACGGCGCGCATCGTCAGCCGCGACACGGCCAACGCCGACGCGGCCAGCCTGGCCAAGGCCAGCACGGAGTCCTTGCTGGAAAACGGCAACGACGCCGTCTTCGGCACCCTGTTCTGGTTTGCCGTGGCGGGCGGCCCCGGCGCCGTGCTATTCAGGCTGGCGAATACCCTCGACGCCATGTGGGGCTACCGCAACGAACGCTACGACTGGTTCGGCTGCTGCGCCGCGCGCATCGACGACATCCTCAATTACCTGCCGGCGCGCCTGACGGCCCTGTCCTACGTCTTGCTAGGCAAGACCATGGCGGACAAGAAGCGCGCCTGGCACTGCTGGCGCAGCCAGGCCCCCAACTGGGGCAGCCCGAATGCGGGGCCCGTGATGGCCAGCGGCGCCGGTGCCCTGGGCCTGGCCCTCGGTGGCGACGCCATGTACGACGGCGAGCTGGAACACCGCCCGCCGCTGGGCGCCGGCCGTCCCGCCGAAGCGCGCGATATCGACCGCGCCTGGCGCTTGGTGGCCGAAACGGCCGTGCTGTGGCTGATCTGGGTGGCGCTGCTGGCCGGGCTGTACTACCTGCGGGGGAAATACCTTGCTTGAACATGGCGGCAAGCTGCGCGACGCCGCGCGCGAATTTGGCCGGCCCGTGGCCGACTGGATCGACCTGTCGACGGGCATCAACCCGCACTGGTATGCAGCGCCAGCACCGGACGCCAACGCCTGGCACCGGCTGCCGGAAGCCGATCCCGCGCTGGTGGCCGCTGCCTGCGTCTACTACAACGCACCGGCCATGCTGCCCGTGGCGGGCACGCAGGCCGCCATCCAGGCCCTGCCCCGGCTGCGCGCACCGTCGCGCGTGGTGGTGGCCGCCCCGTCGTATGCGGAACATGCGCACCACTGGGGCCAGCACGGCCACCAGTTGCGGCAAGTGCCATATGCGTTGCTGGCCGATGCCGTCGACAATTGCGATGTGCTGGTCGTCTGCAATCCGAACAATCCCACGGGCGAACGCATCGCGCCCGAGATACTGCTGGAGTGGGCCGGCAAACTGGCCGCGCGCGGCGGCTGGCTGGTGGTCGATGAAGCGTTTGGCGACACGGAAATGCAAGCCAGCCTGGGTGTACATACGCATCGACCAGGCTTGATCGTGCTGCGCTCCGTCGGCAAATTCTTTGGCCTGGCGGGATTGCGCCTGGGCTTTGTCGCCACCCATCCTGCGCTGCTGGCCCAGCTGGCCGACATGCTGGGTCCCTGGACCGTCAGCGGCCCGGCGCAGCACGTGGCGCTGGCTGCCTTGAACGATACGCACTGGCAGGAAGCGATGCGCGAGCGCCTGCGCGGCGAAGGTGCGCGCCTGCGCCAGCTATTGGCCGCGCACGGCATCGCCAGCAGCGGCACGGCGCTGTTTCAATGGTGGCCGGAAGCGCGCGCCGCAGCCTTCTGGCACCACATGGCAGTATCAGGCATCTGGGTGCGCCTGTTCCGCCACGCGGCCCACGGCATCCGCCTGGGCCTGCCCCCCGACGAACACGCCTGGCTGCGCCTGCAGCAGGCCCTCACTGCATGGAAGCACATATGAACCACTTGAAAACCGCACTGCTGCTGGCCGGATTGATCTCACTGCAGGCGCATGCCGCCATCACCGTGCGCGACGACGACGGCAATACCGTCACCGTGGCCAAGCCGGCGCAGCGCATCCTGGCGCTGGCGCCGCATGTCACGGAGCTGCTATTCGCGGCTGGCGGCGGCGACAGGATCGCCGGTGTCGTCAGCTATAGCGACTACCCTGAAGCGGCGAAAAAAATCATGCAGGTAGGCGACAACCGCCAGTACGACATGGAGCGCATCATCGCCATGAAACCGGACTTGATCGTCGTGTGGATGCATGGCAGCGCCGAGCGCCAGATCGCCATGCTGCGCCAGCTGAAGGTGCCCATCTATCACAGCGAGCCGCGCAAGCTGGCCGACATCCCCGACAGCATGGAGCGCCTGGGCCAGCTGATGGGAACGGAAAAAGTCGCCAAAGCGGCCGCCGCGCAGCTGCGCGCCAAACTGGCCAGCTTGACGGCGCAATATGCGCAGCGTCCGCCCGTGCGCGTGTTTTACCAGGTGTGGGATAAACCCTTGTACACCTTGAGCGGCGCGAGCATCATCAGCGACTCCATGCGCCTGTGCGGCGGCCAGAATGTGTTTGCCGCGATGAAGGTAGTGGCGCCCGTCGTCACGCCGGAAGGCGTGCTGCAGGAAGACCCGGAAGTCATTTTCGGCACCAGCGAAAAAAGCGATCCGCGCAGCGAAGGCGGCCTGGCCATGTGGCGCGCCTTCCCGTCGATGACTGCCGTGCGCAAAAATAACCTGTTCCGCCTGAATGGCGACCTGCTGAATCGCGCCGGCCCGCGCATGATCGAAGGCACGGCCGCCATGTGCGAACAGCTGGAAGTGGCCCGCCAGCGCCGCAGCAATCCGGCAGCAAAAAGCGTCCCATGAGCCACTACAAGCGCATCGCCTGCCTGTCGACGGAGGCCGTGGAAACACTGTATGCACTGGGCGCCGAAGACTTCATCGCGGGCATTTCCGGCTTCACCGTGCGCCCGCCGCGTGCACGCGAGGAAAAAACCAAGATCAGCGGTTTTTCCTCCGCTGACCTGGCACGCATCCTGGCCGTCCAGCCCGACCTCGTGATCGGCTTTTGCGACATGCAGGCCGATATCTGCCGCGACCTGGTCAAGGCAGGCATCGAAGTGCACCAGTTCAACCAGCGCACGGTGGAGGGCATCCTGCGCATGATCGCCGTACTGGCCGCGCTGGTGCAGCGCGAGGACGCCGGCCGCGAACTGATCGCCAGCCTGCGCGCGGACATCGCCGCCGCCCGGGCTCGCGCCGCAGCCTGGTCGCGCAAGCCCGTGATTTACTTTGAAGAGTGGAATGATCCCCTGATGAGCGGCATCGGCTGGGCGGCGGAATTGATCGGCATCGCTGGCGGCACGGACGCCTTCCCGGAATTGTCCGTGCATCCGGGCGCCAGGGAACGCATCATCGCCGATCCACATGAAGTGGTGCGGCGCGCGCCCGACATCATCATCGCCACCTGGTGCGGCAAGAAGTTCCAGCCGGCACAGCTGATGGCACGCCCGGGCTGGGATGCGATTCCTGCCGTGCGCAATGACATGCTGTTCGAAATCAAGTCGCCCGACATTCTTTCTCCCGGTCCGGCCGCCATCACGGAAGGCTTGCGCCAGCTCAGCGACATCATCGCGCGGTGGCAACATCAGCAGGAGCGGCCGGCATGAACAGCCCCTTCCCCGCCCTGATGGTGCAGGGTACGACGTCCGACGCGGGCAAGAGCACCATCGTCGCGGCCCTGTGCCGTCTGCTAAAACGGCGCGGCGTGACGGTGGCGCCGTTCAAGCCGCAGAACATGGCGCTGAACAGCGCCGTGACGGCCGACGGCGGCGAAATCGGCCGCGCGCAGGCATTGCAGGCGCTGGCCTGCGGCATCGCACCGCACACGGACATGAACCCGGTGCTCTTGAAACCGTCGTCGAACACGGGCGCGCAAGTGATCATCCATGGCAAGGTGCGCGCCGAGATGGATGCGCGCGACTACCAGCAATACAAGAGCATCGCCATGGGCGCCGTGCTGGAATCGTATGCGCGCCTGCGCCAGCAATACGCCGCCGTCATCGTCGAAGGCGCGGGCAGCCCCGCCGAAGTCAACCTGCGTGCGCGCGACATCGCCAACATGGGCTTTGCCGAAGCAGTCGACTGCCCCGTGATTTTGGTGGCAGACATCGACCGTGGCGGCGTCTTCGCGCACATCATCGGCACCCTGGCCTGCCTGTCCGACAGCGAGCGGGCACGCATCCTCGGCTTCGTCATCAACCGCTTCCGCGGCAATATCTCGCTGCTTCAACCGGGCATCGACTGGCTGGAACAGCAGACCGGCAAGCCCGTGCTGGCCGTGCTGCCCTATCTGCAAGGCTTGTTCCTCGATGCGGAAGACGCCGTGGAAGCCATGCAGGCAGAACGCGGCGCCTTCAAGGTGGTGGTGCCGCAACTGCCGCGCATCAGCAACCACACGGATGTCGACGCGCTGCGCGCCCACCCCGATATCGACCTGCAATTCATCAAACAGGGACAAGCGATTCCACCGGCGGATCTGGTGATCCTGCCCGGCAGCAAGAACACGCGCGGCGACCTGGCCTGGCTGCAGCAGCAGGGCTGGCCCGCTTACCTGGCAAAACACCTGCGCTATGGCGGCAAGGTGCTGGGCATCTGCGGCGGCTTCCAGATGCTGGGACAGTCCGTACACGACCCGCTGGGAGTGGAAGGCGCGGCGGGAGACTCGCCGGCGCTGGGATTGCTCGACATGGTGACGGAGCTGACAAGCGACAAGCGGCTGGAACAGGTGCGCGGCCACTGCGCGTTTGCCGGCGCGGCCAATGCGCCCGTGGCCGGCTATGAAATCCACATGGGCGTCTCGCATGGCGCGGCGCTGGCGCAGCCGGCCTTTGTCATCGATGGGCGCGCGGAAGGAGCCGTATCGGACGACGGACAAATCCTCGGCAGCTATTTGCACGGCATGTTCGACACGCCCGCCGCATGTTCGGCGCTGCTGCGCTGGGCGGGACTGGACTCCGGCCACACGGTGGACACCGCCGCCCTGCGCGAGGCCAGCCTGGAGCGCATTGCGGACGCGGCGCTGCCGCTGCTAGCCGCCCTGGATCACATCCAACGCTAGCGACTATTTTTTCAGGCACATGCCCATGTACGACCGGTCGGTCGAAAATTCGACTGCCATGCTCGAGGACACGGGCATGAACATCGAATAGTCGGCTGGCACATCGGCAGGGTCCTTGAAGACGGCGATGCCATCGAAATCGAGGGCTTGCGCACCCAGGCCCAGCTTGTTGACGGTGATGGTTTCCGCATGCGTTTTGCCGGTCGTGTTATTCGTCAGGGTGGCGGTGCTGCCGGCAACGACGATGTTCGCGCTGATGCCCTGCGCCGCACAGGCATAGTTGCCATTGATTTCCGTGCCGATCTTCTGTTGTTTGGCCGCCACGATGGTGCCCACGCGCATGACATTTTCCTGATTGCGGCCATAGCGGTCAATGAACAGCGCCAGCCCCCGGTCCCCCGCATGCACGTGCACGATGCCGAAGTCCTGGCCACCCTGGCGGGCGACGAGCAAGCCATTCTTTGCATCCTTGACCAGGGTCAGGCTGGCGTTTTCCGCTTCCAGCTGCGGCGATACAGCAGAGCACACGCCTTGCGCATTGAACACGCCGCCATTGCACAATTGGGCCGCTCCGTCGGCTGCAATCTTGAGACTGCCTTTCGGATTGAAACGGTCAGCACCGTTCGATGCATTGCGCATGGCGCCCAGGAAAATATAGCTGCCGGCCAGCTTGGCCACATCGCCGACCGCATAGCCGCTGCCGCTGACGGTCGAGACCATGTTACCCAATTTGATATTGCCCGACAGAAGACGCGTGCGCGCATCGACGGTGACGCTGAAATCTGTCGCCGTGTAGGTGGTGAAATTGCCGGTGGTGGTAGCGCTGAACGTGCCGCTGCGGTCGCTCAAGCCGAACTGCGTCGACAAGACACGGATGGCATAGGTTTTCTTGACGCTGTCAAAGGTGATGCGCCATGTGTCGCCAATATCGGCGGCCACGTCATAGACGCTTTCGTCAGCACTGGCACCGGCAATGACGTTCAGGCCAGCCTCTTTCGCCACGGCTTCCGATGCTACCGTCACGCTGTCGGCGGGAACGACGGGAGGCGTGACCACGACGGGTGGCTTGGCGGGTGCTTCCGGCGTGCCGCCGTCGCTGCCGCCGCCGCATGCGGACAGGGCCGCGCCCAGGACAAGGAACGTAAGTGCATTTTTCATGTAGTGTGACTTTCGGGAAAAGAGCAGGCCGAAGCTGCCAGAAAACACATGCTAGCCTTGCCCGCAATCTATTGCCATAGAACAAATGTTCCATGGACGATGCCCCCGGCCCGCTGCCAGAATGGACGGCGCGGGCGGCACGCCTGCGCCATTTATGTGACAATTCGTCGTACTGTCGGCTCCGTTTCTCCTCCTCAGGCTCGCATCCATGACCAGTTCCCCGATTAAAAGCTACCTTCCCTGGGTGGTTGCCACCGCCCTGTTCATGGAGCAACTCGACTCCACCATCGTCAACACCGCCATCCCCGCCATGGCCGCCAGCCTCAACGTGACGCCACTCAGCCTGAAGGCCGTCGTCACCAGTTACATCCTGAGCCTGGCCGTGTGCATCCCCATCAGCGGCTGGATGGCCGACCGCTTCGGCACGCGGCGCGTATTTTCCGCCGCTGTTGCCATCTTTACCATCGCCTCCATCCTGTGCGGCCTGTCCGTGAATGCCCCCATGCTGGTGGCCGCGCGCCTGCTGCAAGGGGTGGGCGCGGCCATGATGATGCCGGTGGGCAGGCTCACCATCATCCGCACCTTTCCCAAATCGCAATTGCTGGCGGCCATGAATTTCGTCATCATTCCCGCCCTGATCGGGCCCCTGCTGGGGCCCACGGTGGGCGGTTTGATCGTGCACTGGCTGTCGTGGCGCGAGATTTTCTTTGTCAACGTGCCCGTGGGCCTGGCGGCGCTGTACCTGGCGCACCGCTACATGCCCGATTACTACGGCGACAAACCCCGTCCGCTGGACCTGATCGGCCTGGTGCTGTTCGGCACGGGCATCGCCCTGCTGTCCTGGCTGCTGGAAATCTTTGGCGAGCACAAGATCGACCCCACCTCGGCGGCCGTGCTGCTGTTCATTTCCATCAGCCTGCTCGCCGCGTATGCCTGGCATTCGAGCGAAGTGCTGCACCCGCTGCTGCGCCTGACCCTGTTCAAGATCCGCACCTTCCGCGTCTCCGTGGTGGGCGGCTTCGTTACGCGCCTGGGCGTGGGCGGCCTGCCCTTTCTCTTGCCGCTGCTGTACCAGCTGGGTCTGGGCTTGCCCGCCTGGCAATCGGGCTTGCTGATGATGCCGTCGGCTGCGGCTGCCATGGGCATGAAATTCATTTCCGCGCGCGTGCTGGCCCGCTTCGGCTACCGCCAGGTGCTGATCGTCAACACCGTGCTGATCGGCATCACCATCGCCATGTTTTCGCAGGTGGGCGCGGGCACGTCCCTGTACGTGATCGTCGCCATCAGCCTGTGCATGGGCTTTTTCAATTCGCTGCAATTTTCCAGCATGAACACCATCGCGTATGCCGATGTCGACAAGACCGACTCCAGCATGGCCAGCACCATCGCCAGCTCGATGCAGCAACTGTCGATGAGCTTTGGTCTGGCCTTCGGTTCACTGATCACGGGCTGGTACCTGGGCGACCTGCCGCAGTCGGACCGCATCATGCTCAGCACCGCGCTGCACCACGCCTTCCTCACCCTGGCCGCGCTGACGGTGCTGTCCTCGCTGACGTTCTGGACCTTGCGCCGCGACGATGGCGAAAGCATCAGCAAGGGCACGGACAGCGACGAGGAAGATGCAGCCGACGTGAAGGCCCAGGCCCTGGTACAGACGGAAGTACAAAGCACAAAAGGCTGAGCCAGATCAAGCTTGCCGCCAGCGCGGCTGGTGCTTTTGCCTGACGCTGCTACCGTGACGGCAGGAGGTGCACATGGCGGCCGAGCGGCGCTTTGCATGGAAGGGCACGGACCGCCATGGCAAGGCGGTCGATGGCATCTTGCGCGCCGCCGATGCCACCGCTGCCGGCCTGGCCTTGCGGCGCCAGGGCATTCTGGCCACCAGGGTGCAGGCGGCGCGCGCTGCGCCCGGCAAGGCCATCACGCACAAGGATATCGCGCTGTTCACGCGCCAGTTGTCGACCATGATGGCGGCCGGCGTGCCGCTGCTGCACGCCTTCGACATCGCCGGCAAGGGCCACACCAAACCCGCCGTCACTGAGCTGATGCGCGACTTGCGCCACGACATCGAAGCGGGCAGCAGCCTGCAGCAGGCATTCCGCCAATTTCCGCTGCTATTTGACGAGCTGTATTGCAACCTGCTGGCGGCCGGCGAACAGGCCGGCATCGTGCAGGACTTGCTGGCGCGCCTGGCCACGCACCAGGAAAAAGCCATCGCCCTGCGGCGACAGGTCCGCGGTGCGCTGATGTATCCGCTGGCCATCGTGCTCGTCGCCATCGCCGTCACGGCCATCATCATGAGCGTGGTCGTGCCCGCCTTCCGCCAGGTATTCGACAGCTTCGGTGCGCCATTGCCCCTGCCCACACTGCTCGTCATGGGTCTGTCCGCCTTTCTTGTACGCTACTGGCTGGCCTTGCTGGCGGCGCTCATGCTGGCCTGGCTGCTATCGTACCTGGCCTGGCACCGCTGGCCTGTCTTGCGGCGCAACCTGCAACTGCGGGCATTGCGCCTGCCCGTGTTCGGCCCGCTCCTGCGCAAGGCGGCGATTGCCCGCTGGACGCGCACCCTGGCCGCCATGTTCGCCGCCGGCGTGCCGCTGCTCGACTCGCTCAGCCTGGTGGGCGCCGCCTCCGGCCACGCGCTGTACCAGGAAGCGACGACGCGCATCGAGCGTGAAATCCGCGCCGGCGGCAGCCTGGCCATGGCCATGGAGCACAGCGCCGTGTTTCCCCCGCTGCTGACGCAACTGGCCCTGATCGGCGAGGAATCGGGCGCACTCGACGCCATGCTGTCGCGCGCGGCCGAGATCATCGAGGCGGAGATCGACAGCACCGTGGCCATCCTGTCGTCGCTGCTGGAACCGGCGTTGATGGTGGTGCTGGGCGTGCTGGTGGGCGCCCTGGTGATCGCGCTGTACTTGCCGATATTTAAGCTTGGCGCCGTGATTTGAAGAAATGGCCGCCGTAAAACACCCCGCGCGCTGGCGGATGTTTTACACTGCGACAGTGCCAGGCAATGTTTGCGCGGCAACGATCTTCACCTCAGATAAATCCACCATGCTGCAAGATACCCTGCTATTCGCTGCGCCCGGCAACCTGCCCGTCGCCCTCGTCGCCGCCCTGTTCGGCCTGATCGTCGGCAGCTTCCTCAACGTGGTGATCCACCGCGTGCCGAAAATGATGCAGCGCGAGTCCGATAATTACGTGGCGGAAGAAAGCGGCTTGCCCTTGCCGCACACGGACCGCTACAACCTGATGCTGCCGCACTCGCACTGCACCGCTTGCGGCCACCGCATCACGGCCATGGAAAACATTCCCGTCATCAGCTACCTGCTGCTGCGCGGCAAGTGCAGCGCCTGCCAGGCGCCCATCTCCGTGCGCTATCCGCTGGTGGAACTGCTGACGGGCGCGCTGTCGGCCATCTTGATCTGGCACTTCGGCAGCGGCTGGACGGGCCTGGCCACGCTCGTGTTTGCCTGGCTGCTGATCGCCATGACTTTCATCGATGCCGATACGCAAATCCTGCCCGACGACCTGACCTTTCCCTTGCTATGGGCGGGTCTGCTGATCAACATCAATGGCACCTTCGTGCCACTGCAGGACGCCGTCATCGGCGCGGCCGCCGGCTATCTGGCCCTGTGGGCCGTGTACTGGGCCTTCAAGCTGGCGACAGGCAAGGAGGGAATGGGCTATGGTGACTTCAAATTGCTGGCGGCGCTTGGTGCCTGGCTGGGCTGGACCATGTTGCCGACGATCATATTGTTGTCGTCGCTGGTCGGCGCCGTGGTCGGCATCGGCCTGATCGTCTTCGCCAAGCGGGGGCGCGACAAACCCATCCCGTTCGGCCCCTACCTGGCGGCGGCGGGTATGATTGCCCTGCTGTACGGCACGCCCCTGTCGCGGCTTACGCTGGGCCTGACCGGCTGACCGGCGTAGCACTGCGCACCCTATGGATAAATACATGCAACAACAAAACGCTCCCTATTTCAGCGTGGGCTTGACCGGCGGCATCGGTTGCGGCAAAAGCACCGTGGCCGACCTGTTCGCCGCGCACGGCGCCGCCATCGTCGATACCGACCAGATCGCGCACAGCCTGACGGCGCAAAATGGCGCCGCCATGCCGGCCCTGGTGGCGGAATTTGGCCCGGACTACGCCGATGCACACGGCGCCCTCGACCGAACAAAAATGCGCAAGCTCGTGTTTTCCGACGCCAACGCCAAGGCCAGACTGGAAGCCATCCTGCATCCGCGCATCCGCCAGGCCACCCTGGCGGCCGCCGCCGAAGCGACGGGCAGCTATGTGATCTTCGCCGTGCCCCTGCTCGTCGAGTCCGGCGGATGGGTGGAGCGCGTCAACCGCGTGCTGGTCATCGATTGCCTGGAAAGCCTGCAAGTGTCGCGCGTGATGGCGCGCAATGGCTTATCGGAAGAACAAGTCAAAGCCATCATGGCCACGCAAGCCACGCGGGCCATGCGCCTGGCGGCGGCGGACGATGTGATCGACAATAATGGCGATTTGGCCGCCCTGGCGCCGCAGATTGCCCAGTTGCACGATTTATATCTGGCATTTTCAAAAAGAATGGCCGGAAACGGGCCGCAACGTTTGTAATTTGTCGACGCTTGGTTCAAAATCACGGGATTGTTTGCAGGTCCTTACTTAAGGGAATTATTTTGATTGTCTACGAATACCCTTTCAACGAACGCATACGTACCTTGTTGCGGCTGGAAGACCTGTATGACAAATTCAAGTTCTTCATCCAGCAAGAGCATGCAATGCAGCACCATGTTGCCTTGGCAACTATTTTCGACATGCTCGAAGTGGCCGGCCGCGCCGACCTGAAGTCCGACCTGCTGCAGGAACTCGAACGCCAGCGCCAAAGCCTGCTGGGCTACCGCAGCAATCCGAATGTGGAGCCGGAAACCCTGGACGCCATCCTCGGTGAACTCGACAGTGTCAGCGGCGCCCTGGTGGCGGCGCAAGGCAAGACGGGCCAGAATATCCGCGACAATGAATGGTTGATGAGCATCCGCGGCCGCACCATCATCCCGGGCGGGGCCTGCGAATTCGACTTGCCTTCCTACTTTGCCTGGCAAAAACGCAGCTCCGAGCAGCGCCTGACCGATATCCACGCCTGGTTTGCCCCGCTGGCGCCCCTGTTCGATGCGCTGGCCCTGGTATTGCGCCTGCTACGCGATTCCGGCGGACCCGTTAAACTGATCGCCAATGGCGGTAGCTACCAGCAAATGCTGCAAGGCAAGGTGTACCAGATGCTGCGCCTGAGCCTGGATGAAAACAGCGGCGCCATCCCGGAAATTTCCGCCAACAAATATATGCTGTGGGTACGCTTCACCACCCAGGGCGGCGACTTGAAACCCAAGCCGCTGGAAGAAGATGTTCCGTTCGAGCTCACGCTCTGTAATTTTTAACTGTTACTTATTTGCCCCATCATGACCGTCGTTAACTGCCCTACCTGTGCCGCCAAAGTCGAGTGGACTGAAGCCAACAAATTCCGCCCCTTCTGCTCGGAACGCTGCAAACAGATCGACCTGGGTGCCTGGGCCGAAGAGAAATACACGATCCCCGCCGCCGATCCGTTTGAAGATCCGCTGGCTGACGAAGACAACAAGCCGCAGTAATCCTCAGGGAAACGGATTTTCCAGGCGCAGTCCCTGCGTCACGAAACTGTCGAGCCTGCCGCTGACCACCGTCAAGCCATAGGCGATGCCCATCGCCGCGATCTGTCCATCCACGCCGTGCGCGTGGCCGCGACCATGCAGGCGCGCGCACACGAGCGCGCAATCGAGGTCGAATTCCAGCAGCCGCGACGCATACTCTGCCAACACAGCTTCCAGCCAGCCTTCCAGCGCCAGTGCTTCCAGCGCCGCTTCGCGCCGCCAGCTACGCTGTATGCCTGAGCGCAACTGCGCGATCACCTGCACCGGCACATAGCGCGCCTCCGGCGGCACCCGTTCGAAAAATGCGAGCACGCCTGCCGGTGCAGCGCCCCCCTTGCGCGCAGCAACGATCACATCCGTATCGACCAGGTAGGCGGCCATAGGCATGGCGGGTCAGGAGCGGCGCTCGAAATCCATATCGGGTCCCACGTCGGGCATGTTGCGCAAAATATCGTCGAGCGGGCGCTTCGGCAGCGGCCGCAAGGCGCTGCGCAGGATGTCGCGGTGCTCATCTTCGATGCTGCGCCCATGCGCGCGGGCACGCTTGTGCAGCGCGGCAATCAACAATTCATCGGTATCGGTAAAGGTCAGTGTCAGCGGCATGCGAGACTCCCCGGTGCTTGATGAAAGCACTGTAGCGCAAAGCGCGCACGATACAAGGAAAGCAAGAGGAAAGCTTGCGCCAGCACGCAGCATGCTGCTGCCCGCTGGCACCAGATCAGGCAGTCGCCAGGGATTCCCGGCGTACCTCATCGAGCCATTCCAGCAGGGGAATGGTGGCAGGCAGCAAGGGTTCCACGCCGACCATCCCCTGCCAGGCGAACGCCTGCCCTTCCAGGCTTTGCGGCTCGCCCCGCCACTCGCGGCTGATATAGAAATGCAGGCGCACATGGGCGTGCGGATATACATATTCGACGCCGCACCAGGCCTCGGCGCTGTCGATATACAAGCCCAGTTCCTCGACAAACTCGCGTTTCAAGGCATCAAAAATGGCTTCGCCCGGTTCGACTTTGCCGCCAGGAAATTCCCAATAGCCGTCATACGGCTTGCCGGCCGGGCGCTGGCCCAGCAGCACGTCGCCATTCGGCTTCATCAGGATACCGACGGCAACGTCCACGGGTTTGACTTTCACTTCGCTCATTGCGGCAACTTTCCCGCGTAGTCGCGCGCGAATTGCCAGGCTACCCGGCCAGAACGGGAACCGCGCTGCAAGGCCCAGCGCAGGGCGTCGCCGCGCGCTGCGGCGATCTGCTCCGGCGTGCAGCCGAAGGAGGCGAGCCAGTGCGCCGCGATATCGAGGTAATCGTCCTGCTTGAACGGATAGAACGACAGCCACAGGCCGAAACGCTCGGATAGCGAGATTTTCTCTTCCACCGTCTCGCCCGGATGCAAATCGCCATCGTCGTCCGTCTTGTAGCTGGTATTGTCCGACATGCGTTCCGGCATCAGGTGACGGCGGTTCGAGGTCGCATAGATCAGCACATTGTCCGATTGCGCGGCGATGCTGCCATCGAGCGCCACTTTCAGCGCCTTGTAGCCGCTCTCGCCCTCTTCGAACGACAGGTCGTCGCAAAAGATGATGAAACGCTCGGGGCGCGCCGCCACCAGGTCGACGATGTCGGGCAAGTCGGCCAGATCCGCCTTGTCCACTTCGATCAGGCGCAAGCCCTGGCTGGCGAACTGGTTCAGGCACGCCTTGATCAGGGAAGACTTGCCCGTGCCGCGCGCGCCCGTCAGCAGCACGTTATTGGCGGGACGTCCGCCCACGAACTGGCGCGTGTTCTGCTCGATCTGCGCTTTTTGCGTGCCGATATTGTGCAAGTCATTCAAAGCGATGGACGACACGTGGGCCACCGCCTGCAAATAAGCTGCTGCGCCCTGGCGCCGGCGCCAGCGGAAGGCAAAGCTGTTCCAGTCCGGCGTGGGGACCGCCTGCGGCAGGATCGCCTCCACGCGCGCCAGCAAGCTTTCCGCGCGCAGCAGGAATTGATCGAGGCCGGTCATGAGCGGTAGTCGGCGTTGATCGACACGTAGTCATGCGACAGGTCGCACGTCCACAGGGTGGCCGTGGCATCGCCGCGCGCCAGTTTCACGCGTATGGTGATTTCGCTTTGCTGCATCACGCGCTGGCCATCCTGTTCCTGGTAGTCCGGGTTGCGGCCGCCATTCTTGGCCACCCACACGTCGTCCAGGTACAGGTTCAACTGGCCCACGTCCAGGTCGTCCACGCCTGCGTAGCCGATGGCGGCCAGGATGCGGCCCAGGTTCGGGTCGGACGCGAAGAAGGCCGTTTTCACCAGCGGCGAATGGGCGATGGAATAGGCGATCTTGCGGCACTCTTCCACGTTGCGGCCGTCTTCCACGGTCACGGTCATGAACTTGGTCGCGCCTTCGCCGTCGCGCACGATGGCTTGCGCCAGGAAAGTCGACAGTTCAGTGACGGCAGCGGCCAGTTCCGCATAGTGCGGCGAATCGGTCGAATCGACGACCAGGCTGCCGGCGCCCGTCGCCACCAGCATGAACGAGTCATTGGTGGAGGTGTCGCCGTCGATGGTGATGCAGTTGAACGATTTGTCCGCCGCCTGTTTCACCAGCTGGTCCAGCACGGGCTGGGCCACGGTGGCGTCAAACGCCAAAAAGCCCAGCATGGTGGCCATGTTCGGCTTGATCATGCCGGCGCCCTTGCTGATGCCCGTCAGGGTCACCGCATGGCCACCGATGGTGACCGTGCGCGAGCCGGCTTTCGGCTGCGTGTCGGTGGTCATGATGGCTTCGGCCGCCGAGAACCAGTTGTCCGACGTCAGCGCGGCCACGGCTTGCGGCAAGCCGGCCACCAGGCGCTGCACGGGCAACGGTTCGAGGATCACGCCGGTGGAAAACGGCAGGATTTGCTGCGGCGTGCAGCCCAGCAGCTCGGCCAGCGCGGCGCAACTGGCTTGCGCATCGGCCAGGCCCGATTCGCCCGTGCCAGCATTCGCGTTGCCCGTATTGACCAGCAGCGCGCGGATAGGCGCGGCGCCGGCCGTCACGGCGGCCAGGTTGGCTTTCGAGATTTGCACGGGTGCGGCGCAGAAGCGGTTCAGGGTGAACACGCCGGCCACAGTGGCCGTCGGCGCCAGTTTCAATACCAGCAAATCCTTGCGGTTGGGTTTCTTGATGCCGGCTTCGGCAACACCGATTTCAATGCCGGCGACGGCTTTCAAGTCGGCGGCGACGGGCTTGGGAGAATTGACGGCCATAGGAGTTCTTCTGCGAGGGAAAATGGAAGCGCTATTGTAGCGCCTTCGCGGCGCCCTTGAACATGCGTACCCGTACATGCGCGCCCGTAAATTGAAACGGCATAAAAAAACGGAGACCGCGGTCTCCGTTCTTGTTCAGGCTGCGAAGCCGGCTTTAGGCCAGTTTGCCGTGGCAAGCCTTGTACTTCTTGCCGCTGCCGCAAGGGCATGGGTCGTTGCGGCCCACTTTGACGCCCATGCTCACGCTCATGTCGTCGACGTTGTCCATGTTGCCGCCGGCCACAGGCGCCAGCAGTTCTTCCGGTGCCGCGTTCGGGTCGAATTCGGCGTGCTGGTAGTGCACGTTTTCCACGTGCGACTGCTGCAGCGCCTGTTCAGCCGCATCGACTTCTTCGCGCGACTGGATACGCACCGTCATCACGTGTTTCGTGACGTCGTTCTTGATCATGTCGAGCATCTGGCCAAACAGTTCAAACGCTTCGCGCTTGTATTCCTGTTTCGGGTTCTTCTGCGCATAACCGCGCAGGTGAATACCCTGGCGCAGGTGATCGAGTGCCGCCAGGTGTTCGCGCCAGTGGCTGTCCACGCTTTGCAGCATGACATTGCGCTCGAAGCCGCCAAACGATTCCTTGCCGACGATATCGATCTTCGACTGGTACACGGCATCGGCCGCGACCAGCACTTTTTCCAGGATCTCTTCGTCCGTCAGGGTCGAATCAGCTTCCAGCATGGCCTGCAACGGCAAGTCGAGCTGCCATTCGCTGGACAGGGTATTTTCCAGTCCCTTGATATCCCATTGCTCTTCCACCGATTCGTGCGGCACGTACTCGTGCACCAGGTCGGTGAACACGCCATGGCGCAGCGAGCCGATCATGTCCGAAATGTCGGTCGTTTCCAGCAACTCGTTACGCTGCTGGTAGATGACTTTACGCTGGTCGTTGGCGACGTCATCGTATTCCAGCAATTGCTTGCGGATGTCGAAGTTGCGCGCTTCAACCTTGCGCTGGGCCGATTCGATCGAACGCGAGACGATGCCTGCCTCGATCGGTTCGCCTTCCGGCATTTTCAGGCGGTCCATCACGGCGCGCACGCGGTCACCGGCGAAAATGCGCAGCAGCGCATCGTCGAGCGACAGGTAGAAGCGCGACGAACCCGGATCGCCCTGACGGCCGGCACGGCCGCGCAGCTGATTGTCGACGCGGCGCGATTCGTGGCGTTCGGTGCCGATGATGTGCAAGCCGCCCGCATTGACCACGTGGTCGTGCAGCGATTGCCATTCATCGCGCAAGGTCTGCGACTGGGCGGCCTTGTCGGCATCGCTCAGCTCAGCATTGGCTTCGATGAACTTGATCTGGTTTTCGACGTTACCGCCCAACACGATGTCCGTACCGCGACCGGCCATGTTGGTGGCGATGGTGATGGCTTTCGGACGACCTGCCTGGGCGATGATTTCCGCTTCGCGGGCATGCTGTTTCGCATTCAGCACGTTATGCGGCAAATCGGCCTTGCTCAGGATGCCAGACAGCAGTTCCGAGTTTTCGATCGAGGTCGTACCCACCAGCACGGGCTGGCCGCGCTCGTAGCAGTCGCGGATGTCGTTCAACATCGCGTTGTATTTTTCCGCCGACGATTTGTAGACCTGATCCTGGCGGTCCTTGCGCTGCAATGGACGGTTTTGCGGAATCACGACCGTTTCCAGGCCGTAGATTTCCTGGAACTCGTACGCTTCGGTATCGGCCGTACCGGTCATGCCGGCCAGCTTGGCGTACATGCGGAAGTAGTTCTGGAAGGTGATCGAGGCCAGGGTCTGGTTCTCGTTCTGGATTTTGACGCCTTCTTTCGCTTCGACGGCCTGGTGCAAGCCATCGGACCAGCGGCGGCCCGTCATCAGACGGCCCGTGAATTCATCGACGATGACGACTTCACTGTTCTGCACCACGTAGTGCTGATCCTTGAAGTACAGCGCATGCGCGCGCAGGGCCGCATACAGGTGATGCACGAGGGTGATGTTGGCCGAATCGTACAGCGACGCACCTTCCGGCAGCAAGCCCATTTCCATCAGAATGCGCTCGGCCTTTTCGTGGCCCGCTTCCGTCAGCAGCACCTGGTGCGCCTTTTCATCCTTGGTGTAGTCGCCCGGCACGTCAACCTTGCCTTTGCCATCAGGCGTTTCTTCGCCGATCTGCAAAGTCAGCAGCGCAGGCACTTCATTGATCTTGTAATACAGGTCCGTGTGGTTCTCGGCCTGGCCCGAAATGATCAAAGGCGTACGCGCTTCATCGATCAGGATCGAGTCGACTTCATCGACGATGCCGAAGTTCAGGCTGCGCTGCACGCGCTCGCGCGCTTCGTAGACCATGTTATCGCGCAAGAAGTCGAAACCGAATTCGTTATTCGTGCCATACGTGATGTCGGAGTTGTACGCCTGCTGCTTGGCGCTGTGCTCCATCTGCGACATGTTCACGCCCGTCGACAGGCCCAGCCAGGCATACAGGCGGCCCATGGTCTCGGCATCGCGCTGCGCCAGGTAGTCATTGACGGTGACGATATGCACGCCCTTGCCCGACAAGGCATTCAGGTAGGCTGGCAAGGTTGCCATCAGGGTCTTGCCCTCGCCCGTGCCCATCTCCGCGATCTTGCCAAAATGCAAGACCATGCCGCCGATCATCTGCACATCGAAGTGGCGCATGCGCAGAACGCGCTTGCTGGCCTCGCGGCAGACGGCAAATGCTTCCGGCAACAAGGCATCGAGCGATTCGCCAGCGGCGATGCGTTCCTTGAAGGCAGGCGTCTTCGCTTGCAGCTCGGCATCCGACAGCTTTTCGATGGCCGGCTCGAGCGCATTGATCTCGCGTACCGTTTTTTGGTATTGCTTGAGCAGCCGCTGGTTGCGGCTACCGAAAATCTGGGTCAGTAATGACATGCTTGAATTCTTGAAAAAACGCCGTTAAAAAAAGCTCGGTAGGTGACAACGAGGTAACAATCGCGTGACCGCACGGAGTTCGACTATGGCAAAAGACGATGATTTTATCATGCGTCCCGCCAAGGTTGGGCTAATGCACCATATAACAATAGCTTAATGACAAACAAATGGCAGAAATTGCGGACATTTTCCATGCTGCAAGGCAATACGACCGGCCAGCTTGCCCCGTACCCGCCGCCGCACTCGTCATGCGCGGGCGAGTGTGCTATGTTTCGGCCATGCGAACTCCCACTTATTCTCCGGCACCGCGCCGCGGCTACGGCTTTGCCCGTTCAGGCCCGGCCGTCACGGGCGCGACCGACTTTCTGCGCGGCAATGCGACGATGGCGTCCCTGATGCCCACCGTCACACGCCTGGCCGCCCTGCAAAAAGACTGTGCCAAGGCCTTGCCGGCGATGTTCGAGCATTGCGACATCTTGCAATTCGAGAGCGGTCAACTGGTGCTGGCCACGCCGAACGCGGCGCTGGCGGCCAAGCTCAAGCAGCAATTACCGAAATTGCAAGGGGAACTGGAAAGGAAAGGCTGGCAGATCTCAGGCATCAAGCTGAAAGTGCAAGTGATCAAGAGCATCGCGCCCATCGTGCATACGCGGGCGCTGGTCTTGCCGGAAAAAGCCATGTCGGCCCTGGAAGAGTTGAGTACCGCCCTGCCGGCATCGAAGCAGAACGAACAACTGATCGCGGCGCTGCGCAACATGGTCCGCCACCACCGCGAACCTAAAGATTAACTCAGGTAAGCGACCACTCGCGCTCCATTTGACGGAGATACGACTGCGGCGCCGCCTCGTTCGTCGAGAACGAGACGATTTCATACGCATCCGGCTGTTCCAGCAGTGCCAGTAGCAGCAGATTATTCATCGCGTGGCCCGATTTATGGGCGGTGTAATAGGCCAGCAGCGGGTGGCCCACCAGATACAGGTCGCCGATGGCGTCAAGAATCTTGTGGCGCACAAACTCGTCTTCATAGCGCAAGCCATCGGCGTTGAGGATGCGGTACTCGTCCATGACGATGGCATTTTCCAGCGAACCGCCACGCGCCAGGCCCATGCCGCGCAAGCTTTCCACGTCCTGCATGAAGCCAAAGGTGCGCGCGCGCGCCACGTCGTGCACGTATGACACGTCGCCAAAATCGACTGAGGCGCGCTGCATCGTACCATCGACGGCAGGATGGTTGAACTCGATGAAAAAGTCCAGCTTGAAGCCGTCATACGGCGACAGCCGCGCCCATTTTTCGGCGTTGCCCTTGCCCTGACGCACTTCCACCGGCTTGATGACCTTGATGAATTTCTTGGCCGCTGCCTGCTCTTCCACGCCAGCCTGCTGCAGCAAGTAGACGAAGGACGAGGCGGAACCGTCCATGATGGGAATCTCTTCCGCATTCACGTCGATCACCATATTGTCGATGCCCATGCCGGCCGCGGCCGACATCAGATGTTCCACGGTGGACACCCTGGCGCCATCCTTGATCAGCACGGACGCCATGCGCGTATCGCCCACGGCCATGGCGCTGGCGGGAAACTCGACGATGGGATCGAGGTCGATGCGGCGAAACACGATACCCGTGTCGATCGCGGCAGGACGCAAGGTCAGTTCCACCTTGGTGCCAGAGTGCAAACCAACACCGATGGTGCGGACCTGTTGTTTGATAGTGCGTTGTTTTAACATCTATCGATTATATCTATTTGCCGGATTTTCGTTGCGACGCGGCATGGTTCACGCCAGAAATACCACAACCGCTCCTCACGGATGTTCGCTTTCCGCGTGCACGGCTTCGCGCCGTACCAGGTAAATCCCGCTGCCGATGATGATGGCCGCGCCGATCAAGGTGTATTGGTCGGGCAAGGCGCGCCACAACAGCCAGTCCAGGGCCATGCCCCAGGCCAGGGCCGAGTACTCGAACGGCGCCACGCTGGACGCCTTGCCAAAGCGAAATGCCTCCGTGATGGCCAGCTGCCCCAGGAAACCGCTGACAGACAGGCCCGCCAGCAGCCACCAGTCTTCGCGCCGGATGCTCACCCACTCATGCGCCGACAGGGCCACGCCGCCGATGGCCATCATCACCATCAGCCAGAAGACCATGCTTTCGCTGGCGTCCGTGCGGCTCAGGATGCGCCCCGTGACGGCTGAAATGGCGTAGCAGGCGGCAGAACCCAGCACGGCCAGGCCGGCCAGCGAGAAAAATCCCGAGCCATCCGGACGCAGCGCCACCAGCACCCCCAGCAGACCCACGCCAATCGCGCACCAGCGCGCCAGGTCGACTTTTTCCTTCAGGATAAACACCGACAAGACAGTGATCAGCAAGGGGGCGACGAAGAACAGCGCATACGTCTCGGCCAGCGACATGCGCTTCAAGCCGTAGGCGAACAGGGTAATCATCAGCACGCCCAGCGCGCCACGCAGCAAGTGCAGCGGCCAGCGCACCTTCAGCACGTTCTTGAAGGCGCCGCGGTACAGCAGGTACAGACAGACGAGCGGCAGGGACGACAGGGCGCGCAAGGCCGTCACCTGCATGGGGGGATAATGGGCGGACAGCAGCTTCATGGCCGTGTCCATCAGGGAAAACATGGCGACCGCGACCAGCATCACATAGATGCTGCGCAGGTTTTGGTTGCGGGGTATCAGGACAGACTCCGGGCAAAAGAACGGGACCGTCATCATGGCGACGGCCGGAGCCAGGACCGGTTGGCAAGGCCACACCGTCAGCCCGATTATAGCAAGCGCGACCGTTTACCTTATGACACCGGCAACAGCATCACCAGTTTCAAGTCGTGCTGGCGTGCCAGGTGCAAGGTCACCTGATTGAACTCCAGCAGGCCCTGTTGTGGATGCTGGAACTGGCGCAATCCGCCGTCGCGGCCCTGCACCTGCTGCGCGCCCCACCACTGGCGAAATTCAAGGCTGGCCTCGGCCAGTTCGGCGATCAGGCCGGCCAGCGGCGCCTGGTCCGCCTGCCGGCCGATATCGGCGCGGAACTCCGCCACCAGGCGCTGCGCCCGCTCGGGCCAGCCGATGACTAGGTCACGCGCTCCAGGTCGCAGGAACATGAAGCGCAGCTGGTTCGGCGCAGCCGCGTCGTCATGCAGCCAGCCGGCAAACAGCGCGGACGCCGCCCCGTTCCACGCCGCGGCATTCCATTCCCGGTCCAGGATGTACGCAGGCGCATCGATGGCGGCGACGATGGCAGCCAGTTCGACGGCTGCAGGCCTTCCGCCCTCGCCTGTGCCATGGCTGGGGTCATGCTTGTCGGCCACTTCGAACAGATAGGCGCGCTCGGCAGCGCTCAGTCGCAGCACCTGCGCCAGGCGGGCCAGCATCTTGGCCGAGGCCGACACGGGCCGCCCCTGCTCCAGCCACGTCAGCCAGGTGGGGCTGACCTCGCACAGCTGCGCCAGCTCTTCGCGCCGCAATCCCGGCGTGCGCCGCCGCCCGCCACCGGGCAAACCAGCCATGGCGGGCGTGACGGCTTCGCGCCGGGCGCGGATGAATTCAGCGAGTTTATTCGACATGAGATGCCTGCATGGTAGTTGATATACCAGTATAAGTTATGGTCTTGTTACAGGATAATTTTATCCTTATTCTGCAGGAACTCATCCATCAACAGGAGAAAACCATGCAGCAGCACGATGTTGTTACCGAACAGTTTGGCAAGACGGCCAATGCCTACCTGAGCAGCGCCGTACACGCGCAAGGCGCCGACCTGGTGCTGATGCAGGAATGCGCGCGCCGCCATGGCAAGCCGGTCGTGCTGGACCTGGGCTGCGGCGCCGGCCACGCCAGCTTCGCCGTCGCCCCCGTGGCGCACTCGGTCGTCGCCTACGACCTGGCGCAACCCATGCTCGACGTGGTGGACTGCGCCAGGGTGCAGCGGGGCTTGCACAACATCAGCACGCAACAGGGCGACGTGGCGCGCCTGCCGTTTGCCGACGCCAGCTTCGACATGGTCGTCACGCGCTTTTCCGCGCACCACTGGAACGACGTGACGGCAGCGCTGGCCGAAGCCTGGCGCGTGCTGCGCCCGAACGGCACCTTGCTGGTGGTCGACATCGTCGCGCCCAAGACGGCCCTGTACGACAGCACCTTGCAGACGGTGGAAATGCTGCGCGACGCTTCCCACGTGCGCGACTACCGTACCTGCGAATGGGGCGCCAAATTCGATAACGCTGGCTTTACGCACAGCTTACGCAGCGTGTGGAAACTGACCATGCAGTTTGACGAGTGGGTGGCACGCATGCGCACGCCCGCCGAAAGAGTGGCGGCCATCCGCAACCTGTTCGATGGCGCGCCCGAGGAAGCGCGCAGCTATTTCGCGCTGCAGGACGATTATTCGTTCAGCATCGATGCAGCCATGTTCGAGGCGAGCAAACCGCAGGTGCAATAAAAAAACGGCGCCGATGGCGCCGTTTTCATGCGAACAAGAAACGCTTAAGCCAGCTGGCCCAGCAGCGTCTCGGCATTCGACACTTCAAACTTGCCACCCTGCTCGACGTTCAATTGCGTCACGACGCCATTGTCGACCAGCATCGAGTAGCGCTGCGAGCGCGTGCCCATGCCGTGCTTGGAAAAATCGGCGTCCAGGCCCAGGGCCTTGCTATAGGCGGCATTGCCGTCAGCCATCATGCGCACCACGCCGGTGGCTTTCTGGTCGCGGCCCCAGGCGCCCATCACGAACGCGTCGTTGACGGAGATGCACCAGATTTCATCGACGCCTTTGGCTTTCAGGTCGGCAGCGTGCTGCACGTAACCTGGCACGTGCTGTGCGGAGCAGGTCGGGGTGTAGGCGCCTGGCAGGCCGAAGATGGCGATCTTCTTGCCCTTGACCAGGTCTTGCACGTTGAACGTGTTCGGGCCCAGTGCGCAACCTTCGGTTTCGCTTTCGATGAATTCAGCCAGGGTGCCTTCTGGCAGGGTGTCGCCGATCTTGATGGTCATGTTGACTCCTTGTGTACTGTCGGTTAAGGACGCCGCCCGCGCCATGCTGCGGACAGCGCCCGTGATCTGGTTCTGCCGGCGCGATGCCGACACTGCGCGATAGTATGCCTGACTTGCCGTATTTGTGCAGAAAGTGGCCGGAAAGGCAAAGGCAAAAGTCAAAAATCGGCAAAAAAAACGGCGGCCCTCAGGCCGCCGTCGTGTTTGCTGACATCAGATCACCTTAATCAGCCTGTTTGCGCAGGAATGCCGGGATATCGTAGGTTTCCATGCCATTCTTTTCCATCGCGCGCACCTGCTCGGAAGCCGATTCGCGGCGCCATACTGCCGGCGCCTTCATGCCGTCGAAACCGGCTGCCGGCGTGGCTACGCCCACGGTGGTCGTCGCTGCCTGCGCGCTACCCATCGCTGCCGACGGGGTCAACGGGCTGTTGTGGGTGCCGGTGCGCAGCACTTGCTGTGGCACCAACTGGATGTTTTTCTTCGCGCGGCCCAGGCCCGTGGCCACCACGGTAACGCGGATGTCGTCGCCCATGGCGTCGTCGTAGGCGATACCTTGCGCGATCGACGCGTCCGGCGCGGCAAACGCGCGCACGGCAGCCATGACTTCCTTGATCTCTTTACCCTTCAGGCCACGGCTGGCCGTGACGTTGACCAGCACGCCGCGCGCGCCAGAGAGATCAATGCCATCCAACAGCGGCGAAGCGACAGCCTGTTCGGCGGCGATGCGCGCGCGGTCGACGCCGGAAGCGGTCGCCGTGCCCATCATGGCCTTGCCCTGCTCGCCCATGATGGTTTTCACGTCATTGAAGTCGACGTTGATATGGCCCGGCACGTTGATAATCTCGGCAATGCCGGCCACCGCGTTGTTCAGCACATCATCGGCGTGCTGCATCCATTCCAGCATGCTTTCGTCTTCGTAGATCTCTTCCAGCTTTTCATTGAGGATGATGATCAGCGAATCGACGTGCAGGGACAGCTGCTCCAGGCCTTCGTCGGCGATGTCCATGCACTTCTGGCCTTCGTACGAGAATGGCTTGGAGACCACGGCGACCGTCAGCGCGCCCAGTTCCTTGGCCACTTCGGCCACGATAGGAGCGGCGCCCGTGCCCGTGCCGCCGCCCATGCCGGCGGCGATGAAGACCATGTGCGCGCCGCGCAGCGCATCGGCGATGCGCGCGCGCGATTCTTCGGCCAGCTGGCGGCCGACGGCAGGCTTCATGCCGGCACCCAGACCGGTATCGCCGATCTGGATGATGTTGTGGGCCTTCGATGTCGACAGGGCCTGTGCGTCGGTGTTGGCGGCAATGAACTCCACACCCGACATGCCTTTGTTGATCATGTGTTGGACTGCATTGCCACCCGCACCGCCGACGCCGACGACCTTGATGACGGTACCTAAAGCTGTGTTATCGACCATATCGAACTCCATGATGTGCTCCTATCAGATGCGGTTTCCAAGCGCCAGGCCTCATATTGGTAGGAGAACTGGAGATTGAAAACTGCGGTTAAATATAAAATAAAGTTATGTGTGTATACCTGCGATGCTGCCAAAAAGCCTGTGCTGCCGGGCGAAAATCATGCCCTTAAAAATTCCCTAAAAACCATTCCTTCATGCGCTGCCAGACTGCCTTCACCGAGCCGTCCTGACGCGTCACGATGTGGCCGCGCAGGTATTGCTTCTTCGCTTCCAGCAGCAGGCCCAATACCGTGGCATAGCGCGGACTGCGCACCACGTCGGCCAGCTGACCCCGATACTCGGGCGTGCCCAGGCGCGCCGGTTTCAGGAAAATATCTTCTGCCATTTCCACCATGCCAGGCATGATGGAGGTGCCGCCCGTGAGCACAATGCCCGACGACAGCACGCCTTCATAACCGGATTCACGCACCACCTGGTGCACCATCGCGAACAGCTCCTCGACGCGCGGCTCGATCACTGCCGCCAGCGCCTGGCGCGACAGGTTGCGGGGGCCGCGGTCACCCAGGCCTGGAACTTCCAGCGATTCGCCGGGATCGGCCAGGACCTGCTTGGCCACGCCATAGCGGATCTTGATTTCTTCCGCTTCCGCGGTCGGGGTACGCAAGGCCATGGCGATGTCGTTGGTGATCTGGTCGCCGGCGATGGGGATGACTGCCGTATGGCGGATCGCGCCATCGGAGAATACCGCCACATCGGTCGTGCCGCCGCCGATGTCGATCAGCACCACGCCCAGCTCCTTCTCATCGGGCGTGAGCACCGCATCGGCGGACGCCATCGGCTGCAAGATCAGGTCCGACACTTCCAGGCCGCAGCGGCGCACGCACTTGACGATGTTCTGCACTGCCGACACGGCGCCGGTGACGATATGCACCTTTACCTCCAGGCGGATGCCACTCATGCCGATAGGCTCGCGCACATCTTCCTGGCTGTCGACGATGAACTCTTGCGGCACCGTGTGCAGCAATTGCTGATCGGTCGGAATGTTAACCGCTTTTGCCGTCTCGATGACGCGCGCTACGTCGGTGGCCGTCACTTCCTTGTCCTTGATGGCCACCATGCCGCTGGAATTGAAGCTGCGGATATGGCTGCCCGCAATGCCCGCGTAGACATTGCGGATCTTGCAGTCGGCCATCAGCTCGGCCTCTTCCAGCGCGCGCTGGATAGACTCCACCGTGGCCTCGATGTTGACCACCACGCCTTTTTTCAGGCCCTTCGATTCGTGCTGGCCCAGCCCGATCACTTCGTGGCGCCCGTCGGACATCACTTCGGCTACCACCGCCACCACTTTCGAGGTGCCGATGTCGAGGCCGACGATCAGGTTTTTCGCGTCTTTTGTCATTTCTGTCGCCTAGTTTTTTGGGCTATTGTTAAATTGATTATTAAGTTAAGTCGGTTTTTTAATCGGACTGCCATTTTTCTTCTTGATTGCCGCTGCCGGCTTGCCGTCCTTGCCTTCGGCCGGTATCACCAGGCCGGCGGAACTGAGCGCCAGGCCATTCTGGTAGCGCATATCGATCGTGTCGATATTTTCCAGCCGGCTCGCCAACTGCGGGTAGATACCCACCAGCCGGTCGACCCGCGCCTTCAGTGTCGTATGATTCTGCTCGCGCCCCAGCGCCACGCTCATGCCATTATCCAGTTTCACGGTCCATGCATAGCGGCTCGACAGCGACAGGGTTTCCGGCACCATCTTCAGCGGTGAAAACCACTTTGCCAGCTGCACATAGGTGGCCAGTACTTCCTTCTCGCTGCCATCGGGGCCGGCGAAGGCAGGCAATTCATGGTCATCTTCGGCTTCGGCCACATTGGCCGTAAACACGTCGCCCTTCACCGACAGCAGGCGTCCATCCTCGCCCCAGGTTCCCAGCGCTTCATGCTCTTCCAGCGCCACGATCAGCTGGTTCGGCCACTCGCGTCGCACGCTGGCACGCCGCACCCAAGGCACCGATTCGAACACGCTGCGTACGCTTTCAAGGTTGGTCGTGAAAAAATTGCCCTTGATGCGGCCCAGCGTCCCACTACGCAGGGTCAGGTAATTCACGTGGCGCAGGCCCTTGTCGTCCGCGCTTTCCACCTTGATCGTGCGCAGGTCGAACATGGGACGCTGCGACACCCACCAGACGCCGGCGGCCACGCACACGACCAGAACCGCGGCCAGCAAGCCGTTGGCAGTCGTATTGAGGCTTTTAGCGTCATGCCACATATCAGTGCTGTCCCTTGTGCATTTTCAGACGCGCGCCAGCGACGATTTCCAGGCACAGGTCTTCATAGCTGATGCCCACCGCGCGCGCCGCCATCGGCACCAGCGAGTGGCTGGTCATGCCGGGCGAGGTATTCACTTCCAGCAGGAACAGCTTGCTGTCGGCCGCGCGCATCAGCACGTCCACGCGTCCCCAGCCTTCGCAGCCGAGGGCACGGTAGGCTGCCACGGCGATGCGCTCCATTTCCGCCACGATCGCCAGGTCCAGCTGCGGCGGACAAAAATACTGCGTGTCGTCCGTGAAGTACTTGTTCTGGTAATCATAATTGCCTTGCGGCGCGACGATTTCAATCGGCGGCAGCGCGCGCGCCGTGGCGCCCTGGCCCAGGATCGCCACGGTAAATTCGCGGCCCTTGATGAATTCCTCGGCCAGCACCGAATCATCGAGGCCGGCGGCGATATCGTAGGCCGCCTGGAAGGCCGATGCTTCGTTAACCGTGGTGATGCCGATGCTCGAGCCTTCGTGCGGCGGCTTGACGATCAGCGGCAAGCCCAGTTCCGCGGCCACCTTGGCCAGGTCGGAGCTGTCATCCAGCACCGCGTACTTTGGCGTCGGCAACTGGTGCATCAGCCAGATCATCTTGGTATAGACCTTGTCCATGCCCACCGCGCAGGCCATGACGCCGCTGCCCGTGTAGGGAATGCCCAATTGCTCGAGCGCGCCCTGCAGGCTGCCGTCTTCGCCGAAGCGGCCGTGCAGCGCGATGAAGACGCGGTCAAATTTTTCAGCGGCCAATTCGGCCAGGCTGCGTTCGCCCGTGTCGAACGCATGCGCGTCCACGCCACGGCTTTGCAGCGCGGCCAGCACGCCCGTGCCGGACATCAGCGACACTTCGCGCTCGGCCGAACTGCCGCCGAACAGGACGCCGACCTTGCCCAATTGTTTTACGTCGATAGCTGAAGTTTGGTTCACATCAGGCCTTTACAGTGTTGGATGGATACGTAGTCAGTTGTTGCGGGATACCGCTGATGGAACCCGCGCCCATGGTCAGCACGACGTCACCGTCGCGCGCCACGCTCATGATGGTGTCGGCCATGTCCGTCATGGACTCGACGAAAATCGGTTCGATCTTGCCGCGCGCGCGCAGCGCATGCGCCAGGGCGCGGCCATCGGCGGCGACGATAGGCGCTTCGCCTGCCGCATACACTTCGGACAGCAGCAGCACGTCGGGCGCACCGAGCACCTTGACGAAATCCTCGAACAGGTCGCGCGTGCGGCTGTAGCGGTGCGGCTGGAAAGCCAGCACCAGGCGGCGGCCAGGATAGGCGGCGCGTGCAGCGGCCAGGGTCACTTCCGTTTCCACCGGATGGTGGCCGAAATCGTCGACCAGCGCAAAGGTGCCGCCGTTCGGCAGCGCCACATCGCCATAGCGCGTGAAACGCCGGCCCACGCCGGAGAATTCGGCCAGGCCCTGCTGCGTCGCACTATCGGCGATGCCAATTTCGCGCGCGATGGCGATCGCCGAGCAGGCATTTTGCACATTGTGCATACCAGGCTGGTTCAACACCACGTCGAGATCAGGATAGCCTTCCTGCAGTACCGTGAAATGCATTTCCAGACCCACGGCACGCGCATTGATGGCGCGCACTTCGGCTTCTTCCGCGAAACCATAGGTGGTGACCGGCTTGGTGACGAACGGGATAATGGCGCGTACGTGCGGATCGTCGATGCACAGCATGGCGCGGCCATAGAAAGGCAGACGGTGCGTGAACTGCACGAACGCCTGCTTGAGCTTTTCGAAATCGTGCTCGTAGGTATCCATGTGATCGGCGTCGATATTCGTGATCACTTCGATCATCGGCGTCAGGTTCAGGAACGAGGCATCCGACTCATCGGCCTCGGCCACCAGGTAGTCGCCCGAACCTAATTTTGCGTTAGCGCCGGCGCTGGTCAGGCGTCCACCGATCACAAAAGTAGGATCGAGGCCGCCCTGCGCCAGCACTGAAGCGACCAGGCTGGTGGTCGTCGTCTTGCCGTGCGTGCCGGCGATGGCGATGCCGCGTTTCAAACGCATCAATTCACCCAGCATCACGGCGCGCGGCACCAGCGGGATCTTGCGCGCACGCGCAGCCACCACTTCCGGATTGTCTTGCGGGACGGCGCCCGACGTCACGACCGCATCAGCGTCGCCGATGTTCTCGGCCGCGTGGCCGAGCATGACAGTCGCGCCCAGGCTCGCCAGGCGCTGCGTCGCCGCATTGCTGCCCAGGTCGGAGCCCGACACCTTGTAGCCCAGGTTGACCAGCACTTCGGCGATGCCGCTCATGCCGCTGCCGCCAATGCCGACAAAGTGGATATTGTTTACTTTATGCTTCACAGAGCTAACCTCATGCCAATTTTTCCAATACGTTTGCGATCGCCTCATTGGCGTCGCGTTTGCCTGCTGCCAGTGCCGCTTGCGCCATCTGCTGGCAGCTGTCGCGCGTCAAAGACGCCAGCATCGCGCTCAGCGACGCCGCACTCATTTCCGTCTGCGGCAAATGAATCGCCGCGCCCTGCTTCGCCATCCATTGCGCATTGTCGCGCTGGTGACTGGTGGTCGACGCCACCAGCGGCACGAGCACGCTGGCCACGCCGGCCGCCGTCAATTCCGACAGGGTAATGGCGCCAGCGCGGCAAATCACCAGGTCGGCCTCGGTATACGCCTTGGCCATGTCGTCGATGAAATCGACCACATTGGCGCGCACGCCCGCCTGCGCATACGCGGCATGCAGGGCGTCGATATTCTTCTTGCCCGACTGGTGCGTCACCAGCGGACGTTCGCCCTCCGGCATCAAGGCCAGCGCAGCGGGCAGATTGTCGTTCAGCGCTTTCGCGCCCAGGCTGCCGCCCACCACCAGGATGCGCAGCGGCCCGCTGCGGCCCGCAAAGCGGGACGCCGGCGGCGCCATGGCGAGGATCTCCGCGCGCACGGGATTGCCCGTGACGACGGCCTTGCCCGCAGCGCTGCCGAAATCGGCGGGGAAACCGAAACAAATCTTTTGTGCCAGTGGCGCCAGCGTCTTGTTCGACAGCAGCAACGCCGCGTCAGCATTGACCAGCACCAGCGGCACGCCCTTCAGGCGCGCCATCAGGCCGCCCGGCACGGTGACGTAGCCGCCCATGCCCATCACCACGTCCGGCTTGCGACTGGCGATGAAACGGCGGATGGCAAAAAAGCTGGCCAGCATCTTGAAGCCGCCTTTGACCGTATGCGCCAGGCCCTTGCCGCGCATGCCGGAGAACGCAATGGCATCCATCGGAATACCGCTTTTCGGCACCAGTTCCTGTTCCATGCCGTGGGTCGTGCCCAGCCAGCTCACTTCCCAGCCGCGCGCGCGCATCGTCTGCGCAATCGCCAGGCCCGGGAAAATATGGCCGCCGGTACCGGCCGCCATGATCATCAGTCTTTTCGTCGTTTTCAAGTTCGTCACGTTGTTCATAGCCGGCCTCCGCGCATCAGGATCCGGTTTTCGTAATCGATGCGCAGCAAGATCGCCAGGCCGATACAGTTAATCAGTACGCCCGTGCCGCCATAACTCATCAGGGGCAAGGTCAGCCCCTTGGTCGGCAGCAGGCCCAGGTTCACGCCCATGTTGATGAAGGTCTGCACGCCGATCCAGATGGCGATGCCTTTCGCCGTCAGGCCCGCGAAGGTCTGGTCGATGGCGATCGCCTGGCGGCCGATATCGAAGGCGCGCTTGATAATCCAGTAGAACATGCCGATCACGATCAGCACGCCCACCAGTCCCAGTTCCTCGCCGATCACTGCCAGTAAAAAGTCCGTATGCGCTTCGGGCAGGTAATGCAGTTTTTCCACGCTGCCGCCCAAGCCCACGCCAAACAGTTCGCCGCGCCCGAAGGCGATCAGCGAGTGCGTCAGCTGGTAGGCCTTGTTGAGCGCATTGTCTTCCTGCCACGGATCGAGATACGCAAAAAACCGCTCGCGGCGGAATTTCGACAAAGCGATGATGGTGACGAAAATCGCCGTCAGCATGGCGCCGATGCCGCCGAACCAGATGGCGTTGACGCCGCCCAAAAACAGAATGCCCATGGCGATGCAGACGATCACGCCGAAAGCACCCAGGTCGGGCTCCATCAGCAGCAGCAGGCCGACGAAGCTGACGGCCAGCGCCATCGGCATGAAGCCCTTGGTCAGCTTGTGCATGTATTCCTGCTTGCGCACCGTGTAATCGGCGGCGTACAGCACCATCACCACCTTCATCAGCTCGGACGGCTGCGGCCGCAGGCCCGGCAGGTTCAGCCAGCGGCGACCGCCGTTGACCGACACGCCCAGGCCAGGTATCAGCACCATCACCAGCAGCACCAGGGTGCCGATGAAGAGCCATGGCGCCATCTTTTGCCAGGTGGCTACGGGGATGCGGAACACCATCGCGCCGACGATGATCGACACGCCGATGAACAGCGCCTGGCGCACGACGAAATAATTATTCGTGTAAGCGGCGAACTTGCGCGCGTCCGACAGCGAGATCGAGGCCGAATACACCATCACCATGCCCAGCAACATGAGCAGCAGGACAACCCACACCAGCGGCTTGTCATAGTCCATCATCTTCGATTGCCGCGCGCGGCTATCCAGCGGCTTGGCAGCCGAGCCGGAACCAAAGCTGAAGGGCAGTTGGAAGGCCATCAGATATCCTGTCCGTTTTCCAGGGCAATGTCGCGCACGGCGTCGACAAATACCTGCGCGCGGTGTGCATAGTTCTTGAACATGTCCAGGCTGGCGCATGCGGGCGACAGCAGCACGGCATCGCCGGCCAGGGCCAGGCTGCTGGCGCGCTGCACCGCTTCCGGCAAGGTGGCGCAGTCGATGATGTCCACGCCCGCCGGCTCCAGGGCCGTACGTAGTGCTGGCGCGTCGCGGCCGATCAGTACCACGGCACGCACGTAGCGCGATACGGGTTCAGCCAGCGGCGAGAAATCCTGTCCCTTGCCGTCGCCGCCGGCGATCAGCACCAGGCGCTGTTCCGAGCCGCCAAACGCCTTGCCCAGGCCGAACAGCGCAGCCACTGTCGCGCCCACGTTGGTGCCCTTGCTGTCATCGTAGTATTCGACTTCATTGACGGCCGTGATCAGTTCCACCCTGTGCGGCTCGCCCTGGTATTCGCGCAAGCCGTGCAGCAGTGGCGCGAATGGCAGGCCGATGGCGCGGCACAGGGCCAGCGCCGCCAGCGCATTCGAGGCATTGTGCTGACCACGGATTTTCAGCGCGTCGGCCGGCATCAGTTTCTTTGCCATCGTCGGCACCGGTTCCGGTGCCGGATCGTTCTTCCTGCGTTTTTTCTCGATGACTTCTTCACTGGGCACGGCTTGCGCCAGCCAGAAGATGCCCCGTTCATTGACCAGGCCAAAGCTGTCCACGTCAAGCGGCTCGCCCGTACCGAAGGTGATGGTTTCCGCAAGCGGATCGGCCATGTGCATCACGGCGGCATCGTCGCGGTTCAGGACGCGCACGGTCTGGTCGCCGAAGATGCGTGCCTTGTCGCTCGCATAAGCGGCCATGTCGCCGTGCCAGTCCAAGTGATCCTGCGACAGATTCAATACCGTGGCCGCATCGGCCTGCAGGCTGAACGTCGTGTGCAGCTGGAAGCTGGACAGTTCCAGTATCCACGCTTGCGGCAAGGTGCTGGCGACGGGTTCCGCCGCTTCAGCTTCTGCATCGACCGGCAGCGGCGTCGGTTCCGCATCGAGCACCTCGCGCAGCACGTCCAGCGCCGCCGGGCTGATATTGCCGGCAACGCGCGTGACAAGGCCTGCGCGTTCGCACAGCAGGCCTACCAGGCTGGTCACCGTCGTCTTGCCGTTGGTGCCCGTGATGGCGATCACTTTCGGCGCATAGCCGCGCTCCGCCTTCAACGCTGCCAGCGCCTGCGCGAACAGTTCGATCTCGCCCCACACGGGGATATTTTTTTCCAGGGCGGCCGGCGCAATATGCGCCAGTTCGCGCTGCGGCGCCAGGCCGGGACTGACGGCGACGAAATCGACGCCATCGAGCAGGTCGGCCGTGAAGGCGCCGGCGATGAATTGCGCCGGCGGCACGGCGGCCTGCAGCGCGGCCAGGCGCTCTGGTGCCTCGCGCGTATCAGCCACGCGCACGACCGCACCGCCGCGGGCCAACCACAGGGCCATGGCCAGGCCCGACTCCCCGAGGCCCAGTACCAGTGCGGTTTTAGCGTCGTACATCATCAGCGCAGCTTCAAGGTGGTCAGGCCGAGCAGCACCAGCATCATGGTGATGATCCAGAAACGCACGACAACCTGCGTCTCTTTCCAGCCTTTTTGTTCAAAATGATGATGCAGTGGCGCCATCAGGAAAACGCGGCGGCCAGCGCCATAGCGCTTCTTGGTGTACTTGAACCAGACGACCTGGATAATCACGGACAGCGTTTCGACAACGAAGATGCCGCCCATGATGAACAGGACGATTTCCTGGCGGACGATGACGGCGACGGTGCCCAGCGCGCCACCCAGTGCCAGCGCGCCCACGTCGCCCATGAACACTTTCGCAGGGTGCGTGTTATACCAGAGGAAGGCCAGGCCGGAACCGGCCAGCGCGCCGCAGAAGATCACCAGTTCGCCGGCACCCGGGATGTGCGGGATGAACAGGTAGCGCGCATAGGTCGCGTTGCCCGTCAGGTAGGCGAACAGGCCCAGGGCCGTGCCCACCATCACGGTCGGCATGATGGCCAGGCCATCGAGACCGTCCGTAAAGTTGACGGCATTGCTGGTGCCGACGATGACGCAGTAGGTCAGCGCGATGAAGCCCCACACGCCCAGCGGATAGCTGATGGTTTTAAAGAAGGGCACTATCAGATCGGCCTTGGGCGGCAAGTCCATGGCAAAGCCGGACTGCACCCAGGCGTAGATCAGATTCCACACGTGGCCCGCGTCGGGTTCCGACACGGAGACGGAAAACGCCAGGTAGAAGGCGGCGACGATGCCGATCAGCGACTGCCAGAAGTACTTTTCGCGCGAGCGCATGCCTTCCGGGTCCTGGTGCACCACCTTGCGATAGTCGTCGGCCCAGCCGACGGCGCCAAAGCCCAGCGTGACAATCAGCACTGGCCAGATAAAGCGGTTCGACAGATCGGCCCACAGCAGGGTGGAAATGCCGATGGCGATCAGGATCAGCACACCGCCCATGGTGGGCGTGCCGTGTTTTTTCAGATGCGTCTGCGGACCGTCCGTGCGCACGGCCTGGCCGACTTTCATGCGCGTGAGCATGCGGATCACGGCGGGACCGGCGCACAGGCCGATCAAAATCGCCGTCAGGGTGGCGAAGACGGCGCGGAAAGTGATGAAGTTAAAGACCCGCAATGGGCCAATGTCGTCCTGGAAATAATGAGCGAGCCAGAGCAGCATGATTAGTGAGCTTCCTTGTTATTGTTGTTTGAACCAATCAAATGCTGCACGGCCCGTTCCATTTTCATGAAGCGGGAGCCCTTGATTAATACTGTTGCATCCGAACGGCCGGACAAATGCGCATCGAGCGCCGCCAGCAAGCCGTCGAACTGTTCGAAATACTCCACGACCGTGCCCGATTCCTGGCTGGCGGCAGCTTGCGCCGGATTCGCCAGATGGCGCGCCAGGCCGCCCGTCGCCAGCACGTATTCGATGCCTTTGATGGCGGCGTAGGCGCCGATCTCTTCGTGGAACTGCTGCCCCTGCGTGCCGACTTCGCCCATCTCGCCCAGCACCAGGATGCGCGGTGCCGCGGCCTGCGCCAGTACATCGATGGCCGCGCGCGCCGAATCCGGATTGGCGTTATACGTGTCGTCGATGATGGTGGCGCCGTTGGCGGCACGTTTTTTCTGCAGGCGGCCGTTCACTGGCGCGAACGCCTCCAGGCCCTGCTTGATATGTTCGATGGTGATGCCCGCGCCAACGGCGCATGTCGCCGCTGCCAGCGCATTGCGCACATTATGGTCGCCCGCTGCCTGCAAGCCGACAAAGAACTGGCGCAAGCTGCCGTCCTGCGCGCGCACGCTGACGAACATGTCGCTGCCAAAATCCTCGGCCGCGCGATGCGTGCAGCTCACGTCCGCCTCTTTCGACAGGCCGAAGGTGATGACGGCGCGTGCGCCGGCCAGTTCGCGCCACACGGGCGTGAATTCATCACCATGCGGGAATACGGCCACGCCGTCATCGCCCAATGCCGCCAGCGCCGCGCCGTTCTCGCGCGCCACCGCCTCCACCGTATGCATGAATTCCTGGTGCTCGCGCTGCGCGTTGTTGACCATCGCCAGGGTCGGCGCGGCAATCGCCGCCAGGCGCGCGATCTCGCCCGGATGGTTCATGCCCATCTCGATGACGGCCGCCTGGTGCTCAGCGCTCAGGCGGAACAGGGTCAATGGCACGCCGATTTCATTATTCAGGTTGCCGCGCGTGGCCAGGCGGGCTTCTTCGCCAAAGGCCGCCGCCAGGATGGACGAAATCATCTCCTTGACGGTGGTCTTGCCATTGCTGCCGGTGACGCCGATGACGGGCAGGCTGAAACGGCGGCGCCAGTAATTGGCGATGCGGCCCAGCGCGACCAGGGTATCGGCGACCACGATGGCGGGCACCTTTCCGCTGTCCCAGCCTGCGGGCAGGCGCTCGACCAGCACGGCGGCAACGCCACTGGCGGCCACTTGGTCGAGGAAGTCATGCGCGTCGAAACTCTCGCCGCGCAGGGCGACGAACAGCGAACCGGCTTGGGCGCTACGGCTGTCGGTAGACACGCCGTCAAACGCTGCGTCGCCCGTCAGCTGCGCGCCGTCCAAGGCCTGCATCAGTTCTGTCAGGGTGCCACGCATCAGTTCGTCCTCATCATGGTCAGGCGCGCGGACAGGGCCAGCTGCGCATGGTCGGCATCGGAGAACGGCAGTTTCTTGCCCTTGATTTCCTGGTACGGCTCGTGGCCCTTGCCCGCCAGCAGGATCACGTCCGGCTTGGCCGCGTGCTTGATGGCCGACAGAATGGCCGCGGCGCGATCTTCGATGGCCTGCGGCTGCGGGCCGTCTTCGCGCATGCCGGCGACGATCTGCGCGATGATGGCGTGCGGGTCTTCGCTGCGCGGATTGTCGCTGGTGACCAGCACGTGATCGGCCAGCTGCGCGATGACGCCCATCTGCGGACGCTTGCCCGGATCGCGGTCGCCGCCGCAGCCGAACACGCACCACAGCTGGCCACCCCGTTCCTGCGCCACCTGGCGCAAGGCTGCCAGGGTTTTTTCCAACGCGTCCGGCGTATGCGCGTAATCGATGACGACCATCGGCGCTTCCTGTCCACCCACCTGCTGCATGCGGCCGGGAGCCGGCTGCAGCGATTCGATGCCGTCGATGGCGGCGCGCAGGCCGGTGCCATGCGCCAGCAAGGCGCCCAGCACGGCCAGCGCGTTACTGATATTGAAGTGGCCCACCAGCTGCGTCTTGACCAGCGCCACGCCCAGCGCGCATTCCAGGTGGAAGTCGGTACCGGCATTGCGGCTGCGGAACTGGCTGGCGCGCAGCATCAGCACGCCCGGCAGGTCCGGCTGGCTGGCCGCATCCTGCAAGGTATAGCCGATGACCGGATACTCGCCCGTCAGCTTGCCATCCACGTGGCGCGCCAGGCGCAGACCCATGGGGTCATCGAGGTTGATGACGGCCGTTTTCAGGCCGGGCCAGTCGAACAGCTTGACTTTGGCCGCCTCGTAGGTGGCCATGTCGCCATGGTAATCAAGATGGTCGCGCGTCAGGTTGGTAAACATGGCCACATCAAAATGCATGCCAGCCGCGCGCTCCTGGTCCAGGCCGATCGACGACACTTCGATGGCAACAGCCCTGGCGCCGGCATCGCGCATGGCGGCGAGTTTACGCGCCAGCAGCACCGCGTCGGGCGTGGTGTAGCCGGTCACGTCGAATTCGATGGCGCCGCGCGGCTTGCACAGGCCCACGCCCAAGGTACCGATGACGGACGAGGTTACACCCAGGCGTGCCAGGGCCTGCGCCAGCCATAGCGCGCACGAGGTCTTGCCATTCGTGCCCGTCACGCCGGCGCTGAACATGGCACTGTCGGGCATATCGTAAACAGCATGTGCCACGGGGCCAGCCAGGCGTTTCAGGTCGCTGACCAGCAGATGCGGCACATTCCATGCAGCGTTCCATTCAACGGCGTCATGCACGATGGCGGCGGCGCCCTGCTGAATCGCGGTATCGATGAATTGGGTGGCACCCGCGTAGGCAAAAAATACGTCGCCGCGCTGCACGCGGCGCGAATCGGACGTCAGCTGCCCGGACGGGGCAGCCGCTTTGATCCACAAACTGATGTCTTGTATGGTCATGAGTGACTTCACATGGCCTCCGGGCCGGCATTGGCCGGGACCACGATTTCGGTAACGGAGGAATCGGGCGGTACGTTCATCGCGCGCAGCGCGTTGGTCGCAATCGCCGCGAAAGCGGGAGCGGCGACCTGGCCGCCATAGTGGGCAGCGCCAGTCGGTTCATCGATCATCACGGCAATGATGAAGCGCGGCGCCGACATCGGCACCATGCCCACAAAAGAGCCGATGTATTTGCGCGGCATTGCATAGCGGCCGTTTTCCACCTTGTAGGCGGTACCCGTCTTGCCGCCCACGCGGTAGCCGGCAACCTGGGCGCGCTTGGCCGAGCCGTGCGCGCCAGAGACCACCAGCTCCAGCATGGCGCGCATTTCGGCGGCCGTCTTCGGCTTGATCACCTGCTGGCCCACCGGCAGTTCATTGACCTTCTGGAACGATAATGGAATCGTGTCGCCGTCGCGCGCGAACATCATGTAGGAGCGCGCCAGCTGGATCAGCGAGACGGAAATGCCGTTACCGTAGCTCATGGTGGCCTGTTCCACCGGACGCCACGATTTATACGGCCGCACGCGGCCAGCCACGGCGCCGGGGAAGCCCCATTTCGGCTGCTGGCCGAAGCCCACCTTGGTAAACATTTCCCACATTTCCTGCGACGGCATGCCCAGCGCGATTTTCGAGGTGCCGATGTTCGACGACATCTCGATGATTTCGGAGACATTGATCACGCCGTGCGGTTTGGTATCGGTAATCGTGCGATCGGCGATGGTGTAGCGGCCAGGCCCCGTATCGATCAGGGTGGTCGGCTTGACGCGGCCCGTGTCGAGCGCCAGCGACACCGTGATCGGTTTCAGGGTCGAACCGGGTTCAAACGTATCGGTCATGACGCGGTTGCGCAGCTGCTGGCCCGTGAGCTTGCGGCGGTCGTTCGGGTCGTAGCTGGGGTAGTTGGCCAGGGCCAGCACTTCGCCCGTGTGCACATCGAGCACCACGGCGCCGCCAGCCTTGGCATTGAATTTTTCCACCGCTTCCTTCAACTGCGTGAAGGCGATGTACTGGATCTTGCTGTCGACGGACAGGGTCAGGTCCTTGCCGTCATGCGGTTCGTGGATAAAGCCGATATCTTCGACGATGTGGCCCAGGCGGTCCTTGATCACGCGGCGGCTGCCGGTGGTGCCGACGAGGGTTTTCTGCTGCGCCAGTTCCATGCTTTCCTGGCCCACGTCTTCCACATTGGTAAAGCCCACCACGTGGGTCATCACTTCGCCCTGTGGATAAAAGCGCTTGTACTCCTTGCGCTCGTCGATGCCGTCGATGCCCAGCTTGGAGATCTTGTCAGCCACGTCCATCTCGACCTGACGTTTCAGGTAAACGAAGCTGCGGTCCGAATCGAGCTTCTTGCGCAATTCGTTGACGTTCATTTCCAGCAGACCGGCCAGCGCGTTGATTTTCTCGGGCGACGCCTGCAGCACGTCGTCGGGAATCGCCCAGATGGCTTTTACGGGCACGGACGAAGCCAGCACCTGGCCGTTGCGGTCGGTGATCTTGCCGCGCGTAGCCGGCAGTTCCAGCGTGCGCTCGTAGCGCGCCTTGCCCTGCTTTTGCAAAAATTGCGTCGACACGCCCTGCAGCCACAGGGCGCGCGCGCCCAGGCCGGCGAAAGCGAAGAACAGCAGGAACAGCACGACGCGCGAACGCCAGACGGGCAGACGCACTGCCAGTACGGGGTTCTTCGAGAATGGCACGCCTTTCGATGCCGCCACCCGGCCGTTGCTGTTACCGCCCAACTTCATTATTCACCCTCCGTCAGGTATTGCGTACGCGCCGCCGTCAGCGGCGTCATGCTCAGGTCACGCCGTGCAATCGCTTCGATGCGTTCATGCTTGCCCAGAGTCGACTGGTCCAGCTGCAGCTGCGCCCAGTCGATGTCGAGCTGGCGCGACAGCGCTTGCGCGCGTTCCAGGTCGATCAGCAGGTGGCGCGACTGATACTGCGCGTTCACCAGCGACAGGCCGCAGCACACCAGCAGGGCCGACAGCACGACACACAGCTTGCCAGTCATCGGGAGCCGCCAGTGACAGGGACGACCAGCGGCAGGCGCTGCGCCACACGCATCACGGCCGAACGCGAACGGGGATTCCCCTCGATCTCGGCGTCGGACGGCTTCATCTTCAAAATCAGCTTCATTTCCGGCTGCGGCAAGTCCACCGCGCGGATCGGCAGGCGGCGGTCAGGCTGCTCCACGTTCGCCTTCGAGGCGAAGAAGCGCTTGACCATGCGGTCTTCCAGCGAATGAAAGCTGATCACGGCCATGCGCGCGCCGGGCGCCAGACAGGCATACGCCTGGTTCAGCCCGATCTCGAGATCCTCGAGCTCTTTGTTAATGAAAATGCGTATGGCCTGAAAGGTGCGGGTAGCGGGGTCCTTACCCTTCTCGCGGGTCTTGACGGCGCCTGCCACGATGCTGGCAAGCTGTCGTGTGCTTGAAATTGGCTGGACTGCCCGGCCAGCAACAATCGCCTTTGCAATCTGAAAAGCAAACCGTTCTTCCCCATAATCGCGTATCACTTTCTCTAAATTCTGCTCGGTTTCCACCGCCAGCCATTCGGCCGCGGAGCTGCCGCGCGTGGTATCCATGCGCATGTCCAGCGGTCCGTCGTTGCGGAAGCTGAAACCGCGCGCCGCATCGTCGACTTGCGGCGACGAGATGCCCAGGTCGAGCAGGATGCCGTCCACCTGCTGCACTCCACGTTCGGCCAGGCTGGCCGTCATGGTGGCAAAGCTGTCATGGACGATCTGGAAACGGGGGTCGCCGATCTGCTCGGCCGTGGCGATGGCCTGCAAATCCTTGTCGAAGCCGATCAGGCGCGCGTCGGGCGCCAGGCGCGACAAGATCAGGCGGCTATGGCCGCCGCGGCCAAACGTGCCATCGACGTAAATGCCGTGCGCGCGGTCGCCCGACAGGTCGAGCGCATCGACCGCTTCATCGAGCAGCACCGTGCGATGCTGAAATTCCGGCACCGTGAGTTGTGTCATTACGGAGCCTTAGAAAGAAAAATTGGAAAGTACATCGGGGGTGCCGGCATCGATCGCCTGCTGTTCTTTGTCGGCCAATCTGGCGGCATCCCATATTTCAAAGTGGCTGCCCATGCCGATCATCATGACTTCGCGCGACAGCCCCACGGCGTTGCGCAATTCGGGCGAGATCAGCACGCGGCCGGCCGAGTCCAGCTCGACGTCAACGGCGTTGCCGAGGAAGATGCGCTGCCAGGCGCGCGCCGACATGGGCCAGGCGGCGATTTGCTGGCGGTGGCTTTCCCACACGGGACGGGGGAAAAACAGCAGGCAGCCATCGGGGTGTTTGGTCAGGGTCAAACGGCCTTCGCATTGAATCGCCAGCGCGTCACGGTGCTTGGCAGGGATAGACATCCTGCCTTTGGCATCGAGATTGATTGCGGACGCGCCTTGAAACACGGAAGACCTTTTTTGAGCTTGGGTTGCGACGCTTGCGCATCACGATGAAAAGGGGAAATTTCCCACAAAAACACACTTTTTCACACAGTTGCCCACTTTAGAGGAAGCAAAGATAGTGGTCAAGCGGTTTCCGATTGGCAAAACAGGAATTTTATTAATGAAATTAAGGACTTAGCGCATATCGTTGAAGGAGTCTCAAATAAAAATATATCGATAAATTAGATACTTATGAAAGATAGTGAATGTGCTACCTCATCTGCACACATGTGTTTTCCTACCGTAAACATCGAAAAAAACGAAATCAAAAAATTGAATTTTTTACAGTTAGTTGACACATGACAATAGTTTCGTCATCCAGGCACAACAACAATCAGTCGCCGCAAAAGACTTGGTTTAAAGCAAAAAAATTCGTCCATGGCGCGTATCTGCCCTGTTTTCCGGGGGTGGCCTGTCGCGGGGAAATTATTTTTGCAATGCAGCAATTAATTAAAACGAGGAAACTTTAACCAATTGTTCACTTTAGTTGTATATACAACTTTATCTTAACTGCTATACTTTTAGAAACAAAAAAAGCCCCGTTGCGGGGGCTTTTTTGGCGGCGCGCAGCAGGCAAACCGCTGCGGCCGATACACTCCCCGGCAGGCCAGGGAGCAAGAATTCAAGTGAAGCAGGCCGGTAGGCCGGATTTTGTTACGGCGCCTTCCCTTGCAGGTTGGCGCTATGACAGTCATTCCTCTAGGCGCCAGATTACTCGGGCGCTCAAGCTTTCTACCCGCACGCTCCGCGAGCAGCATCATCGCGTGCCTATTTGAAATTGCACCAGGTGGAGGTTACCGCGTTTCACCGTAACTTAATACGCTCGTCTCTGTGGCCCTATTCCTCGCCTTATACCTTGCGGCTTTCGACGGACGGCCGTTAACCGTCACCCCGCTCTATGGAGTCCGGACCTTCCTCCCGCCAGCGCATTGCTGCGCCGGCCAGCGACTGTCTGGCCTGCTTCCCGCGCCATTGTACCGCGCCGCAGCATGTTTCTGCAAAAGCGCGGTATGGCCGCCGGGGGATTGTGTAATTCGGTGTCGCCATTTCAAAAGCCGGACCAAATCGGCTCACATAGAATGAGGCAAGCTGCTTGCATGCAAGCGCATGCGCACCGCTTGCCCCACTTCTTTGCCACCCCACTAGAATATAAAGAGCCGAACATGACGCAACAATCCCGTACCGGCGGCCAGATCCTGGTCGATGCCCTGCAGATCCACGGTGTCGACACCGCCTTTGGCGTGCCTGGCGAAAGCTACCTGGATGTGCTCGACGCCCTGCACGATTCGGGCATCCGCTTCATCATCAACCGCCAGGAGGGCGGCGCCGCCTTCATGGCCGAAGCCTACGGCAAGCTGACGGGCAAGCCGGGCATCTGTTTCGTCACGCGCGGGCCTGGCGCCACCAACGCCTCGATCGGCGTGCACACGGCCTACCAGGATTCCACCCCGATGATCCTGTTCATCGGCCAGGTGGGCAATGATTTCGTCGACCGCGAAGCGTTCCAGGAAATCGACTACCGCCGCATGTACGGCCAGATGGCCAAGTGGGTGGCGCAGATCGACCGCGCCGAGCGCATTCCCGAATACCTGGCGCGCGCCTTCCAGGTGGCCACCAGCGGGCGCCCCGGCCCCGTGGTGCTGGCCCTGCCGGAAGACATGCTCATTTCCATGGCGACTGTCGCCGACACGCGCGCCTACCAGCCCGTGCAGGCGGCGCCCTCAGACGCCCAGGTGCAGCAGCTGCGCGCCATGCTGGCCGCCGCGAAGCAACCGCTGGTCTTGCTGGGAGGCACCACCTGGACGCCGCAAGCATGCGCCGACCTGCAACAGTTTGCGGTAGCGAACCACTTGCCCGTCGCCTGCGCCTTCCGCTTCCAGGACTTGCTCGACAATGCCCACCCGAACTACATCGGCGACGTCGGCATCGGCATCAACCCGAAACTGGCCGCGCGCGTGAAAAATGCCGACCTGGTCATCGCCATCGGCCCGCGCCTGGGAGAAATGACGACGGGCGGCTACACCCTGTTCGACTCGCCCGTACCGCGCCAGCGCCTGGTGCACATCCATACCGATGCCGAGGAGCTGGGCAGCGTTTACCAGGCCGAGCTGATGATCAACAGCGGCATGCCGCAAGTCTGCGCCATGCTGGCCGCCATGGGCACCGTCGACGCTTCCGCATGGAACCATACGCCGGCCGAAGCCAAGGCCGAGCTGGCTGCCTACCAGCAGCGCCCGCCCATCTTCCAGGATGGCCAGGCAGCGCTGGATCTGTGGCAAGTGACGCAGGAGATCATGGCGCAGGTGCCCCACGACACCATCCTGACGAACGGCGCCGGCAATTACGCCTCGTGGGCGCACCGTTTCTACCGCTACGGCGGCATGCGCACGCAGCTGGCGCCGACCAACGGCGCCATGGGCTATGGCGTGCCGTCCGGCGTGGCGGCGAAGATCGTGCATCCGGAGCGCACCGTGATCACCTTTGCCGGCGATGGCGAATACATGATGAATGGCCAGGAACTGGCGACGGCCGTGCAATACCAGGCGGGCGTGGTCATCATCGTCTTCAATAACCAGATGTTTGGCACCATCCGCATGCACCAGGAACGCGATTACCCGGGCCGCGTCTCGGGCACGACCTTGCATAACCCGGATTTTGCGGCGTTGGCGCAAGCATATGGCGCGCATGGCGAAGTGGTGAATACGACAGAAGAGTTCGCCCCTGCCCTGCAGCGGGCCCTGGCGCACGCCAGGGCGCACAACTTGCCGGCACTTATCGAGCTGCGCTACGACGGCAACCTGATCACGCCGAACGCCACCCTGACCACCATCCGCGCCACGGCGGAAAAGGCGCAGGCGGCCAAATAAGTCCCTTGCAGGGCGAGAAATGAAAAAGGCCCGGTCGATACCGGGCCTTTTTCATGCGCAAGTCACAACAACTCAGGCGGCGGGCGCCTCGGCGCTGTCCTGTGCTGGCGCCGGCGCTTCCGGCACCGGCGGGCATGGCGTGCAGTTTTTCAAGGGACGGCCGAAATCGCGCACGCGGCTCAATTTCATGGGCATGCGCACATTGCCGCCGCAGTAGTCGCCTTCCAGCGTCAGGGTCTGCCCATCTTTGGAAAACTTGCCGACGATGGTGCGCTCTTCGCTGTCGGCGCCGGCGATGGTGAAGTCGAAGGCGCCCGTGGCGGCGTCCAGGTTGACGTCGCTGGCGACGATGGGCCAGCTCAGGGCGCCTGCCGTGAATTCGTAGATGACGGAATCGGCCTCGGCAAAGCGGTGCAGGGTCACGCGCTGGCCGCCGATTTCGCCGCTATCCTTTTGCAGGCACAGGTCCGAGTAGACGGCCACGCCATAGCGTTCCAGTCCGGCCGGTTTCTTGCCCTTGACCGCGGCGAAGGCGACACCCGTGACGCTGACGAGCAACAGCGCGGCCAGCATGACAGCCAGGCGCGGCGATTTGAATGGAGACATGGCATTCCTTTACTTGAGTAACGGCGCCATTATAACTGGCGCCGCCCATGCAAAAACGCGCCGCCAGGCCGAAGCCAGACAGCGCGTTTCTTTGCTTGCAGCATCCCCGAAGGGATGCCTTAGCGGTACTAAGCTTCGCTTGCGCGAATATTAGAACGAGTGACGAACACCAACGTTGAAGGCTTTGTCGCCCGTACCAACATTGCTGTTGTTACCAACGGTGTAGCCAGCGTTGTTTTTGTTCTTGATTTTAGCGTACGAAGCGTAGGTGCTGGTGCGCTTCGACAGAGCGTAGGAGTAGCCCACTGCCCATTGATCAGCATCAGCGTTCGTGCCAGCTTTGTCGTTCGTGCGGATGAACGAAGCCATCACGGTGCCAGCTGGACCAACAGGTACGGTTGCGCCGACCAGGATGTTGTTGCTGTCGTTGCTGTAAGCAGCGGTGTTGTAGTTGAACGAGTTGGTCGTCGAGAACGTACCGTCCGCGTTTTCCTTGGCGTTGTTAGCTACAGCGCTGTTGTTACCTTTGTTGGAGCCGTACGCGATGTAAGCTTTAGCAACTGCGAAGTCGTAGTTAGCTGCAGCCAACCAGTTGCGTGCGCTACCAGCTTCGGTGGTTGCGGTATCGTTGCTGGTGGTGTTGTAAGCCAGACGAGCATTCAAAGGACCGTTCGAGTAACCAACCGACGCGCCGATTTGACGGCCGATTTTGTTCGACTCAGCTTTTTCGCCGAAGGTGTAAGCCACGTCAGCGTCAAAGCCGTTGAAGTTTGGCGAGGTGTACAGCACGGTGTTGCTGGTGCGGGTCAGTGCTTTCGATGGGAACAGGTTCTTGGCGGAACCAGCGTAGCCCACTGCGAATGGATCAGCAACTTTCGACAGGGTGTTGTACCAAGGCGTGTATTGACGACCCAGGGTCAGGGTACCGGTCGTTTTGCTGCTCAGACCGATGTACGATTGACGATTGAAGATCGAACCGGCTTTGTCTTGCGTACCGTTGTCAACGCCGAAGCCCGACTCCAGAACGAACAGTGCCGACAGGCCGCTGCCCAGATCTTCGGTGCCTTTGAAGCCCAGACGGGAAGCCGAAGCAACGCCGCTGTCCAGTTTGTTGGTGTTGCCGGCTGCGCCGCCGCGCTCGCTGACGAAACCAGCGTCAACGGTACCGTAGATAACAACGCTCGATTGAGCTTGGGCTACGCCAGTGGCTGCTGCCAGGACTGCCAGGGTGATCAGAGTTTTTTTCATTGCGATTTCCTTTAATTTTTGAAGCAAAAAGTAATACAGCCTATGCATCTCGAGCTGCGCTCTAACAGAGCGCTTTTTATGAGTGAGGGCAAGGTCTCCACCTGCCACATTGCTGTTCCGGTCAGGGGAACATTCATATCGGTATCGGTACGCTATTGCACCGATAAGCTTGAAGGCTGCATAACGACCGTCATTCGTGCGCCGGTTCGGTGCTCAAAGGGCACCGGAATCGGCACTATAACGACCGTTTCACATTCCATCAAGTTCCAACATGTTACTTCCGGTACCAGGCCGGGTGCTTTTACAGGCATTCCGACCATCGCCAACCGTACTACGCGACAGAGCCAGTGCCCCTTGCCAACCAATGCATTGGCCTGATTGACCATTCCATCATAGCGCATGGCTTGCTGGCACCCGTTGTATTAGTGCAACAGTATCAGGCGAATGATTAAAACGTCAACATGCTTTACCCATCATTTACCCTCCAAGACTTACGCGACAAAGCGCACAATTTGTCAGGTGATAATGGATAAACGGGACGAAGCATACACGGCATCGCCAATGTTTGCTGCCGGATGCCCAAAAACGGTAAATAATGCGCCCTGTTTTGGTGCATTGCCGCATTATTCAGGGGCGTAGGCGCAAATTCGCACGTCGGCGTACGCGTCCAAAAAATAGCCAGAGTGCCAAGTAAATTACTGACTTTCAGGTAATTTAAATTGCTCACATTGAAATGTTTTCCCTGTTTTGCCATGCATGCGTTCGCTACCCGATAGCAACGGATGAGGACGACTATTACTTGCAAAATGCACATTAGTTGAAACAATTTCTTACAATGTTGCCTTCTCAATATTTTGACATATTTGTGTCTAAAAAACGACACATTGATCAAAATCAAGTTTTTCACTGCTCAATTTCACACAATTTTCTTTTTCTTTTTTGGATTTTTTGCTGAAAAGCATCAAGAAACAAGCTTAGCGCCGGCTGGCGCGCCGGAGCATGCGCATGAAACCGCCCAGCAGAGGCAGTTTTTCATACAATTCTTCGGCGGCATCCCAATAATCGCGGTGCAAGACCACCCGCCCCTGCGTATCGAAGCGCACATGTGTTGCGCCACGAATACATTGTTCACCAGATACCAGGCGTTTCATGCGGAAACGAAACTCCCACGTCAGGAAGGCTTGCCTCCCCCGCCCCAGGCTTTCCAGCACGACAAACCTCGGCGCATCGACTTGCACGAACATGTGCTCGAAGATGGCCAGGATGGCGGCATGTCCCACCACCTCGTTGAACGGGTCCTTGAAATGGGCGTCCGGCGCGTACACGGCGCCCAACTGGGCCAGGCTCTCGATGCTCAAGTGCTCGTAGAACGCCACCAGGCGCGCCAGCGCGCCTTCCGTCTGCCCCGCATCCTGGCTGCTTGCGTTCATACGCCCGTCACCTTGCGGATCAGCCAAAAATAAGCCCGGTACGGCAACAGCCGCGCCAGGCGCAGGGTATTCGTGAAGCGTTTGGGGAAGTGGATGTGAAACTGGCCCCGCTCGATGCCGTCGAGCATGGCGGCCGCCGCGTCGTGCGCCGTCATCAGGGCAGGCATCTTGAAATCGTTGTCCGCCGTCAAGGGCGTGGCGACAAAACCGGGATTGATTTGATACACATCAATCCCGCGCCCATGCAAATCCAGGTACAGCGACTCTGTCAGGTTGATCAACGCGGCCTTGCTGGCGCCGTACGCGAGCGCCTTGGGCAAGCCGCCATAGCCGGCCACCGAGGCGACGATGCCGATGCCGCCGCAGCCCTGGCGCAACAGCCACGGCAAGGCCTGCTCCAGGCAATTGAAGACGCCGCCCACATTCAGGGCCAGCAATCCCTGCGCCGCCTCCAGGTCGAAGCTATCGGCGCGCATGGCCTGATAGCCGCCAGCGACTACCAGTATCAGGTCGATATGCGTCCACTGCTGCTGCAAGTCCGCGCAGACGGCCCGCAACTGCGCGGGCTGGGTGATATCGAGCGGCAATGCCTGCGCCAGCGGCTGCCCCTCGCACAGCAGTTCCAGACTGGCGCGATGGCGGGCCGACAAGGCCACGCACGCGCCCTGCTCCAGCAGCAAGGTGGCGCACGCGGCGCCGATGCCGCTGGAGGCGCCGATGATCCACACGCGCTTGCCGGCCCAATTGGTGATCTTGCGATTCATGGGGCCGCCTGTGGACGCTTGCTGAACGATAAAGTGACGGCACCCAGGCTAAAACCGAATTTGCTCATGGCGGCACGGTTGAGCATGATCTTGTCATCCATCAGGAACATCCAGTCCTCGAAGTCGACGTGGTACACCGTGCCATCGACGGGCAGCGCCAGCACGTATTGCCAGCGCAGCGCATTGCCTGCCACTTCGCCGATGGCCTCGCCGACCACGTCGGGCGCCGTGCCGATGAAGCGCCCGGGCGCCGTCTTGCGCAGGGTCCACACGCGCCGTTGCCGGCTGCCATCCGCGTACGTGAAATCCTCGTCCAGGGTACCCGTCTCGCCCACCCAGCTGGCCCGCATCACCACCGTGAAGCGCTTGACCACCTTGCCAGAGCGATCCTGGAAGATGCCGTAAGCATCGAGCGTGCCATTGAAGTACTGTTGCAAGTCCAGCAGCGGCAGTTCCTGCGCGTACATGGCCGGCGTGGGCGGCGTCGAGCAGGCAGCCAGCGCCAGCAGCAAGGCCGCAGCAGCCACGCCGCGCTGGCAGGATCTCATGAGGTGCATGGTCGATACTCCGTGGGTTCACTATATATATGTTGTAAAGGCGCGCGCCACAGCAGCAACGCCGCCAGCAGTTTCAGGACGCAGGGCAACAAGGCGTAGGCCGCCGACAGGGCCGGCAAGCCTGTGCTGCTGCCCGGTACATAGCCAAGCCAGGCCAGCAGGGGCAAGGCGATGCCGGCCGCCAACGCCAGGCTCATTTGCACGCCCCAGTTCCACCAGCCGAAATACGCCCCTTCGTGCCGCCCCGCATGGCCGGCCGCGCCGATCAGCCCTGCCAGCAGGGCCGGCGGCAAGGCCAGGTCGGCGCCCAGCGCCAGGCCCGACAGCAGACAGATGCCGGCAAAGCCCCAGGCAGCGCCTGCGTCGAGGCCATAGGCCCAGACAAACACGGAAGCGGCCAGCAGCATGGCACCGCCCCAGGCGCGCGCTTCACCAAAGCGGCGCGCCAGAGCCACCCACAGGGGCATCGAAGCGGCTGCCGCGCAAAAGTACACAATCAGGAACGCTCCCGCGTAATGTCCAAGGCGCAGATAATCGCCGGCAAAGAACAGAAACAGGGTGGCGGGGATGGCGGCGGCCACGCCATTGACGAGCAAGACGGCGAACAGCCAGCGAAACGCGCGCTGGCGCAACGGGATTTTCCAGCCACTGCCGGCGACCACCTCCCCGGCACTGCGCAAGGCCGGACGCGGCGCGCGCGCCAGCAGCAGCGCGCCCGTCGCCAGCAGGCAGACGGCAAAGGCCAGCGACAAGCCGTCATAGCCGAGCACGGAAGTCAGCCCCGCCGCCAGGATCACGCCAAGCAAGCCGCAGCCTTCGCGCACGGCCGCCACCCGCGCCCGCTGCGTGGGCGCCTGGCTCAGCGCCGCGCCCCAGCTCTGGTGCGCGATGCCAGCCAGGCCATAGGCGGTGTAGACGAGCAGCAAGGCAGCCAGGAACCAGGCCAGGGCAGCCCCATGCGACAGCGATGGCGGATGGAACAAGGCGCCAAAGCCCAGCAACAGCAACGGTAGCGCAGCGCCGACATATACGGCATAGCTGCGCCCGCCGCGCGCCATCCAGGCACCCAGGGCCGGGTCGATGAAGGCGGCGGCGATGCGCGCCGCCAGCAGCACGGCGCCGATCTGCGCCAGATCAAGACTGCTGCGCTGTGCATAAAACGGCGCCACATATATATAGATGGGCAGCGCCAGCATGGCCAGCGGCAAGCCGAACAGGCCATATTGGAACAAGGCCGGCAAGGTCAAGGCGCTGGCCCCGGCATTCATGGCAGCGGCGCCGCATGCTGCAACAGCGCGCCGCGCAGCTTGGGCGCCGTCGAATCGGGCGACAGCCAGATGGCGAAGAAGGCGCGCGCAAAGTCGCCATCGCTCACGTCAGCCAGCACCTTGCCATCGAGATAAAAGCGCACGCCGGGCGCGATGCCGGCCCGGTAGGCGCCCGCTATGCGCTGGTCTTCCTTGACGTCAGGAAAGATGCGCTGCATGGTGGCCAGCCACGCCAGGCGCTGCGCCTCGGTGCCTGCGCCTATCTTCTGCATCTGTTCATAGCTGGCCTCGGCGATCTTCTTGCCATCGAGCGCGCGCGCGTAGCGCAATTCCAGCACAAAAGGCGCCGTTGCCGACGCCGCGCCCTGGTAACCATTCGCGCCCACCCACAGTTGCGCGCGATAAATACGCATGCCGAACCACGTATACTCGCCCTCCCCCGCCAGCCGCGCTTCGGGCACGTCGGCAGCGATAAAGGCAGGCGGCGCGGCCACAGCACCGAACATGCTCAACGACAGCACAACAGCGGCAAGCAAACGGCGCATGGTCAGTCCTTGATCAGGGTAAATTGCATCACATCCGTGTTGTGCGCCTGGAAGGCGGCCTCGCAATACGCCAGGTAAAACTCCCAGGTCAGCAGGAAACGGCCGTCGAAACCCTGTTTTTCCAGCGCCGTGCGCTGGGCCAGGAAGCTGGCGCGCCACTGGCGCAGGGTTTCCGCATAGTCGAGGCCAAAGCTGAAGGCGTCCACCACGCGCAAGCCCTGCGCCTCGGCGGCGCGGCGAAACTCGGCCGGCGATGGCAGCATGCCGCCCGGGAAAATGTACTGTTGAATGAAATCCGTGCTCTTGCTGTAGCGCTCGAACAAGGCGTCGGCGATGACGATGGTCTGGATGCAGGCACGCCCTCCCTGTTTCAGGTTGCGCGCCACGCAGGCGAAATAGCCGGGCCAGTAGCTTTGGCCCACGGCTTCGAACATCTCGATCGAGGCGATGGCGTCGTACTGGCCATGGCTGTCGCGGTAGTCGCACAGTTGCAAATCGGCCTGTTGCGCCAGCCCCGCGTTTTGCAGGCGCTGGCGCGCATACGCCAGTTGTTCGCTCGATAAGGTCAGGCCCGTCACGTGAGCGCCGTAGTCACGCGCCACCGTTTCCGCAAAGCCGCCCCAGCCGCAGCCGATTTCCAGCACGCGCTGACCCAGCTGCGGCTGCAATTGCAGCTGGTCGGCGATGCGCGCGTATTTCGCACCCTGCGCCTGTTCCAGGCTGGCGCCTGCACTGAACAGGGCGCTCGAATACGTCATCGACGGATCCAGCCACAGCTGATAAAAGGCGTTGCCGATGTCGTAATGGGCGTGGATATTTTTCTTGCTGCCGGCGCGTGAATTGCGGTTGAGCAAATGCCTGACCTTGTAGATCAGGTTGCCCCACCAATTGCCGTAGATCAGCGATTCGATCTGCGCACGGTTGCGTATCATCAATTCGATCAGGCCCGGCAAATTGTCGGTGCGCCAATCGCCGGCAATAAACGTTTCCGCAAAGCCGATGTCGCCCGAGCGCAGCACGGCCGAGCACAGGCGCCAGTTGTGCAAGTCCAGGGTGACCGGGTGGCCGCCGTCGCCGTACAGCAAGATACGCCCATCGGGCGTGCGCAGGCGCAGGGCGCCATATTGCAATTTTTCCAGCAGGCGCACAATCATGCGCCCGGTGGCGGGCATATCCAGATGCTCATGCGAGATAGTGGAACTGCTGCGCGCATGCATGCCGGTCGGCAGGGAATCGGAGCTCATCGGGACACCTTTTCTTGTGGGGGAAGGGGTTTGCTGAAAAACGGCACGCGGCGCAGCCACAGGCGCAAGGCTTGCCAATGGATGCGCGCCATCACGCCAAACGTCATCAGGGGGTAGCGCAGCAAGGCCCAGGCGATGGCGCCATCGCGCAGCGGCTGCGCCGTGCCGGACAAGCTCGTTTGCAGCAGCGGACCGTCGAGGTCGTCGTAATCGACCCGGGCCAGGTGGCGCTCGCCGCCCTGTTCATGGTTGCGCAGGAAACGGAAACGATAATTGCCCTCCACCTTGCAGAACGGCGAGACATGGAAAATTTTCTTGGCAAGCAGTTCGCTGCCATACGCGATGGCGCCGCCCTGCTCGAGCAAGTAAAGATGGCGCTCGCCAAAGGTATTGCGCACATCACAGACCACGGCGCGCAGCACGCCATCCGGGCGGTGGCAAAACCAGAAACTGACGGGATTGAAGACATAACCGAACATGCGCGGCATGGCTTGCAGCCAGATTTCACCACCCGCATCCATCACGCCATGCTGGTGCAGCAAGCCATCAATCCACTCCAGCAGCGGCGTCGTGCCATCGCCATGGTCGCTGTCGCGGAAGGCCAGCACATTGACGCGGTTACGCGAGATCAAGCGGGCGGGAAAATCCTGCACGCCCAGGCTGCGCAGGGGCAGGCGCAGATAAAACATGCCGTAACTGAAAGCATGCGGACGCGGGCGCAGCCGCGCATGGCGCACCCGTCCCAGGCACAGCTGGGGCTGCGGCGGCACGGGCGGAGAGAGCTCACGCGGCATGACCGAGCTCCGCCGACGCCATGCCGTTCAACGCTGCTGCCACGGCCAGGCCCGATTTCAAGCCGTCTTCATGAAAGCCATAGCCCGTCCAGGCACCCGCAAACCAGGTGTGCTGCGCGCCCTGGAAGCCGGCCAGGCGCGCCTGGGCGGCAATGGCCGCGCCATCGAACACGGGGTGGGCATACGAAAACGCGTCGATTACCTTGGCCGGATCGGGCTCATCGAGCGGATTGAGCGAGACGATGACGGGCGTGCTGAAGGGTAAAGGTTGCAACTGGTTCAGCAAATAATGCACGCATACTTGCGGCGCCTCGCCGTGCGCGGCCGGCCGGCCCTGGTAATTCCAGGCCGACCAGGCACGGCGGCGCTGCGGCAGGCAAGACGCATCCGTATGCAGCACGGCCCGATTCGGCTGGTAGCGCACGGCTTCGAGCACTCGGCGCTCGTCGTCGCGAATATCGGCCAGCAGGGCCAGCGACTGGTCGCTGTGGCAAGCGAGCACCACGTGATCGACATGCTCGACGCCGGCGGCCGTATGCAACTCGACCATGCGCGCGCCGCCGTGCGACTGGCGGCGCACGGCCAGCACGGGACACGCCAGGCGCTGCTGCGCAATGCCCGCCAGCAGTTTTTCCACATACACGCGCGCTCCGCCCCGCACCGTGCGCCATTGCGGCCGGTCACTGACTTGCAGCAAGCCATGGTTGTGGCAGAAGCGGATGAAGGTGGCCAGCGGAAAGGCCAGCATCTGGCGCGCCGGACACGACCAGATGCAGGCGGCCATCGGCAATAAATACCAATGGCGGAACTCGGCGCCGTAGGCATGCAGGTCGAGGAACTCGCCCAGCGACATGGCCGGCGCCGGCAAGCTGGCCGTGGCCAGGGCGCTGGCTTGCCGGTTGAAGCGCAGGATATCGCGCAGCATGCGCAAGAAGGCGGGGCGCAGCAGATTGCTGCGCTGGGCAAATACGGTGTCCAGATTGGCCCCCGCCCATTCCAGCACGCGGGCATCGGGCGCGGTACCCAAGGGCATTTTCACGGAAAACGACATGTCGCTGTCGGCCGCTTCGACGCCCAGCTCCTGGAACAGCTGCACCAGGTGCGGGTAAGTGGCGTGGTTAAACACGAGAAAACCCGTGTCGACGCCATGCGTGACGCCATCGAGCGTGACATCCACCGTATGGCTGTGGCCGCCAAAATAGTCGCCCGCCTCGTACAAGGTGACGTCCTGGCCCGCCTGCGCCAGCCGATAGGCACACGACAAACCGGCAATTCCCGCTCCAACGACGGCGATTTTCATAACAGTATCCGCATAAAGTTTGTCCAGGACAAAATCAATAATCAATTAAATATTGATTCATGTCAATGAGGGCGCGAGCCGCTCACAAATTTATACGCAAGCAACTTTCAATCGGATTCAGCTATTTGGTCCGGCGCGACGGAAGGCGTAAAATGCATTCCACGTTCTTTTGGCATGCAAGCAAGCCCCCTGTATGGATACCGACCTGCAACCACTGCAATCCCCTTCCGCCTTCAGCATCAGCGATGTCGAACGCGACACGGGGCTGGCCAAGGAAACCTTGCGTGTGTGGGAACGCCGCTACGCCTTTCCCCAGCCCCAGCGCGATGCCTTCGGCGAGCGCAGCTACCCGGCCGAGCAAGTGCAAAAATTGCGCATGGTCAAGCGCCTGCTGGATCTCGGATTTCGTCCGGGTAAAATCATGCAGCACAGCACCTTGCAACTGCAGCAACTGGCCAGCGCGGGCAGCACGGCGCCACCTGCGCCGCAACCGCAACTGGCGCACTACCTGTCCCTGTGCCGTGGCCACCAGATGGCGGAATTGGGCGATGCCCTGCGCCACGCGCTGGCCGTGCTGGGCTTGAAAGCCTTCACCATCGACGTCATCGCGCCCCTCACCGGCATGGTGGGCGAAGCGTGGGCTTGCGGCGACCTGGCCGTGTATGAAGAGCATCTGTATAGCGAAACCCTGCAGACGGTGATGCGCCATGCCATTTTTTCCCTACCGCAAGCAAGCAGCCCGTCCACGCGCACGCCGCGCATCGTCCTCAGTACCTTGCCGCAGGAGCGTCATGGCCTGGGCCTGCTGATGGCCGAAGCGCTGTGTGCGGCGGCCGGCGCCCATTGCATGTCGCTGGGGGTGGAAACGCCGCTGACGGACATCGTCGCGGCCGCGCACTCGCAGCGGGCCGACATCGTGGCGCTATCGTTCTCCAGCGCCAGCAAGCAAAGGCAGACGCGCGACAGCCTGCAGCAGTTGCATGCGAGCTTGCCGCCAGACATGGAATTGTGGGCTGGCGGCCGCAGTCCCGTGCTGACCAGGCAGCCGCCGCCTTTTTTGCATGTACTGGACTTGCGGCAAGTCGAGGAAAGCATCGCCGACTGGCGCCGCCGCCATCAGGCGCGCGCCCTACAAACCCACTGAACCGGCTGGAAAGCGGGGCAACTGCGGCGATCTCCGTGGATAGCCACGCAATGTTGCCAATCGAACAGTAAAGCATGAAGGGCCGGGCGCGCTCTGGTAGAATAGCCCGTAACAACAGTGTCCGGCGCCGCCGGGCCTTAGGTCAGCACCCGCCACCACACATCCATGTTTAGTTTCTTCAAGAAAAAAACCGTCACTCCCGAGGCTGCGCCAGCCGAGCCCCTCGTCCTTCCTGCCGCCACGCCGCCTGCCCCGCCAGCAGTTGCTCCCTCCGCTGCGCCCCTGAGCGGCGCACCGGCCGAGCTCGTGCCCGTGATCGTGGCCGCCGAACCCGAGAAAAAATCGTGGATGACGCGCCTGAAAGCCGGCCTGTCGAAAACCTCGAACACTTTATCCGTGCTGTTCGTCGGCGCGAAGATCGACGACGCCCTGTACGAAGAGCTGGAAGCGGCCTTGCTGATGTCCGACGCGGGCATCGACGCCACCGAATTCCTGCTCACGGAATTGAAGAAAAAGGTCAAGGAAGACAAGCTGCTCGACGCCGCCGCCGTCAAGGCCGCGCTGAAGGTGCTGTTGACCGACCTGCTCTCGCCGTTGGAAAAACGCTTCGAGCTGGGCCGCCATAAGCCGCTGGTGATGATGATTTCCGGCGTGAATGGCGCCGGCAAGACCACCACCATCGGCAAGCTGGCCAAGCACATGCAGTCGAACAATCAATCCGTGCTGCTGGCCGCAGGCGACACCTTCCGCGCCGCCGCGCGCGAACAATTGATGGTCTGGGGCGAGCGCAACAACGTCACCGTCATCTCGCAGGAATCGGGCGACCCGGCCGCCGTGGCCTACGACTCCGTGCAATCGGCGAAAGCGCGCGGTATCGACGTGGTGATGGTCGACACGGCAGGCCGCTTGCCGACGCAGTTGCACCTGATGGAAGAATTGAAGAAAATCAAGCGCGTGATCGGCAAAGGCATGGAGGGCGCGCCGCATGAAATCCTGCTCGTCATCGACGGCAACACGGGCCAGAATGCCCTCACGCAAGTGAAGGCCTTCGACGATGCCCTGCAGTTGAGCGGCCTGGTGATCACCAAGCTGGACGGGACCGCCAAGGGCGGCGTGCTGGCGGCGATCGCCCGCGTGCGCCCCGTGCCCGTGTATTTCATCGGCATCGGTGAGAAAATTGAAGACTTGCAGCCTTTCGTGGCTGCCGAATTTGTTGAAGCGCTGCTCGGATAAGCCTACATGATTGAATTTCAGCACGTCTCCAAGCAATACTCGTCCGACGCCGTGGCGCTCAGCGACATTTCACTCAATATTGCCAAAGGCGAGCTGGTCTTTCTGGCCGGCCCCTCCGGCGCAGGCAAGTCCACCCTGCTGAAAATGATCGCAGCCATGGAACGCCCCAGCTCGGGCAAGCTGATCGTCAATGGCCAGGACATGGCGAAGATCAAGCCGGCCGGGGTGCCCTTTTTGCGCCGTAACATGGGCCTGATCTTCCAGCAGCAAAAACTGCTCAACGACCGCTCCATCCTGGCCAACGTCATGCTGCCGCTGCTCGTCGTCGGCGCCCACAAGGCGGCAGCCGAGCAGCGCGCCCGCGCCGCGCTCGACAAAGTGGGACTGCTGGACCGCGCCATGGCGCGTCCCCTGTCGCTGTCAGGCGGGGAACAGCAGCGCGTCTCCATCGCGCGCGCCATCGTCAATCGGCCGCAGATCATCCTGGCCGACGAACCGACGGCCAACCTGGACCGCGCCAGCGCCAATAAGGTGCTCGACGCCCTGAAAGCGTTTCATTCGGTGGGCGTGACCTGCCTCATTTCCAGCCATGACGAACAGATGCTCGACGCCGCCGCCCGCGTGATCCACCTGAAAAACGGCCAGCTGGTGGCCATCGACAAGGCCACGCAGGCGCCCGTCTTCGCACCGCCCGATCCCGATTTTGCGCCATCCCCCGACCCGGACGATGCGCAGGGAGAACAGGCATGAGAGGCTGGTTCCGCCAACACCGCTTCGCCCTGGGCTCGGCGCTGATCCATTTGCGCAAGTCGCCAGGCGGCTTCCTGTTGAACGTGCTCGTCGTCGCCATCGCCCTGTCGCTGCCGTTCGCCGGCTTGACCATGCTCGACAATGTGCGCCCGATGTCGGAACAGATGTCGGTCGACCCGGAAATCAGCGTTTTCCTGAAAATCGACACGCCGCGCGAGCAAGCCGTGGCCCTGGCCAGTTCCATGCGCAAGATCGTGGGTGCGCAAAAAGCGAAGATCCTCTTCATCCCGCGCGAACAGGCGCTCGACACCCTGAAAAACAAGAACGGCCTGGCCGACGTGCTCAGCACCCTGGGCGACAATCCCCTGCCCGACAGCTATGTATTGAAACTCGATGCGTTCAGCAGCGCCAGCGAAGCACAGGATGTCGATGCGGTGGCGGAACAGTTGCGCCAGCTGCCATTCGTGGAATCGGCGCAAGTCGATTCGGCCTGGGTCAAGCGCCTGGCGGCCCTGCTGGGCGTGCTGCGCCTGGTGCTGTTGCTGCTGGCGATCACTTTGGGCGTGGCCGTGATCGCCGTGGTTTTCAACACCATCCGCCTGCAAGTGATGCAGCAGCGCGATGAAATCAGCATCTCGAAATTGATCGGCGCCACCGACACCTTCATCCACCGCCCCTTCTATTACACGGGCGCCCTGCTGGGCCTGTGCGCCGGTGCGCTGGCGCTGGGTGCCGTGGCGCTGGCCTTGCAACCGCTCAATACCGCGATTGCCGAGTTTGCCCGCCTGTATGCGTCCGAGTTCCAGTTGGTGCCGCTGGCGCCGCTGCCGATGGCTGGCTTGCTGGCCGTCAGCGCCGGCCTGGGCCTGATCGGCGCCTTTCTCTGCGTGCAGCGCCACCTGGCGCGCCTGAACTGACCTTCCCTCCCATGGCGGCGCCACTGGCGTCGCCATACGTTTCACCCTCCCCTTGTTTTTTTAATATCCACCCCATACTGTGGTTATCTTGATATTTAGCAAGTATTCTTAAGGTTCGCTTCAGCTTGCGCCCGTAGACTACCTACGTTGTCGTCAAGAGGCGTGCGGCCCTTTCAGGCGCGACCAAACAGGTGCACACTGCAGTGTCCAGGCGCCCTGGCGGCGTGTTTTAGATAAAGTATCAACTTATAAATCGCCATAGTATTTAGGCTATCGGGACGATTAAATGTGCTGATTGGCACTCTCAAGCAGAGAGTGCTAATATAGGCACATACCAACAGCAGAACCGCCATAGGCGCCAGATATAGATGGAGCCGCGATCTGCAAAGTGCAAGACCGAATACGCAAAACCGAACAGACAATCAGGCCACGTCGCGTGACATGGCCAACTGGAACAAAGCAAGACTACGAGGGAGAAAACATGACTATGATGTCCGCAACGTCCGCATTGGTTCCGACCAAAAATAATGCGCTGGGCCTCGGGTTCACTGGCAATCTGGGCAATATCGACGCCTATATCTCGGCCGTGAACCGCCTGCCCATGTTGACCCACGACGAAGAAATTTCGCTGGCGACACGCCTGCGCGAAAAAAATGACCTGGCCGCCGCGCAAGAACTGGTGCTGTCGCACCTGCGCCTGGTGGTCTCGATTGCCCGCGGCTACCTGGGCTATGGCTTGCCGCATGCCGACCTGATTCAGGAAGGCAATATCGGCTTGATGAAAGCCGTGAAACGTTTCGATCCGGACCAGGGCGTGCGCCTGGTGTCGTACGCCATGCACTGGGTGAAAGCCGAGATGCATGAGTACATCCTGAAAAACTGGCGCCTGGTCAAGGTCGCGACGACGAAGGCCCAGCGCAAGCTGTTCTTCAACCTGCGCAGCCACAAGACGGGCCTGGACGCGATGACACCCAAGCAGATCGATGCGCTGGCCAAGCTGCTCGACGTGAAGCGCGAAGAAGTCATCGAGATGGAAACGCGCTTGAGCGGCCGCGACATCGCCCTGGAATCGCCGACCGACGATGAAGACGACAAGTTTTCGCCGATCGCCTACCTGTCGTCGGAGCAAAGCGAGCCGACCAAGGTACTGGAAGCGAAGCAAGTGACGCGCCTGCAATCGGAAGGCCTGGAAACGGCCCTGGGCAAGCTCGACGCCCGTTCGCGCCGCATCATTGAAGCACGCTGGCTGGCCAACGACGACGGTTCCGGCGCCACCCTGCACGCTTTGGCAGAAGAGTTCGGCGTATCGGCCGAGCGCATCCGCCAGATCGAAGTGGCGGCGCTGAAAAAAATGAAGGGCGCGCTGGCCGCTTACGTGTAATCGAAAGCAATGCCACAATGCAAAAGGCGCCGCAAGGCGCCTTTTAGTTTTACAGTTTGATGTTTATCAACAGATAAACATTGTTAGCCCTTACGCTGCAGCCAAGCCCTTGGTGATCAGCTCGGCGACCAATTCATTCAGATCCGCGTCGCGCTCCTTGGCCAGGGTCTGCAATTGCAAGACCAGGTCGCTGTTCAGCTTGACGGCGAAGGGCACCAGACCCAGGGCCTGATCGCGCTTGCGCTGCTCGCGGCGGTCGACGACCACCGCTTCCTTACCGAATGCGCCGGCGCCGGGAACATTCATCTTTCCCATCAGTTTCTTGGCATCGCTTTTCGCCAGGGCAGTTTTTTTCATGGTTGTTTCCTGATTTTCAAAACAGCCATTCTACGCAGTAATCGGCGCGCCGCGTGGTCGGCGCATCAATTCATCCGCAGCATGCCTATGGCGCGCCGGGAAAATATCATTTTGTTACTATTATCCTCTGCGCGGAGGCCGCGCCGGGGACGCTCCACCTGAAAGGAAAAATATGCATTACCTCCATGACTCCTGCCGTCGCTGGCTATTACCCATATTCATCGCTTGCCTGGCCGTGCTGGCCGGCTGCGGCGCGGCCGGCAGCGCCGGCGACGCGGAAAACACGCCGCGCAGCGTCACCCACGTGCTCTCGCCGGGCGAACAGGTCGCCATCACGGCCACTGACACCCTGAAACTGGAGCGCGTCAACGACAGCCGCTGCCGCAAGGGCGCCGTGTGCGTGTGGAAAGGCTACGTCAGCTACAGTTTCAGTTTGCGCAACAGCGCGGGCGCCACGGATATCGTGCTGTCCGATTCCATGCCCGGCGCCGCCAGTTCCGTCAGCGTCAAGCACCTGACGTTCACCCTGCTCGACGTCGACCCGGCCACGCCGCCCGCCCTGAACGCGGCCGAACCCGCCTACCGGGTCAAGGTAAAGATCACGCAGGGCGCGCTGCCCCGCTAAACGCTAGGCATCGTGGCGCTGGCGGCTGTCGCCGGGCGCCTGTTGCCGGTCAAGCATGCCGTAATCGCGTACCACGCCGGCGATGCGCAGCCGGTAATCATCAAACACGCCATGCCGGCCAGCCGATTGCGCCGCGCGGTGCGCTTCCAGTTGGCGCCACTGATCCAGCGCCGCCTCGTCGCGGAAAAACGAGAGCGACAACAATTTACCCGGCTCGCTCAGGCTGCTGAAGCGTTCGATGGAAATGAAGCCATCGATGCCATCGAGCAAGGGCCGCAATGCCGTCGCCAGGTCCAGGTACTCCTGGCGCCCTTCGGCGCTGGGCCAGACTTCAAAAATCACGGCGATCATGCGCCGGCTCCTGGCGCAAACACGGGGATGCGGGCGTTCAGCGACGGCAGATAAGTCCACGCCAGCGGCAAGCGTTCCAGCGCATCGGCCCACGCCTGCAAACAGGCCGTGGCGATGGTGTGCGCGATGGACTGGCCCGGACAGACGTGGCAGCCATGGCCAAAGCCGGGCGCCACAGGCTTCGCATGCTCACAGGCATCATGGCAGGCGCTGGCCAGCACGACGACGATCATCTGCCCGGCCGGCACGCGCACGCCATTGAACTCCACGTCTTCCGCCGTGTAGCGGCGCGTGTTGTGGATGGAGGGATCATGCCGGCCCACCTCGCGCAGCATGGCCGGCCACAGCTCTGGCGCGGCACTCAGTTGCGTGGACAACTCCGGTTGCGCGCACAAGGCCACGATGGCATTGCCCAGCAAGCCGGCCGTGGCGTCGCAGGTCTGCGACAGCAAGCCCACCAGATTGGCCAGCACGCCGTTCGATGCCTGCCAGCCTGCCTGCCGTGCCCCGGCCACGACGTCGTGCAACAGACTGCCGGGCAGCGCATGTCCCTCGCGCAGCAACACCGAGAAGCGTTGCAATAGCGCCTCGGCTGCCGCCTGAGCGCCTGCCAGTTGCGCGCCATTGCTCAGCGGCGACAAACAGGCAACGAAATCGCGCGTCCAGGCGGCCAGCGCCGGCCATTGCGCTGGCGCAAAACCCAGCAAGTCCGCCACGACAAACAGGGGCAGTTCGAAAATCGCATCGTTCAGCCGCGTGGCACTGCCGGGCAGCTGCGCTTGCGCCAGATCCAGGGTGCGCGCCTGCAGGCGCGCCAGGTCCACCTGGCCCAGCGCGTGCGCCAGCACCTGTTTCGGCACGGCATGCCGCTCGCCCTCATTCATACGCACCAGTTCGGCAAAAATCGCGCCGCACGGCGTGCCCGCCAGCTTGTGCGGCACGGCCAGTTCCGGTGGGCGCACGCGGCAAGCGGGATGGTCCAGCACGGCCCGCACGCCGGCCGCGCCCGTCGCCAGCCAGCCATCGAGCCGCGCATCGAAACGCAAGGATGGGCCTTCCGCCAGGCGGCGATAGTAGTCATACGGCGCCGCGTGAGTGACGGCAGCAAGCGGGTGAACAGGGTCGGCGGGATAATCGAGCGGCATGCGCATTCCATTGCAGTGAGGTGGGGACACGAGTATGCTGCCCCTTCCACTACAACACTTCGCCCACGAACGAATCATGGATGACAGCCCCCTTCCCCACACGGCCGATGTACGCCTGGCGCAACTGGCCGGCGCCATCGCCGAACCGGCGCGCGCGCGCATGCTGTGCAGCCTGCTCGATGGCCATGCGCGCACGGCCACGGAATTGGCAGCGCTGGCCGAGGTTGGCGCCTCGACTGCCAGCGCCCATCTGGCGCGCCTGCGCGACGATGGCTTGCTATCGATGGTGGCGCAGGGCAAGCACCGCTATTACCGCCTGGCCAATGCAGAGGTGGCACGGGCGCTGGAAGCGCTGCTGGTGGTAGCCGGCGTGCCGGCAACGCCCTTTACGCCCACCACGCCGGACCGCTTGCGCCATGCGCGCACCTGTTACGACCACATGGCCGGCAGCGTCGCCGTCGCCCTGCACGACCAGTTGCACGCGCAAGGCTGGCTGCTGGACGATGGAGGAGAATATCGCCTGTCGGAAGCGGGTGCGGCCGGCATGGCTGCGCTGGGCATCGACCTGCCGCAACTGCAGCAGCAGCGCCGCCGCTTCGCCTGTGCCTGCCTGGACTGGAGCGAACGGCGCGCCCACCTGGGCGGCGCGCTGGGGGCCGCCATCCTGCAGCTGGCCCTGCGCCAGCGCTGGGCCGAGCGCGAACTCGACAGCCGTGCCCTGCGCCTTACGCCCGCCAGCGAGCGGCGCCTGCTGGCAGCCTTCGCTGGCTGAACGGTGCCCGCAATTTGTATCGCGGAAGCAACTACTGAGAGAAAAATGCCCTTTTACCATTGTTTTCCTTCATCATATGCTGCGCCCTTGAGCGATCACTTTACCTTTCGGCTATGGAAAGAGTCCATCTTGAAAACAGTGTCACCCAGCACGAGTCCCGCCAGCACCTGCCATAACTGCGCCACCCACGCACCAGGCAACTTCTGCAGCGCCTGTGGCCAGGCGACTACCGTGCACGTGCCCAGCGCGCGCGAATTCCTGCATGAATTTGTCGCGCATTACGTGGCGCTCGAAGGCAAGCTTTGGCGTACTCTGGCGCTGCTGCTGTTTCGTCCGGGTGCGCTGAGCAATGAATACATCGCGGGACGCCGCGTGCGCTACGTCGAGCCGCTGCGGGTGTACCTGACCTTCAGCATCCTGTTCTTTGCCATCCTGAAGTTCAGCAGCCCCGACGTATTTCTCACCGTCCACAGCCAGCAAGCCCAGGTGAGCGCCCATGGCCCCCGTCAAATTCCGGAAAACAAGTCACCGACTATGCAGGTCAGCATTTTGGGCCAGACACCCACCCTGCCACGCCAATGGCAAGACTTTGAGCAACTACCCACGGCAGAGAAACAAAAATTCGTGGTGGAAAGCTTTTTCCATTACGCGCCGTATGCCATGTTTTGCCTGATGCCGCTGTTCGCCCTGTATTTGAAGATCCTCTACCTGGGCAGCGGGCGCCGCTATGGCGAGCATTTCCTGTTCGCCCTGCATACGAATGCCTTTGCCTTCATCACGATGGCGCTGATGACCTTGATCCCCATCGAGATTGTCCGCCTCGCACTCGGCGCCTGGCTGCTCGCCTATCTGCCCTGGGCCATGTGGCGCGTGTATCCGAGCGGCAAACTCGCCACCGTCTGCCGCTGGGCATTCCTGATGGCGGCGCATAGCCTGACCATGGGTTTGGCGATCGCCGGCTGCATCGCCACGGGCGTCATGCTGCGCCATTAAAGCGCACTACGCGCCCTCCCGGAGACAAGTCTCAAGGCATCTCTCTTGTCTCCTCGATGCAGGATGCTCCCCGCGTGCTGCATGCAGCGAGCAGTAGCGCTTGCTGCCCGCGCAGCGGGCCATTGCCATCACGCCACCATCTTCATGTTAAGCAGCGACAAGTTTGCTAGAATCGCACACGTTTCCGTCCGTATCCCAAACAATGACTACGCACAGATCGCGCATGCATCCACACTTGTTCGCACCATTTTTCCTCCTTGCGCTGCTGAGCGGCTGCACGGTACTCGCCCTGCGCCCCAACAGCGGCGTCGAAAACCGCACGTTTGCTGTGCAGGAAACACCGCGCCTGCGCATTGACGCGCCCAAGGCGCGCATCCAGAATCCCATGCCCAGCGACCATTTCATCGGCATCGCCCTGTCCGGCGGCGGCAGCCGAGCGGCCAATTTCTCGGCTGCCTCGCTGGAGCAGCTGGAACAGTTCGGCCTCGTCAGCGGCGCCTCGGCCATCTCCGGCGTCTCGGGCGGCGCCATCGCGGGCGGCTACTATGCGCTGCATGGCAAGCAAACGAATTGGCCCTTGCTGCGCAGCAAACTGAAAACGGATTTCTTCGGCCAGACCATTTTAAAACCCGCCAACCTGACAACGATGTTGTTGACGAACAAGACGCGCACATCGTTCCTGTCCGACGTGTTTGACGATGTGCTGTACGACAAGAAAACCTACCAGGACTTGCCGCACGACGGCCCCATCTTCCTGGCCAACGCCACGGACGCCACCGATGGCGGCAAGCGCGTGGTGTTTTCCTATGAGTATTTTTACGGCACCCTGCATTCGCCGATCCAGGATATCCGCCTGGCCACGGCCGTGGCCACCTCGGCCGCCTTTCCCGGCGTGTTCGATTCCGTCACCTTCGAGCGTTTCCGCCCGAAAAACAGTTTCGTGCCGGAACTCGGTTCCGAATCGCGCGAATCGCCGTCCTACGTGCATCTGTTCGACGGCGGCGCGGCCGACAACCTGGGCGTGGAAACCCTGTGGGACGTGGCCTTGACGCAGCTGTATGGCAACGACATGGCCGTCGTGCCGCCGCGCCTGAACAGCAAACCCTTCGTCCTCATTGCCATTGATGCCAACGCGCCCAATTCCAGCGCCGTATTCGAAAAAATGTCGGACGAACGCCAGCCGCTGGACCGCATCTTCAACAAGAATATCTACGATGCCGTCGACGCCCTGTTTTCGCGCCAGCGCAAGGAAAACCTCGTCAAGATGGGCTTTGGGCAAGCCCGCTTCGATACCATCACGCATGAAAATTTTGGCGACCTGAGCCAGAAATTCGTCAAGGGCAAGCGCACTTCGGCCTTTGCCATTCCCGTGCTGTGTCGGCCTCATCTGGGCCAGTACCGCTGCGAAGTCGATGCAGCCGATCCCTTGCCGGGCCAGATCCGCACGCGACTGGAAGGTTTTGCCTGGCATATTTCCATCGACCAAATCGCCTCGCTGGCGCTGCGCCTGTCCAGCGACGATGTGCAAGTCGACGGTGCGCGCAAGGATGAACGCGCCGCCTTGGTCAAGCTGCAACGCCTGGCCACGCAGACAAAAACCCATCTGAAGCTGACGGGCCCGGAAAACTGCAGCCCGGACGTCTTGCAAGCGGCCCTGTACAGCGCCGCGCGCGTGCTGATCCTAGACGACGAAGAATCGCGCTTCGCCCTGTGCGACTACATGCTGGCGGGCCAGCTGATCAATGACGATACCGTCTGCAAGCAGCGCTATGTCCACGCCGTGCCCCGCTTCGCCATCGAAAGCGAAGATTTGCAGTACCGCAACTTGAGTTCGGATGGCAATTCCGTCAACGTGCCGATACGCTGCAAGAAGTGAGCGCCCACAAAAAAGCCCGCACGATCGCTCGTGCGGGCTTTAGCGCAAGGATTCCAAGCGCCCGGTTGATTTAAATCAACCGACTACGCCTGCGCATGTAGCTGCGGCTTAACGCACCTTCCAGTTCCTGCTCCGTTTTATGCTGGTTCACCGTGTACAGGGCCCACAGGGCCGCCGGCGCCCAGCCGATCACAGTGCACTGCATGATCAAGGCGGCGGCACCGGCCAGCGGGCGCCCCAGCATGAAAAACGTGAGACACGGAAGTAGCAAGGCTATCAGCAATCGCATCACGACATACTCTCCTTCAATATAGAGCAGCGGACAAGGGCCGGTATCCGGTCCGTCCCCCGCCCGCTGCGTACTGCTCCTTATAGATGCACGGCAATCTGCGGCATGAGGTCGTCAAAGGTGCGACCGTTGCCGTTTTCTCCGATGGCGTGCATCTTCCATTCGCCGTTATGGCGGTACAGCTTGGCCATGATCTGTGCCGTGTGGGAACCTTGCACAGACAGGTTGAAACGCGCGACTTCCTGGTTATTGCTGGCATTCAAGATGCGGCAATAGGCGTTTTCCACCTGCGAGAAGTTCTGGCCAGTAAAGCTGTTGACGGTGAAGACCAGGCTTTTCACGTGCGCCGGCACTGTCGACAGATCGACATTGATCTGTTCGTCGTCGCCATCACCCGCGCCCGTACGGTTGTCGCCCGTGTGAACGATACTGCCGTCCTTGCTTTTCAGCTGGCGGAACCAGACGATGTCGGACGTGCTCTTGTTCTCATCGAACATGACGCACGAAGCGTCCAGGTCGACGGCTTCGGTCTTCGAACCGAAGCCCAGGAAACCCTTGGTCTTGACGGCATCCCAGCCCAGGCCCATGGTGATACGGGTCAGGGTGGCACCAGCTTCTTTGTCCAGAGAAATCTTCTGGCCTTTGCTCAAATTGACAGACATACGCATTGCTCCTGTTTAGTTAGTTACTGCTTGATTACGCCGGCTTGCTTTGCGTCCAGGCGAGGAAGGCTGCGCGGTTGCGCGAGCACACGAGGATTTTCCCCGTGCCTGAAAACTTCAGTACCATGCCCTCGCCGCTGGTCTGGCTATTGATCAAATTACCCAGAAAGCCACCGCTGCTGCCGGTCGTCATGGAAATTTCGTATTGCAGGCGGTTGTCCCAGCACACGACGTGCGAGTTATCGATCACCACGTCCTTGCCAGGCGTCACTTCCAGTATCGACATCGCGCCAAAACCGGACACCGCCAACTGGCCGCTGCCTGCCGTCTCGGTGATGAAAAAACCACCGCTCTGGGCAAACAGCGCATTGCCAAGACTTTGCGTGCGCACCTTCAATTCCACGCCAGCACTGGCCGCCACGAAGGCGCCGTCGCTGATCATGTATTGCTGGGCGCCCACATCAAGCACCCGCATCGCGCCGGGCAAGGTGGGCGACAGCAGACAGTCGCCGTCGCCCCGCATGGCCTCGATATGCTGCTGAAAGAACGATTCGCCGTTGGCAAAGGTGCGCATCAGCGCGGCGCCTATGCCGCCCGTCATCTTGCCTTTCAGCTCAAGATTGGTTTCCATCATCACCATCGCGTTGGATTCGCAATAAATCTTCTCGCCCTTGGCCAGCGACACATGCAGGAACGGGTCGACGTCCCCGGTAATATTGAAAACTGGCATACAACTGTTCCTTCCTTGACGATGATGGTGATGTCGGGCTAAACCGCCCTTACTACAGAATAACGGTGCCGCACAAAACCGTAGCGAGCGGATGTGATTTGTGGCCGAGAAGCGCAACCGTACTTTAGTACGGTGAGCATCGCCGGCCGCAAAGCGCACCGCGCAGTAGGTTTGGTGTGGCTACCTTATACGCCGACGCCGAACGATGCTGCCAGGGGGCCCAGGCCGCCCTTGTAGCCCTGGCCGATGGCCTTGAATTTCCAATCCGCGCCATTGCGGTAGATTTCGCCGAAGACCATGGCCGTTTCCGCCGAACCGTCTTCCGACAGGTCGAAGCGGGCGATTTCCGTGTTGCCGTTGGCATTCACGCAGCGTACATACGCCTTCGATACCATACCAAAGTTTTGCTTGCGCGCTTCGGCATCGTGTATCGTCACGCAGACGGCGATCTTGTCGATCTCGGCTGGCACCGTGGCCAGGTCGACGATGACGGTTTCATCATCGCCATCGCCAGCGCCGGTGGTGTTGTCGCCCGAGTGGGTGACGGAACCGTCGCTCGACTTCAGGTTGTTGTAGAAAATCATGTCGACGTCGGCGCGTACCTTGCCGTCGGCCTTCAACAGGAACACGGAACCGTCGATGTCGAACGCGGCGCCATCGGTGGCGCGGGCATCCCAGCCCAGGCCGATGATCATCTTCGAAATGCCAGGGGCTTCCTTGCTCAGGTTGACGTTGCCGCCTTTTTGCAGACTGATTGCCATAATGTATTGCTCCTATGTGGGTTGTGTATGACCAAACACCTGGCGTCCTCCACCGGCCTGACTCCCCAGGCCGGCGGCGACGCTTGCTACAACTTGCCGACAAACCGGTGTAGTCGTTTGCCGCGCATTCTTTACACTGCTGTTGCCTTGACCGGTTCCAGCGCTTCCATCTTGCCTTCTTCGAGGGCCATCCTGCGCTTGTAGCGGATCGACGACCACAGCGAGGCGAGAATGAAGGCCACGCCGATCAGACCCGTGAAGATCTCGGGAATGTGGAACTTCATGCTGACCAACATGATCACAGCCAGGATACCGATCGCATAGTGCGCGCCGTGCTCCAGATAAACGAACTCGTCCAGCGTGCCCTTGCGCACCAGGAACACCGTCATCGAACGCACGAACATCGCGCCGATCGCCAGGCCCAGCATGATGATCACGACATCCTTGGTGATGGCAAACGCGCCGATCACGCCGTCAAAGCTGAACGAGGCGTCGAGCACTTCCAGGTACAGGAAGCCGCCAATACCGCCGCGCTTGATGATGTCGCCCATGTTGCCGTCGCCGTTATCGCCTTCCAGCAAGCCACTGATCACATCGACGCCCACGTAGGTCAAAATACCCCACAGGCCGGCCGTCAGGACCACCAGCTTCTGACCTTCTTCGATCATCGACAGGCTGGCCATCAGGGTACCCAGCGCGATCATCACGGAAATCGACGAGATCTTGCCCAACGCACCCAGTTTTTCTTCAATACGGCCCAGCCAGTGCGTTTCTTTTTCCGAGTCCAGCAGGAAGTTCAGGAACACCAGCAGCAGGAAGATGCCGCCGAAAGCCGCCACTTCCGCATGGTGATTCGTCAGGTGCATCGAATACTGTTCCGGATTGCTCAGGGCCAGATTCCATACTTCCAGCAAGCCCAGGTCCGCCGCTTGCGCCACGATGACCAGTGGGAACAGCAGACGCATGCCGAAGACGGCGATGATGATACCCACGCCCAGGAACAGGTTTTGCCAAAACTTATCCCAGTTCTTCAGCACCGAGGCATTGACCACCGCGTTGTCAAACGACAGCGAGACTTCCATTACGCCCAGGATCACCGCAATGCCCAATGCCGACAGCATGGTCGACACACCACCGTGCGTGTAACCCCACCAGGCGGAAATGCCCAGGCAGATAAATGTCACTAGAAATGACACTCTGAAATGTTTCATCGATAGTTCCCCTTTATCCAAATTCAATGGAACGTAGTATAAGGACATGTGACACATTTAAAAATGGAAGATAATAGAAGCATTACTTCGTAAAAACAGAAGATAGGGTCATGCGATGAAAACTACCGGTTTCAATTACCGCCATTTGTACTTCTTTTGGGTGGTCGCCAAGGAAGGCGGCGTGACGCGCGCGGCCGAACGCCTGGGCCTGGCCGTGCAAACCATCAGCACCCAGCTGGCCCTGCTGGAAAAGGAACTGGGCAAGTCCCTGCTGCAGCCGCAGGGACGGCGCCTGGTGCCGACGGAAGCAGGCCGCCTGGCGCTGGGCTACGCGGACCAGATTTTTTTGCTCGGCGAACAGATGCAGGAAGCGCTGGCCGACACGGACGCGGAAAAGATGCGCCTGACGGTGGGCATTTCAGACTCGCTGCCGAAACTGATGGCGTATCGCATGCTCGACGCCACGCGCAGCCTGGACAAGCCCGTCAAGCTGGTGTGCCTGGAAGATGAATTCGAGTCCCTGCTGGCCGACCTGGCCCTGCACAAGCTGGACCTGGTCTTGACGGACCGCGCCGTGCCGGCGGGCGCCAGCCTGCGCGTGTCCAGCCACCTGTGGGGCGAAAGCGCCATGAAGCTGTTCGCCATCCCCGCGCTGGCCGGACAATACCGCGACAATTTCCCGCACAGCCTGCACGGCGCCCCATTTTTACTGCCCGCGCGCAATAACGCCCTGCGCGGGCGTATCGACGAATGGATGGTGCAGCAAGGCGTGCGCCCCGACGTGGTCGGTGAATTCGAAGACAACGCCATGCTCAACGCGTTTGGCCGCAAGGGCCTGGGCCTGTTCTTCGCCTCGGCCAGCCTGGCCGACGAGATCGAGGAGCAATTCGGCGCCGTGCTGGTGGGCGACGCCTCGTCCCTGCGCGAGCAGTTTTACGTCATCTCGAACGAGCGCAAGATCATGCACCCGGCGCTGGACGTGATCCTGGCCAGCATCCAGCGCTCGCCGAAGATTCACAAGGAAACCTGATAAATCCATTCGAAAATAACGTTTGAATAATCAATCAAAAGCGATTGTAATGAAGCCTGAGACAAACACGCGCCTGTCCCTCGCCGGAAGGGCGCGACCACCATAAAAAAACAGGAGCGGCACCATGTCCACGGCAGGCAAGACGATCGATATTCCCGATCTCATCAATAACAACAAGATCGGTTCCTTCCAGATCGGCATGCTGATCCTGTGCGGGCTGTGCGTCATCATGGATGGCTTCGACGTGCAGGCCATGGGTTATGTGGCGCCCGCCATCATCGCCGACTGGCACGTCAGCAAGGCCAACCTGGGCCCCGTGTTTGGCGCGGGCCTGCTGGGCATGCTGGTCGGCTCCCTGGTGTTCAGCATCACGGCCGACAAGTTCGGCCGCCGTCCCGTGCTGATCGGCTCGACCATCTTCTTTTCGCTGTGCATGCTGGTCACGCCGCTGGCCACAAACATCGAGCAATTGCAGCTGATCCGTTTCATCACGGGCCTGGGTCTGGGCGCCGTGATGCCAAACGCCATGGCGCTTGCCGGCGAATACAGCCCCCTGCGCAAGAAAGTCACGCTGATGATGCTGGTCTCCTGCGGTTTTACTTTGGGCGCCGTGCTCGGTGGCTTGCTGTCGGCCGCGCTGATCCCCGCATTCGGCTGGCAATCCGTGTTTTACGTGGGCGGCGTGGTGCCGCTGGTGATTGGCGTGCTGATGTTCTTCCTGCTGCCGGAATCGATGCAATTCCTGGTGCTCAAGCAACGCAAGCTCGACAAGGTGGCGCAGTGGTTGAAACGCATCGATCCAACGGTGACCATCACGGCCCATACCCAGTATGTTGTGCATGAGAAGGCCCACAAGGGCGCGCCCGTGCTGCAATTGTTTACGGGCGGCCGCGCGAAGATGACGATCTTGTTGTGGGTCATCAACTTCATGAACTTGCTGAACTTGTATTTCCTGTCGAACTGGCTGCCGACCATCGCCAAGGAAGCGGGCCTGTCCACGGCCAACGCCGTGCTGGCCGGCACGGCCCTGCAAGTGGGCGGCACCATCGGCACCCTCGTCATGGGCCAGCTGATCGACCGCTCCAGCTTCCGCCGCATCCTCCTGCCATGCTTCCTCGTCGCTGCGGTCGCCATCGCCCTGATCGGCCGTCCCGACGTGTCGCTGGCCTTTTTGTTCATCACCATCTTCATCGCCGGCTTTTGCGTGGTGGGCGGCCAGCCTGCCGTGAATGCCCTGGCGGCCAGCTACTACCCGACCACCTTGCGCTCGACGGGCATCGGCTGGAGCCTGGGCATCGGGCGCATCGGTTCCATCATCGGCCCCGTGCTCGGTGGCGAGCTGATCCGCCTGAACTGGCCCAACAGCACGATTTTCCTCGTCGTCGCCATCCCCGCCATCGTCTCGGCCGTCATGGTCTTTGCCATGCGCGGCGGACCGCAAACGGCGGCCAAAGGCTGAAAAAGCGTGAAAAACCTGCCGCGCGCGCCCGCCTGCACGGGCGGGGCGCGCGGCTAAATTAGGCTATGGCGCCCTTCGTCGTTTAAGATGACGTTTTACCAGCCCATCTTCTGCGCCCCCATGCACAATGTCTTGCTAGTCCTGCTCGCCCTCTTCCTGGTCGCGCTGAACGGTTTTTTTGTTGCCGCCGAGTTTGGCATCGTCACATTGCGGCGCACGCGCATCCGCGCCATCGCCAAGACGCAGGGATTGCGGGGCAGCATCCTGGCCAAGGTGCATGGCCAGCTGGACGCCTATCTGTCCGCCTGCCAGCTGGGCATTACCCTGGCATCGCTGGGCCTGGGTTGGGTCGGCGAACCGGCGTTTGCCGGCTTGCTCGAACCCGTGTTCGGCGCCATCGGCGTCACTTCGCAAGAACTGATCCACGGCGTCTCGTTCGTCGTCGCCTTCAGCGTCATTTCCTTCCTGCACATCGTCGTGGGCGAACTGGCGCCCAAATCGATGGCCATCCGCAACCCGGAAGCCGTCGGCCTGTGGAGCGCGATTCCCCTGTATGGTTTCTATTGGGCCATGTATCCGGCCATTTACCTGCTCAACGCCAGCGCCAACTGGGTGCTGCGCATGGCAGGCCTGTCCGGCAAGGGCGGCCACGATGCCCATTACTCGTCCGAAGAACTCAAGCTGATCCTGCGCACCAGCCAGCCCGGCGAGAAGTTTACGCGCGACGAACGCAACATCCTGGCGCAGTCGCTCGATTTTGAACAGATGACAGTGTCGGACCTGATGCGCCCGATCAACGAAGTGATCGCCCTGCACGCCTCGCGCACGCTGGAAGAAAACCTCGACACAGTGCTGCGCAACCGCTTCAGCCGCTATCCGTATTTCGACATGAATGAAGACGATGTGCTGGGCGTGGTGCACTTGAAAGACCTGTTCTTTGCCCAGCAGGCAGGCAAACCGATCACCTCGCTGACGCCTTTTTTGCGCCCCGTCGACATCATTTCCGCGCGCACACCGGCGCTCGAACTGTTTCGCCGTTTCCGCGACGGCGCGCCCCACTTCGCCCTGATCGGCGAAAAAGGCAAGCGCCCGCTGGGTTTCATTACGCTCGATAACTTGCTCGGCGCCATGGTCGGCGAAATCCGCGACGAATTCCGCCGCAATGAAAACGACTGGCTCAAGCAAAGCGACGGCACCCTGATCGGCAAGGCCAGCCTGCCCATCTTCTCGCTCGAACGCATCCTCGGCATCGATATCGAAAACGAGGAACTGGGGCTGGATGACGTGGAATCGGTGGGTGGCTTGATCATGGTCAAGCTGGGGGATATTCCGAAGCAGGGCCAACGCATCACCTTTGTCGACTTCGACATCGTCGTCAAGAAGATGAACGGGCCCCGCATCGTGCTCATCAAGGTGATCCCCAAGCAGGAACGCGACCTCGATGCGGACTTACGCGACTAATCTTTTTTCAAGGTAATCGTATCCTTGCCCTGTGGCACGGTGGTCTCGCCCACCGTCCACGTTTGCAGCAGGCTGTACAGCACCGCCAGCAGGGTCGGCCCGATGAAGATGCCGACGAAGCCGAAGGCCAGCACGCCGCCCAGCACGCCCAGCAGCACCAGCAAAAACGGCAGGCTGCTGCCGCGGCTGATCAGCATGGGTTTGACCACGTTGTCCACGCCGCTGATCAGCAGCGCGCCCCACACCAGCATGAAAATACCCCAGCCCGTCTGCCCGTCCGTAAACAGCCAGATGGCGGCGCCGCCCCAGATCAGGGGCGGGCCCACGGGAATCAGCGAAAAGATGAAGGTGGCCACGCCCAGCAACGCTACGGCGGGCACGCCGGCGATCAGAAAGCCGATCACCGCCACCAGGGCCTGCGCCAGCGCCGTGCCCAGCAAACCGTACATGACGCCGCGCACGGTGCGGCTGATGGTCAGGCCAACGCCCGGCGCGCTGTCGCCGATGATGCGGCCGGCGCCCGTCATCAGGGCCCGGCTCAGTTGCTGGCCGTCGCGGTAGAGGAAGAAGCTGACGAACACGGCCAGGCTGGTCTGCGCCAGGCCCGTGCCCAGCAAGATGCCGCCGGAAGCGAGGAAATGACGCGCCGGCTCCAGCATGGTCTTACCCAAATTCAATAATTCCTCACGGTCAGCGAGCAGGCGCTCAACGTAGCCAGCGATGGTTTCGCCCACCACGGGGATGCTGGCCAGCCAGGCCGGCGGATGCAGGCCGCCCGATTCCAGCGCCGTACGCAACTGCTCATAGATGCGCGAAACATTGTCGGCCAGGTTGTAGGTGACGAGGGCCAGCGGCAGCACGATGACCAGCACCAGGGACAGGGTCATGATGGCGGCCGCCCAGTTGCGCCGGCCTTTCAGGCGCTCGAGCAGAAGAATATACAAAGGCCAGCTGGAAATGCCCACGCAGGCGGCAAACAGCATGGCAGCGAGGAAAGGCCGCAAGACGAAAAAGCAGCCTATCAGCAAGAAGATGATGGCTGCCAGGCGGGCGTGAGGCTCGAAACGTTTATCCATGTACTGCATATCCTGAAGATGGCGCCTGGGGGCGCGACCGGGTCAGGATAGCAGAAGTTTAAGATCGTGCGCGATGGCGGCAGGTTTTTCGCCGTGGCGCACGAACAGGCGGATCTTGCCTTCGCGGTCGAACACATAGGTGCCGGCCGTGTGGTCGACCGTGTAGCTGCTATCCGTTTCGCCCTCGACCTTGGCGTAATACACCTTGAATTCCTTGGCCACCTTGGCCGTCGCCGCTGCATCGCCATACAGGCCCACGAAGCGCTTGTCGAAGGCGGGCACGTACTGCGCCAGCAATGGCTGCGTGTCGCGCTCGGGGTCGACGGTGACGAACAGCACTTGCACCTGCTCCGCCTGCGGGCCCATTTCCTGCATCACCTGCGCCATGTCGGCCATGGTCGTGGGGCACACATCCGGGCATTGCGTGTAGCCGAAAAACATCAGCACCAGCTTGCCCTTGTAGTCGGCCAGCGTGCGCGGGTGGCCCGTGTGGTCCGTCAGCGCGAACTCGCGCGCGTAGCCCAGGCCCGTCACGTCCGTATTCTTGAATTCCAGCTTGGTCGCGGCAGGCTTGCCGCAGCCGGCGAGAACGGCGACCAGGGCGGTCGCCAACAACAAGGTCAGGTATTTTTTCATGTTCCGAGGGGAATGTAGTGGTCGACCAGCAGGGCCGCGAACAGCAATGCCAGGTAAATGATGGAATAGGTAAACGCTTTGCGCGCGATCAAGTCCGTGTAGTGGCGGTACATCTTCCACGCGTAATACAGGAAGCCGGCATTCAGCAGCACGGCCGAGGCCAGGTAGATCAGGCCGCTCATGCGCACGGCAAAGGGCAGCAAGGTGGTGGCCGCCAGCACGATCGAGTACAGCCAGACGTGGAATTGCGTGAATTTCAAGCCGTGCGTGACGGGCAGCATGGGCAAGCCCGAGCGCGCGTAATCGTCGCGCCGGTACATGGCCAGGGCCCAGAAGTGCGGCGGCGTCCACACGAAAATGATCAAGACCAGCAGCCACGCCTGCATCGGCACGTCGTTGGCGACGGCGGCCCAGCCCAGCGCGGGCGGCATGGCGCCGGACAGGCCGCCGATGACGATATTTTGCGGCGTGGCCGGTTTCAGCACCATGGTGTAGATCAAGGCATAGCCGACAAAGGTGACAAAGGTCAGCCACATGGTCAGCGGATTGACGAGGTTGTACAAAATCGCCATGCCCAGGCCGCCGATCACCAGCGCGAACACCACCGTCTGCTTCACGCTGATGTCGCCCATGGCCATGGGGCGGCGCGCCGTGCGGGCCATACGCGCATCGATTTCGCGCTCGGCCAGGCAGTTGACGGCAAACGCGGCGCCGGCCAGCAGCCAGATGCCGAGGGTGCCGAACACCACCGCGCGCCAGTCAGGCAACTCCTCGCTGGCCAGGAACATGCCGATGACGGCGCAAAACACGGCCAGTTGCGTCACGCGCGGCTTGGTCAGCGCCCAGTACTGGGCGATGCGGGGGGAAGGTTTACGGCTGATGGTCTGAGTAGTCATTTATGCGGTACGGGAAGGACTGGCTGATGCAGTGGGCACTGTCGCGGAGGCGCAAGCGCGCTTAACAGTGCGCGCTACATCGAGTTGGAATTTAGCCTTGTAGTTTAACATGGTCAGCAACAACACGAGCAGCGCCGCCCCGCCGTTATGCAGCACGGCAATCGACAATGGCCAGCTCAGGTAGATCGTCGCCAGGCCCGTGGCAGCCTGCAAGGCCAGCACCAGCGCAAGCCAGCGCGCCGTGCCGCGCAGGGACGGCAGGCTCCACGCGCGCAACACCGTATAGCCGACACCGGCCAGCACGACGAAGGCGAAGTTGCGGTGCACCCAGTGGATGGCCGTCAGCGCAGAAAATGGCAAGTAATGGCCGGCGGCTGTCTTGCCAAGTTCGCGCCACAAATGGAAACCATGCTCGAAATCCATCTCCGGAATCACCTTGCCGCCGCACAGGGGGAAATCCGTGCAGGCCAGGGTGGCGTAGTTGGTGCTTACCCAGCCGCCCAGCGCGATCTGCACGGTGAGCAGCACCAGCGACATGACGGCCAGCGCGCGCACGGGACGCAGCACGGAAGCGTCCGCATCGGCGCGCAGTATCGGTTTGACGGCATGATCCTGGCGCCCGCCCAGCCAAGTCAGCATGGCCAGCAAGCCCATGCCCAGCAGCAAGTGGATGGTGACGATCACCGGCTGCAGCTTCAAGGTCACCGTCCAGGCGCCGAACGCGCCCTGCAAGCAGACGAACAAGAACAGCGCCGTCGGCAGCGCCGGGGCGAATTCCTGCCGTTTGCTTTTGCGCCACTGGCGCCACGCCTGCACCATCATCGCCACGATCAGCACGCCGATGGCCATGGCCAGGTAGCGGTGGGTCATCTCGATCCACGCTTTCACCACCGTCACGGGTCCCGTCGGCATCAGGGTTTCCGCCGCCACGATGTGCTCGTGCGCCAGGAAAGGATTGGCAGAACCATAACAGCCTGGCCAGTCAGGACAACCGAGGCCGGAATCGGACAGGCGCGTGAAGCCGCCAAACATGATCAGGTCGACCGTCAAAAAGACGGCGATCCACACCAGCTTGCGGTATTTATTGGCGTCCGCGGACACCCACACCATGGTCAGCGGCAGCAGCGCCACCAGCAAACCTGTCAAGCCCAGCTGGGCCAGCGCGGAGAGATGCATCGTCGGCATGCAGCCTCCTCAACCGATCGCCGAAGCTTTGAGCAGCTTGGCGATATCTTTCTTGATCTTGTTCGGGTCCGCATCTTTCGGGAAGCGCATCATCAAATTGCCCAGTGGATCGATCAAATACAGGTGGTCGCTGGTCTTGCCGCCCGCCTCCACGGGCAGCCAGGCCGTCAAGGCGTCGCCATTCACGCGCAGCATGCTGGTGCCATCGAATTCGCGCATCACGAGGGTGTCGAGCGGCTGGGCATCCGTCACCAGCCAGACGCGTTCCAGGCGTTCGCGTTCCTTGCCTTGCATCAGGCGCAATTGTTGCATGTCAAACAATTGCTTCTTGCACGCGGCCTGGCAATCGGACGGTCCCGTTTGCAGCAGCACCCACTTGCCCTTGAATTGCGCCAGCGGCGCGGCCTTGCCGTCGAGTTCCGTCACCTGTAGCTGCGCTTCGGGAATCGGGTGCAAACGGGGGTCGATCAGGGCGCCATAATTGTTGCGGCCCGTGGGCTTGATGATGTAATACGTGAAATACGAGGCGATGATGGGAAAGGCGCACACGGCCACCACCGCCAGCAGTTTCCAGCGTCCGCTGTTCTGCGTCTGTTTCTCGGGGCTGTCTTGCGTTGCTTCAGGGCTGTTTGTTTGCACGTCGAAATCCTGTAAAGACAAAAAATAAAAAAGCCATCAGTGCCAGTGCATACCACTGGAATGCATAGCCGCGGTGCTTGTCGACGCCCAGGTCGGGCGCCGGCCAGTCGCGCACGGGAAGCGCGCTGGCCGCTGGCACCGCGGCCACATCCACTGTTTGTTCGAGGAGGAAGGGCTGCAAGGCCAGGCCGCTGGCCCGGGCCAGTTGGCCGATATCGGCATTTTGCACGATGGCGTGCGGCGCCAGGGCCGGCGCCGTGCCCAGTTCCATCACGTGACCCGCGTTCAGGCGCGCGATGCCGCTAATGGTGACCTTGCCCGCGGGCGTGGCGTAGTCGGGGATGCGCGTGCGCTCGGCGTTGTTGCGCGGCAACCAGCCCTGCGCCACCAGCACGTGCATGGCGGAACCGTCGATCTGGAATGGCGTGAGCACGTGAAAACCCGCCTGGCCCTTGTAGGGCCGGTTGTCCAGGTAGACCGTCCAGGCGGGCACGAAGCGGCCCGTGACGGTGACGCGGCGGTATTCGATCGCTTGCGCATCGGCCGGCAGCAAAGGGGCGGCGCTCAAGGCCAGGGGTGCGGCCTGGTTGCCCGCCTCCAGCCGGGCAGCGCGGGCAAGTTTCTCGTCGCCACGGCGCTGCTGCCATTGCGCCAGCGATACCCCCAGGGCCACCAGTAGCAGCATTACAACAAATGGAATCCATCTAAAATGGAAGCGGATACGCATTACAATGAAACCTCCTCAAGCCTGGCGCTACCATCCATGAAAATCCTCGTTGCCATTGCCTTCATCCTGATCCTCGGCAGCCTGGGCTCGGCCCTGTTCTTCCTCATGCGCGACAAGGGCAAGAGCAACCGCACCGTGCAGGCGCTGGCCCTGCGCGTGGGGCTGTCGATCACCCTGTTTTTGCTGATACTGCTGGCGCACAAGCTCGGCTATATTCAGCCGACGGGCATACATTAAGCTTCTTCTTGCCTGATTGGCAAATTCTTCACACTAAGAAAAAAGCCGTACCCAGGATCTCCCGGTACGGCTTTTTTTATGGTGCAGGCCGCCTAACAACGGCGCGCGCCCTGCCCCGCCATTATAACCAATACACGACCACGTACAGGCCCAGCCAGACGACGTCGACAAAGTGCCAGTACCAGGCGGCGCCTTCGAAGCCGAAGTGGTGGTCGGGCGTGAAGTGGCCTTTCAGCACGCGGTACAGGATGACGGACAGCATGATGGCGCCCAGGGTCACGTGGAAGCCGTGGAAGCCCGTCAGCATGAAGAAGGTGGCGCCGTAGATGCCGGACGTCAATTTCAAGTTCAGTTCGCTGTAGGCGTGCATGTATTCGTACACTTGGAAGCCCATGAAGATGGCGCCCAGCACGATGGTAGCGAACAGGAACAGCGCCGTCATGGCGCGGTGGCCGGCGCGCAGCGCGTGGTGCGAGATAGTCAGGGTGACACCCGACGTCAGCAGCAAGGCCGTATTGATGGTCGGAATCCAGAACGGCGTCATGGTGGTAAATTCCTGCACCGTGCCGGCCGGGCCCGTATTACCCCAGTGGGCGGCGAAATCGGGCCAGATCACCTTGTGGTCGAGGTCGGCCAGCCACGGCATGGAAATGCTGCGCGCATAGAACAGGGCGCCGAAGAAGGCGGCGAAGAACATGACTTCCGAAAAGATAAACCAGCTCATGCTCCAGCGGAAGGAGTGGTCGATGCGCTCGCTGTACAGGCCCTGCTCCGATTCGCTGATGGCGTCGCCGAACCAGAAATACAGCACCAGCAGGATGCCGGCGATGCCGATGAAGTTCAGATAGGGTCCCCACGACACGTCGTTGACCCAGGCCGAGGCGCCGATCATGGTCAGCAGCAGACTGGCGCCGCCCAGCATGGGCCAGCGCGAGGGGCCGGGCACGAAATAATAAGGTACGGCGGCGTGGTTGGAACTCATCATCATCTCCTCAAAAACTTATACGGTGGTTTTTTATAATTTATAAAACGACGAATTTAACAATCGAAATCAAGATGCCGATCAGGCAAGCCACCACCAGGAAGCCGGCGATGACGATGTGCACGGGATTGAGCTTGGCCGAATCCGTGTCGAAATCGCTCTTGCGGCGCAGACCCGTGAATGACCACACCACGGCCCGCAGCGAATACAGGAACGACGCTTTTTCAGGCTGCTTGGATTCGCCCATGGCACTCTCCTATTGGACGGCCGGCGTCTGAGCCTGGCTCAGACCGGCAATCTCGAAAAACGTGTACGACAGGGTGATGGTTTTCACCTCTTTCGGCAGGGCCGGATCGAGGAAGAACACCACTGGCATCTGCCGCGCTTCGTGGGGTTTCAAGGTCTGCTGCTTGAAGCAGAAGCACTCGACCTTCTTGAAATGCGGCGTGGCGCTTTGCGGCGCATAGCTGGGGATGGCTTGCGCGTTGACGACGCGGTTTTGCGTGTTGACCACTTCATACATGACGGTCACCAGTTCGCCCGGATGCACTTGCATGCTCGACACGGTCGGGCGGAAACGCCAGGGTCCCTGCGCATTGCCGTCGAACTCGACGGTGATGCTGCGCGTCGTATCGACCTGCGTATTGTTATCGTAGGCCACCGTGCCATCTTTTTGCGTCAGCACGTTGATGCCCATCACTTCGCAAATCTGCTTGTAGACGGGAATCAGGGCATAGCCAAAGCCAAACATCAGGATGGCAATGACGATCAGCTTGCCCAGCATCTTGCGGTTCAGGCCGCGTGTTTCCTGTTGGTGGGGCGTTGTCACGTCAGAGCCACATGCGCTTGACGAATACGGACAGGAAGAAGAAGGCCGCCAGGGCGGCCAAGATCAGCCCGGTACGCAGGTTATTCGGTTTTTTACGTTCGGTCATGACAGGCACTTTATTCAAGACGGGCCGCGAAACACGCCGGCCCGGGATACCTTATTTCACTGTCGGCGGCGTTTCAAACGTGTGGAATGGCGCCGGGCTCGGTACGGTCCATTCCAGGCCTTCCGCGCCTTCCCATGGTTTCGCTGGCGCAGCCTTGCCGCCACGGATGGTCGGCAAGACCACAAAGAACAGGAAGTACACCTGCATCAGGCCAAAGCCGAAGCCGCCGATCGAAGCGATCATGTTGAAGTCCGTGAACTGCGCCGGATAGTCGGCGTAGCGGCGCGGCATGCCGGCCAAGCCCAGGAAGTGCATCGGGAAGAAGGTCACGTTGAACGTGATCAGCGACAGCCAGAAGTGAATCTTGCCGCGCGTCTCGTTGTACATGTGGCCCGTCCATTTCGGCGACCAGTAGTAGAAGCCGGCGAACAGGGCAAACAGCGAACCGGCCACCAGCACGTAGTGGAAGTGCGCCACGACATAATAGGTATCCTGCAGCTGGATGTCGATCGGCGTCACGGCCAGGATCAGGCCCGTGAAGCCGCCCATGGTGAAGACGAAGATGAAGCCTACAGAGAACAGCATCGGCGTCTCGAACGTCATGGAACCCTTCCACATCGTGGCGATCCAGTTGAACACTTTCACGCCCGTCGGCACGGCGATCAACATGGTCGCGTACATGAAGAACAGCTGGCTCGTCACCGGCATGCCGGTGGTAAACATGTGGTGCGCCCAGACGATGAACGACAGGATGGCGATCGAGGCCGTGGCGTACACCATCGACGCGTAGCCGAACAGGGGCTTGCGGGCAAACGCGGGCAGGATCTGCGAGACGATGCCGAACGCCGGCAAGATCATGATGTAGACCTCGGGGTGGCCGAAGAACCAGAAGATGTGCTGGTACATGACGGGGTCGCCGCCACCTGCCGCGTTAAAGAAGGACGTGCCGAAATGGCGGTCTGTCAGGGTCATGGTAATGGCGCCAGCCAGCACGGGCATGACGGCGATCAACAGATACGCGGTAATCAGCCAGGTCCAGCAGAACATCGGCATTTTCATCAGGGTCATGCCAGGGGCGCGCATGTTCAGGATGGTGACGATGATGTTGATCGAGCCCATGATGGACGAAGCGCCCATCAGATGCATGGCGAAAATAGCCATGTCCATGCCAGGGCCCATTTGCGTCGACAGCGGCGCATACAGGGTCCAGCCGGCAGCCGTAGCGCCGCCCGGCACGAGGAAGGACGTGGCCAGCAGCAGCGCGGCCGGTGGCAGCAGCCAGAACGAAAAGTTGTTCATGCGGGCAAACGCCATGTCGGATGCGCCCACTTGCAGCGGGATCATCCAGTTGGCGTAGCCCACGAAGGCCGGCATGATGGCGCCAAACACCATCACCAGGCCGTGCATGGTGGTCAGCTGGTTGAAGAATTCAGGGTGAAAGAATTGCAAGCCTGGGTGAAACAGTTCCGTACGGATCATCAGGGCCAGCACGCCGCCCGACAGCAGCATGATGAACGAAAACCACAGGTACAGGGTACCGATATCTTTATGATTGGTGGCAAACAGCCAGCGGCGCCAGCCGTGGGGATGATCGTGGGCGTGGTCGTGACCGTGACCGTGACCGGCGTGATCCAAGGTGCTAGTGCTCGTGCTAGTACTCATATACGGCTCCTAATTACTTGCGTGCAGCCACGACTTCGGCTGGTTGAACGATGTTCTCTTCGGCCTTGTTCGACCAGGAATTGCGCGTGTAAGTGATCACTGCGGCAATTTCCGTGTCGGACAGCTGTTTCCACGCTGGCATTTCAGCAGGGAACTTGCCGCTCTTTTGCCCGTTCAGCAAGACATGCATCTGTGCCGCTTTCGGACCGTTCACCACGGCAGAGCCGTCCAGCGCTGCAAACGCACCGGGTACGCCCTTGCCGGTTGCCTGGTGGCAGACCACGCAGTTGGCCGTATACACTTTCTCGCCCTTGACCTTCAATTCGTCGATGGTCCACACCTTGCTTGGATCATCGGCCAGTGCCGCCATTTCCTTTTGTTTTACATCAACCCAGGCCTTGTAGTCATCTGCCGATACGACCTTGACGACGATGGGCATGAAGGCGTGTTCCTTGCCGCACAGCTCGGCGCAATTGCCGCGGAAGGTGCCGATATGGTCGGACTTGAACCAGGTATCGCGCACGAAACCCGGAATCGCATCCTGCTTGACGCCAAAGGCGGGCACGGACCAGGCGTGGATGACGTCGTTGGCCGTCAGCACCATGCGGATCTTCTTGTTGACGGGCACCACGACTTCATTGTCGACTTCGATCAGGTAGTTTTCGCCCCGTTTTTCCGTCGGCGGCACGCCGGGCGCACCCACTTGCGAGCGCGGCGTGGCCAGGTTGGAGAGGAAGGAAATGCCTTCGCCCTCGCCTTTCAGGTAGTCATAGCCCCATTTCCACTGCATGCCGGTGGCCTTGATGGTGATGTCGGCGTTCGAGGTATCTTTCATGCCCACCACGGTGCGCGTGGCAGGCAAGGCCATGCCGATGACGATCAGGAAGGGCACGACGGTCCAGGCGATCTCGACGGTGGTGCTTTCGTGGAAGGTGGCCGGTTTGTGGCCCAAGGACTTGCGGTGCTTGAAGATGGAATAAAACATGACGCCGAATACAGCCACGAAGATCACCAGACAGATGATCATCATCAGGGTGTGCAAATCGTAGATTTCATGGGCGATCTGTGTCGCCGGCGGTTGCAGATTCATTTCGAACGGCACGGGACCGCCGGTGCCGGGATAGGTACTGGCAGCCGGTGCCGCCGTGGCCCATCGCCCGATGCCAAACGCTGTCAAAGACAGCCCGAGCAGCAACGATTGAAGTCGCTTTGCATGTGTCATGTTTTCCCCAACCACCCAAAAATAATGATATTTTAAACGGCTGCGGATTTCTCCGTACTGGACCGCTGCCGCTCCTCCATGAAAGCAACACGGCCAGAATACGGCCATGTGCGTCAAGCACCAGCGAATTCCATGCTGGCTGCCGCAACAAAAACGGCGGCGCGCAACCATGCTGGAACCCTGTTTTTCTTCCCCACCTTGAAATGGCCTCGTGTGGAAGATGGTTACTATACTAATGCAGTAACTTCAAATAAGTCTTGCTTTGTTTTTTTTATTTTGTATGCAGCCCTTGTTTTTTCTACTTAACAAGCTGACAAACAATCAACGATTATAATCAAGTAAACTTGAATCCATCAAGCAATAATCGGCTTTGTGCGCACCCTTCTCCTGGCCGCCGCGCGCTTTGCAACGGTTACTGCAGCATTGACGCGCGGATGCCGACCAAGTGTCGGTTTCTTTAGCCTTTTATTTGGGTTTTCTGGGTAAATCAAATCGGATAATGGCTTCGCCATTGCGCGTCACGCGCGGCGCGGGACGGAAGGCGTGGCCATAGATGACCTCGAAACTCAGGCCCAACTTGCCGTCGGGACGGCGCATCTTTTCCAGCGCATCGAGCATGCGCTGCCAGGCCGCCTTGCCCATCAAGCCGCGCCGGCGCGTGGTCAAGGGGTTGCCGCCAAAGGCACGCACGTCCGCCAGCAGTTTTTCCGCCGTATCGTAGGTGACGGTGATGATCTCCATGTCCAGCACGGGCGTGGAAAAACCCGTTTCGACCAGCATGTCGCCAAAGTCGTGCATGTCGACGAAGGGCAAGGCGTGCGGATATAAATCCGCTTCTGCAAAGGCGTCGCGCACTTCGCGGAAGGTATCGGGGCCGAAGCAGGAAAACATCAGCAAGCCATCGAGGCGCAGCGCGCGCCGCCATTCGGCAAACACGCGGTCGGGCTGGGCATGCCAGTGCAGCGCCAGGTTGGACCATACGAGGTCAATGCTGCCCTGCGCCAACGGCAGGTCGCCCAGGTCGCCGCACAATAAATCCACGCCCGCCTTGGCCGGCAGCAACTTGCTGAGGAACTGGTTCAGGCTGGCCAGTTTCGACGCAGGCGCGCGCGCCGCCTGCACCATCACTTGCGCTGCATCGAGACCGATAATCTGCGCGGCGGGATAATCCTTATGCAACTGCGCCAGGTCCGCGCCGGGGCCGCAGCCGGCGTCAAGCACGCGCAAGGGCGTGATTTTCACCAGCTCCAGGCGCTCGTGCATGCGCTTTGATACTTCGCGGCGCAGGAAGTCGGACGGCGCGATGCGCACCGGACGGGAAAAGAAATCGCGTACTTGCACCGCATCGATGGGCGCACTCATTTTGGGCGGACTGGTGGGAACTGGCATGTTGAAACCGGTGAGGTGAGATAATGTCGGCAGTGTACATGGAAGGACGCCATCGCGATGCGGACCGCCACCCAGCACCGCCTTGATGCCGCATGGCAGGCGCTGCGCCAGTGGCTGGGCGCCACGCTGCTGCCGGCCCAGTGCGCGCTGTGCGGCATCGGCTGCCCGGAAGTGCTGTGCCCGCCCTGCCGCGCGCAGTACCTGGGCCTGCTGCGTCCCCGCTGCCGCCGGTGCGCCAATCCGCTCGCTGACGTGGCAACGCTGTGCGGCCGCTGCCTGCACCAAAGGCCCGCGTATGACGCCACCGTCACGTCGTTTGATTATGCGGCGCCCGTCGACCAGTTGCTGTTGCAGCTGAAATTCGGCGCGCGCCTGGCGCTGGCGCCCCTGTTGGCAGAATTGCTGCATGTTGCCATTCAGCAACAATCAACTTGGGAAGCGCCGCAACTGCTGTGCCCTGTGCCGCTGGGCCCGGCCCGCCTGGCCCAGCGGGGCTTCAACCAGGCGCTGGAAATTGCCCGCCCGCTGGCGCGCCTGCTGGACGTACATTTACAGCCCCGCCTGGCGCTGCGCGTGCGTGAAACCAGGGCGCAAAGCGGCGTGGCGCCGCAGGAACGGCAAGCCAACCTGGCGCACGCCTTCGCCATCGCGCCGGAATGCGCGGGACTATTGCAAGGCTGCCATGTCGGCATCGTCGACGATGTGATGAGCAGCGGCCATACCGTCAATGCCCTGGCCACCGCCTGCAAGCGCGCGGGGGCGGCGAAGGTCAGCATCCTGGTCGTGGCGCGCACGCCGCCGCATTAGAAAGATTAGCTACATATATGAGGAGAGCATTTTGTTTCACGTTGTTTTGGTAGAACCTGAAATCCCGCCCAATACGGGCAACGTCATCCGCCTGTGCGCCAACACGGGCGCGCAGCTGCACCTGGTCGAACCGCTGGGCTTCCCGCTCGACGATGCCAAGATGAAGCGCGCCGGCCTCGATTACCACGACTACGCCAAGATGAAGGTGCACAAGAATTGGGCAGCGTTCCTGGCCGACACCCAGCCCGACCCGGCGCGCATGTTCGCCATGACCACGCGCGGCTCGCGCCCGTTCGGCGACGTGGCCTTCTTGCCGGGTGACGTGTTCGTGTTCGGTTCTGAGACAAAAGGCCTCGATCCCGCCCTTCGCGACGGTTTTCCTGCCGAGCAACGCATCCGCCTGCCCATGCGCCCCGACAACCGCAGTTTGAATTTGTCGAATACGGTGGCGGTCGTCGTCTACGAGGCCTGGCGCCAGCACGGCTACTCTGGGGGAGCTTAACGCAGCGCCAGCTGCGGCGCGGCACCGTCCGAGTCCAACATCACCAGCTGCGTGTGCAGGTCGCGCGTGGCGGCCAGCTTGCCGTTCACGTACAGATTCGTCTTGACGCCATACACGCCCTGCGACACGCCGGCCGGCAAGGTCAGCTCGAACGAGTTTTCAAAACGCCCGCCCGATTTGTTGTTGCTGGCCAAGGCTTTCGAGCCAGACTTGAATGGCTGGCCCTGCGGATCGAGCACCACCAGCTCTTCGCGCACGTCGTTGACGCTTTGCGTGCTGCCGTTGACCAGCTCCACCACCGAATGGACCTTGAACGGCTGGCCACGCTTGACGGTGGCCGCGCTCAGCTGCGGCGTGTACGACACCACTTGCGGCTCGCGCGGCAGCGCGCCGCGTGCGCGGATATAGTCGCGGTCCGCCTGCGCTGCCGTCTTGGTCTGGCGTGAATTGACATTGATGGCCAGGCAACCGGCCGCCGCTAGGCCACCGCCGATGGCGGCGCCCTTCAGCGCGCCATTCTTGCCGCCCGCCAGCGCGCCCAGCAGCGCCCCCACGGCTGCGCCGGCCGCTGCCGTCGTGCCCACGCTGCAAGGATACTCATCCGTGGCCGCCTGGGTTCCGCCTTGCGGATAGGCACTGTCCTCGCGCACGCCGTTCGGGCTCATCGTCGCCGTAGCGCAGCCGGCCAGCATGGCCGCGATAGTCAGTGCAGCAGTGGCGCGCAAGGTGGTGTGATTCAGCATGGTGGCTCCCCCGATGACTAATTGATCGTTGTTTCCGTTTGCAACACTTGCCGTTCCCGTTCGCGGATGCGGCGCGACAGATTGTCGATGCGCGCATTGCCGGGATCGACGCGGCGCGCGCTTTCCAGATACGTCTTGGCCGCATCGAACTTACCTTCCAACAACGACCGCTCGGCGTCGCGCAGGAACGATTGCGCCATCTCGCTGCGCATGGCCGCGCCGTTATCCATGGGCGATGCTTCCAGCGGACGGCGTTCGGCCACCGCTGAACGTTCGACCGCGCGCGCGGGCGCCGGTTCCGTTGGCATGACGCGGGCCGGTGCCGTTTCCAGCGGTGCCGGTGCAGAAACGGGCGCAGGCGCGACGGCCGCTGACAAGGCTTGCACGTCGGCCTTCAACTGCGGCAATTCCGCCGCTTCGCGGTCGATCGCTTCCAGCCTGGCGATGCCATTGCGTGCCGATGTCGCATCCTTGCCATCGAGTGCCTGGCGCACTCCCACCAGCACGGATGCGGCTGCCGCCTGCTGGCGCGCCAGCTGCTTGCGCAAGGATGCCACGCTGGCAGCGCCCGCGCAATCGGCGTCGAGCGCGGCGATGCCCTTGACGGCACTTTGCAATTGATGGCCATCGATATTGCGCTCGATGGCACGCACGCCGCGCTGGCAACTGCCTGATGCGGCGCCCGCCTTGCCGATCGCCGCCTGCAAATCGTCCGCCTTGGCGCTGGACTTGCCGGTGCACACATTTTTCGCCGTCGCCAGCTTCTGGCGGGCGCCGTCCAGGCTGCCATTCGCTACCAATTTGAGGCCGCTGTCGATGGCGTCATTGCAAGCCGACTCATTCTTGCCGCCCGGCTTGCCATTCATGTAGACGACGACGGCCGCCAGCACGGCAAGACCGCCCAGCCAGCGCAGCCACTTGCGCGGCGGTGACGGCGGTTCGGTTGACGCCGGTGAAGCAACCGGCACGGGCTTTGGCACGGTTTTCGGCTGGGCCGGCTTCGGTAGCGCAGACGGCGCGGACACCGGCACCGGCGGCGCTTTCGGCGCCGGCGCCACCGGCTGGGGCGGCGGCTTGGGCGCCACTGGCGGCGCTACTGGCATAGCCACGGGCACAGGCGCGGGCACGGGCGACAGCAGCGGCGGTACAGCCGCGCCAGCCTGCGCTTGCCCACAGTACGGGCAATGGCTGACAGCGAGCCACAGGCCGCCCTGACATTTGAGGCAGATATCCAAAACTAATCCTTCATTCCAACGTCATTCCAGCGTTTACAGGGGCGGCGGCATCAACGGTGGCGGCGCACTGAGGAACAAAGGCGCCAGCTCGGCGAACTGGGCCAGATCGACCCAGGCCGGCAAGCCGGCGCGCCACACCTTGGTAGTGGCTGGCACGACCTGACCCGCCTGCACGTACTGCACGATCTGCTGGGCCGTGAACGGTCCCTGCTGCTGGCCGTTTATGCCCAGGAAATACTGGTGCTCCACCAGCGGTGGCGGCATGCCGCCCAGCGGTGGCGGCGCCATGCCAAAAACCGGGGCCGCCGGCGCGCCGGCCGGGCGCAGCAATTGCTCCAACCGCCCCGCTTCCAGCATTTCCCCCTTGATCGCATACTTCAGCCGCGGCTGGCCGTCCGCTTCCGGCTCGCGCACTTCCCAGTCGTAGGCATCGCTGTCGGAGTCGCCGATGACGTTCGCCCATTCCTTCAGGCGACCCAGCAGGGCTTGCACCGTGCGATCGAGCTCATCGCTGGCCATGCCCTTGCGGCGCGCCGACTCGCGCAAACGCGCGCCCACTTCGGCGGAAATGGCGCTGCCAAAGCCGATATACGGCAGCTGCGAGCCATCGGCCTGCGCCACCAGCTTCGGCGCATACACGCCCCGTTCATAGTATTTTGCCAGCGCCGCCATGGCTGCCGTCTGCACGGCGTCAAGCGCAGCGAGTTTTCCCTCGATGCGCAGGGCGATATTTTTCTCGTATGAGGCGGGCATGCCGTTCTGGCGGATGGCCCGTTCATTGCCGATGCGGCGCAAGTCGCCCGGTTCGACGGCAAACTGGTACTGGCCCGGCGGCACGACGCGGCCCGTGTGGCGCGTCAGTATACCCAGCATGATGGCTTGCAGGAATTCGCCGAAATCTTCCGCCAGGCGCTTCATCTCGTCCGTGTTCGGCGCGATCGGATGCGTAAATTGCGTCGGATCAATATGCGTGTGGGTCGGCGCCTTGTCGTTGTCGCCTTCCTTGCGGTAGCTGGTGCGCCAGCCTTCCAGGCCCCGCAGCACCGTCATCGGCACGCCCGCCAGCTCGCAATAGCAGACGGCGCGCCCGCGAATGCCCGTCTCGACGATTTCCAGCTGGCTCACCGTGATGCCCACCTGGGTCGGCACGCACGATTCGAGCTCGGCGCCGAATTTCGCCTTGAAGGCGGCCGCGTTGGCCACGCCGATCACACACTTGAACTGGTCCGACACGACCGTGAAGTCGCCCGCCATGTTGGCGTCGATCCATGGCATGGAGCAGGCCAGCAGCTTGCGGAAGCGGTCCAGGCGTTCGGACACATCCATCTGTTCCAGCGCCTCGAACAAGGGGTCGGGCGTGCTCGTCGCCCCTTCCACCAGGCCCGCCGTGGCGATCATGTTCTCGGCCATGCGCGTGACTTTGGCCAGGATCAAGCCCCGCTGCGCCGGTTCGCCCAGCATGGGGAACAGCGCTTTCGAGCCGCCCATGTCCTTGAACGCCTCATCGGCCCACTGGCGCAAGGTGGCCGCCGACGGCAGCGCAATGTCTTTTTCCGTGACGGGAATGACGATCAGGGTCGCGTGTTCCTTGTCCAGGTCCTTTTGCAGGATGGAATTGGCGGTTTTGAGTTCCGCCAGCATGGCCAGCACGCCTTCGCGGCCCGTTTGCAGCTCGCCCACCAGGCCATTCCACTGCGCGCGGCCTTGCGCATCGACGCCGATCCGGTTGCCCAGCCAGCGCGACAGTTCGCCCAGCAGGATGACGGACTCGTCCGCCGCCTTGGCGCGCAGATGGAATTTCAGTGCATTCGCCATTTCCGTGCGCAGATGGTCCATCACCACGCCCGCCTGCTTTTCGCCATTGCTGAGGAAACCGAAGGTGCTGCGCGTCTGTTCCAGGTTATTCAACAGGCGCTCGTATTCGCGCGAACGCACGGCTTCCTTGATTTCGCGGTAACGCTCGGCATTCGCGCCAATCTGCGCCGTCAAGCCGCTGCCCGGCGCCTCGATGCGGTCCTTGATCTGTTCCACCAGCGACAGCACGTATTCCAGGCCGCCGAACTCTTTATTATCAAGATAGCCATACAACTGGTCGCGCACGACTTTCTTGACATCCTCGAGCACTTCGCGGCGACGCTTGCTGATGCGGTCTTCCGTCGTGTCGGCCGTGGAATCCTGGTCGCGCACGGCGTCGCGTTCCAGGTGCTTCATGGCGTCGCGCACCTGCGCCGGCCATTCGCTGCGGTCAAAACCCGTGCGGATATCGTTGATGCGCGTGTTGACCCGGTTTTCCACGCCAGCCAGCAAGTGGCCGTGGCGGTCTTCCAGCAATTCGTCGACGACGCGGAAATCGATGAAGTCGCCGCTGGAGCGCTTCAATTCGATGCTCTTGTCGGAAAACTCGGGGAAATCGCTGAACGGCGTGCCCTTCAGGAACATATTGGCGGCGACGAAATTATCGCGCTGCGTATCCGTGGCGCGGTTGGCGCCCGCATCCGTGCCGCCCACGCCAAAGAACGCTTGCAGCATGGCGCCGGCCCAGCGGTGAGCCCGCTCATCGCGCGCCGCTTCCTGGCGCGTATCGAGCACGGCCATGCCGAACGAGGAAAAACGCTTCGAGAAATACAGGCGCATGTCGCCGAAGCGGTCTTGCGGCACGGGCGCGTTGTACAGGGAGTTCTTTTGCTGCGCCTGGTTGACGGCGATCGAGCGCTTGGCGCGCGCAAAGTCGGCCGAGGCGAAATCCTCGAACAGCGAGTCGGCCACCATGTGGTACACGTCGCTGACTTCCTTGGTGTGCTGCTGGGCAAGATTACCCGAATCGATCAGGTAGACCTCGCTGTACGGCTCGCGCGTCAGTTCTGGCCGGTCATACGCATCCCAGCGGCCCACGTAGCCCTTGTTGCCCATCATCGCCGATTCCAGCTCCATCAGCGCCGCATAGCCGTTGGCCTCGACCCGGTCCTTGTTGGCCTTGGTGTAGCCGGTCGGCAAGAACAGCATCAGCTCGACGTCGGCCGCGCCCACTTCGCTGCGCGCCAGCCAGCGCGCCAGCAAGCCCATGTCGAGGAAGGAACCGGAACCCGTGCCACCGGCCACAGAACCGACGATGACGATGCGAAAACGATTCGTTTCCATGCGTAAGCCCAGCTCGGCCAGCTGGCGCTCGTGCGACAGGCCCGCCTTCAGGGCTTTCAGTTTCAAACGGATCTTGTCGCGGATCTTGGCATACTTGTCGAAGAAATACAGGCGCGAGACGGCGCGGATCTGGCCAGCGCCGCTGCTCATGTCGAAACGCAATTCGCGGATGCGCTGCGGTGTCAGGGGCAGCCATTCCTTGATGTGCGGATATTTCTCCAGAGAATCTTCATCGCGGCTGTACTTGTCCATGTCGAACGATTCGACCACCTTGTCGTCATCCGTGAACTTCACTTGGTCGAATTGCAAGTCTTTCGCCTGCGATTCGCCGCTTTCGATGACGGCGCCATTGTCCAGGTCGAAATGGATGAATTGCGCGATGGGAAAGTCCGCCAGCCCTTCGATGCGCGTGCGCTTGCCCGCACCGCCCCACTGGGTGTTGAGAATGCGCCGACGCACGCGCATCAGCACCTGCATGCCCGTGCCGCCGATGCCGATGAACAGGGTCGGGCGCAGTTCGATAATCTTGTCCTGCTTGCGCTCGTTGGCGCCGCCGGTGATGAGTTGGTTCAGGTTCTCTGCCATGATGATTCCTTCGATGATGCGTACGACGGCGTGCGGCTTAGCGGCGGCTCGATGTAAAGGTCAACAGTAACGCGACCAGGCCCACCAGTACCAGCGGTCCCATGAACAGTGGCGCGAGGAATTTATGCGCGTTCACGGCTGCCAGCACCACGCCCGTGGCCAGGCTGGCCAGAAAGATGAACAGCCACCAGCCCGAGGCATTGGCCTTGTTGGGCGGCACGCGCTTGGCCACCAGGCCATTCGCATAGGCATTCTTGGCAAAGAAAAAGGCGATGAACAACAGCAACAGCACCACGCCACCGACCAGCGTGTCGCGCGACGAGGTATCGGTGGTGCTGGCAGGATCGAGCGCGGGCGCAGGCTCGGTGGTGGCGGTGGCGGCCGCGCTGGCTGCGGATGCATCCGCAGCGGGCGGCGCAGACGCCGGGGCCGGCAAGGTAAAACCTGCGTTGTCTTTTGGAGTATCTTGCGCCATGGTATGCCTCAGTTGAATGGAAGGTTTTTAAAGAATAGTTGTTCAGGCCAGGCTCAGGGTATGGCCTTCGGCCACGCGCACGATGGCCGGCTTGCCCAGGCCACGTTTGAGTTCGCCGATGTCGCGGCCGTCATCATCGCGGATCTGCACGCTTTTGAATGGCTTCAATAACACTTGCCGCTGCACGCCATCGGCCATCACCTTGTAGCGCGTGGCGCGCGTGCCCAGCAAACCCAGCGCCAGCAAGCCCAACACGAGTGCCAGCACGCCGCCCAGTATCACCAGCACGGGCAGCAGCGGATACTGTATGCGCACCAGCAACGGGATCGTCGCCTGCGACACGCGCACGCTGTCGGGCGGCGTGAACATATCCGAGATCGGGTCACCGGGGAACAGTTCCTGCAAATCCTTGCCAAAACTGGACGCCAGCGCCAGCCGCTGTTCCGACAGGCCCACCTGCGCCTGCATCGGCAGCATCACCTGCTTGCCCATGGCGGCAATCGCTTGCGCCGACCACGGCGAAGGAATCTGCGCCATCGGCAGGGCAAACTGTACCTGCACGGACTGGCTGGCGCCCGGCTGCAGCTGGTGGATTTGATCGGGCGCAACCTGCAGGGGCGCGTTCTGCCCGGCCAGGCTGGCGTGCACTTTGGCGCTGTCGATCACATACGGGAAAAACATGTTTTGCAGGGACGCCTGCAACACCACTTGCGGCACCAGATTCGCCGCATCGACGTCGAGCACGATGGTGCGCCCATCGCGCCCCAGGCTGGCGTGCACATTGGCGCTGTTCTTGACGGACTGGGGCACGATGCGCACGGCATCCTGGTCCACCGGTTTCAGGCGCGCCGGCGGGCGCGTCAGCACTTGCGACAGCCGCCCTTCGGTCAGGATGCGGTTCAGGGCCTCGGACGCCGGCTGGCCATACGCGAGCGCATACACCATCAAGCCCTTGGCGCTATACAGCTTGCCCTGCACGGGCATGCGCAGCGGAAACACCACCGTCTTGGTGATCGACGGCTCCAGGTGCAGCAAGCGGTAAAAGTCGCGGTTGCGTTCGGCCGTCTGGCTGTCGTTGTTCGGGCTGTTCTTGTTATTGGTAAAGATCCACACGATGCCGGACGCAGACTGGAACGGGCCCGTGATGGTCTTGGTGACGGCTTCCTGGAAATCCGTGTCGGCCAGCGCGCCGCCGGCGCTCTTGCGCGCAAGGCCCAGACTGGCCAGCTGGCCCGCAACGCCCCCGCCGCCCTGCCCTTGCCCCAGCAGCGACGGCGACACGTGCGCGCCGCTGCTCTGGCTGAACGCCAGGGTATAGACTTTATCGGACGGATTCGTGGCGGCCTGCGCCACGGCGCCCACCAGGGCTTTCAGTTGCGAATGCTCATCCGTGTAGAACGGCTCCATCCAGCCCGAGTTTTGCACCAGAAACGCTTGCTGGATGCCGGCCGCGTGCGCAGCGGCAGCGCTGAAAAACACGGCGCAGGCCACGATCAGTAAGCGCGCCTTCATGCCTGCAAGGTCCAGCCATCGATGCGCGACAGCAGCGGGTGGTACGCCCACAGCGTGCGTTCATGGACAAACAGGCGTACGCGCCACGGCTCGCTGACGGCAAAGGTGTGAAACACGGTTTCGCGCAATTCATCGTCCTGCACCAGCTGCGCCGCCAGGCGCTCGTTCGAGCGCAGCACGCTGGACAGGCCGGCGCTGGTGGCAAACTTCACGCCAAACACACTGTTGCCAGCACTCGATTCCAGCAGCGGCATGACAGCCTGGTTCTTGCCGCCATCGTCGCCATGTTCCGGCTCTTCCCACGGCGCCGTTTTCAGCTTGGTGGCGAAGCGGTAATTGAAGCTGCCAGAACACAGGCGCGGCGCCAGCGCATCGGCCTTCTCGACCTGGGCGCCCAGTTTCACGTAGACATAGGTGCCGCGGCGGCTTTCAAAGCACAGTTGCCACAGGCCACCGTCGCGCGACAGGTAGGGGCTGCCGAATTCAAAGTGCGGCACCAGCCCTTCGGGCCAGGGCGTGAACGAGGCGGCCACGTTGCCGTCCGGCTGCAGTTGCAGCCGCAGCTGGCCGTTGGCGCAGGGCCACACGGCCATGCGGTTGTAGGCCACGGGCGCGCTGACGGCGCCCAGTTCCACGACACCATCAAGCAGCACGTCGCTGCCCGGCTTTTGTTGCGCGTCAAGGTTGACGAAGCGGATGCGGCCATCGTCGTCGCGCAGCGGCGCCCACAGGCGGTTCTGGAACCAGACGGGCGCGGCAGCGCACGGCGCGTTGCCCACATGCTCGACCACGTAGCTCAGCGAAGGCACGTCGGGACGGATGCAGGCCAGGCCATGGCTGGTCGGCAAGACCAGCACGCTGTTGAACTCCGGCACCAGCTCGGCGCGCCAGGCGCCGTGGGCCAGGTCCGATTCGGCCAGCAAGCCGCCATATTCGGGGTCCAGCGCCAGCCAGCGTTTCGAGGCGGGCAGCCAGGCGTGCAAGACGGCCTTGCGCGGGTCGAGCGCCAGCAGCGCGGCGGCGCTGGTGCCGAACTGGGCGGAAAAGAATTCGTACTCGCCCGGCGGCGGCATGGGCAGCGAGGCGTCGGCCTGCGCATGCTCTTCGCGCGCGCGCTGGTCAGCCAGTTTCAGGGGCACGCTGGCCTGGCGCAAGCCGGCCGCGCCAGCCGGTGGCACATCGCTGACGGGATGCGCACCGTAGGGCGGCACCCAGGGCGGTGTGGCGGCCGTGTCGGGCGGCATTTGCAAGGCCGCGCCCGAGGCGGGGTCGAACGAGAATTCAGGCGGAAACTGCCTCACGGGCGTGCCGGCGGCAGCGGGCAGGCGCCGCGCGTGCATCAGCAGACCGATATCGGCAGCGCTCAGCAAGGGCGAGACGTTCTGGCCGTCCGCGCTGCGCTGCATTGTCCACGCGCCATCGTCATCGACGTACCAGACGCCAGAGGGCACTGCCCAATCCCCAGAAGTTTTAAGATCCATGTATTTTCTATGACAAGCAATGCATATCGGACGGTGTAACGTGTGCTGGGGCTGACGCAACGAGGTCGCAACCCTGGCAGTTCTCATAGTAACGTCTTTTTATCTGTATGGAAACATTGACGGCGTTCCTCAGCCCTGCTGCGTCCGCACTTTCGTCAACAGCTTCGTGGTCGAGCGGTCGTGCGCGAAATCGATGGCCACGGCCTGGCCGCCATACGCCAGCACGGCCCGTCCTTCAGGGATGGCCGCCATATCGTAGTCGCCGCCCTTGGCATAGATTTCCGGCGCGATCTCCTGCACCACTTCCAGGGCGCTGTCTTCCGAGAACGGCACCACCAGGCTCACCGCTTCCAGCGCCGCCAGCACGGCCATGCGGTCTTCGCAGCTATTCAAGGGACGGTCATCGCCCTTGCCCAGGCGTTTCACGGAGGCATCGGTATTCACGGCCACCACCAGCGAAGCGCCCAGCGCGCGCGCCTGCGCCAGATAGGTCACGTGGCCGCGGTGCAAAATGTCGAACACGCCATTCGTCACTACCACCGGTTTCGGCAGGGCCGCGGCACGCGCACGCAGTTCTTCACGGCCGCACAGTTTGTTTTCAAAATCAGGCATGAATATCTCTTGTTGGGTTAGTAGGGTCACAATCCGGCGCGACTATCGCCTTGCATGCCGCCGACATCGTGGCGCCAGGCATCGATCAGGGCCAGGATGGCCGGCTCCAGGCCCTCTTCGGCGATGCAATCTTGCCGGTAGTAAATCATCAGCGCATACACGCCGGCCAGGCGGCTGACGGGTGGCGACAGCGCATATTCATTGCCGCGCGCCGGTTGCCTGGCACGCCAGTAATTAATTGCCGCTTCCAGCGCCTGCATCTGCAGTTCCATCGCCATCTCCCTTTGCTGCCCGGTCCCGCATTATAGGGGGCGATCCGCTACAATACGCCATCGGCGCCACAGTTTCACGTTTGCGCCACCTTTCATTCATTGCAAGTAAGCACTTCCTGTGTTTCAATCAAACTATGACACTGACTGAACTGAAATATATCGTTGCAGTCGCGCGAGCGAAGCATTTCGGCCATGCTGCCGAGGCTTGCTTCGTGGCCCAGCCCACCTTGTCAGTGGCCATCAAGAAACTCGAAGACGAACTGGGCGTGGTCCTGTTCGAACGGGGCGGCGCGGAAATCTCCGTCACGCCCCTGGGCGCGCAGATCATTGCGCAAGCCGAACGCGTGCTGGAACAGACAGCCGCCATCAAGGAACTCGCCAAGCAAAACAAGGACCCGCTGGCCGGCCCCCTGCGCCTGGGCGTGATCTACACGATCGGCCCCTACCTGCTGCCGCCCCTGGTCAAGGCCATGATAGACCAGGTGCCGCAAATGCCTTTGATCTTGCAGGAAAACTTCACGGTTCGCCTGCTTGAATTGCTGCGCCAGGGCGAACTGGACGTGGCCATCATGGCCCTGCCCCTGCCCGAACACGGCATGGCCATGCAGGAACTGTATGACGAACCGTTTGTCGTGGCCATGCCGCGTCAGCATCCGTGGACGGCGCGTGAAAAAATCGCCGCGCAAGATTTGAAATCGGAAACCATGCTGCTGCTGGGCAATGGCCACTGCTTCCGTGACCAGGTGCTGGAAGTGTGCCCCGAAATGGCGCGTTTTTCCTCGCCCGGCAACGGCATGCAGCGCACGTTTGAAGGTTCCTCGCTGGAAACCATCCGCCACATGGTGGCCAGCGGCATCGGCCTAACGGTCTTGCCGCGCGCCTCCGTGACCAATATGCATGCCACCGAAGGCATGCTCGAATACCGGCCATTCGCCGCACCCGTGCCATCGCGCAGAGTGGTGATGCTGTGGCGCAAGAGTTTTACGCGCAAGGCCGCCATCGATGCCCTGTGCGCGGCCATCGCCAGCTGCGACTTGCCCGGCATTACCCCCTTGTGCGAAGACGCAGCCTAGCGGCCAGGCGTCAAAATAGTACATTTGCATACTATTTGCGATAATCGACCTTTCTCTTCAACAAGATCGAGTCTTCCATGAACAAGCTGGCGCTGTATTTCCGCCTGATACGGCTGGACAAACCTATCGGTACCGTATTGCTGCTATGGCCTACCCTGTGCGCGCTGTGGCTGGCGCAGCAGGGCGTGCCGGACTGGCGGCTGCTGCTCATCTTTACCCTCGGCACTTTCCTGATGCGTTCGGCAGGCTGCGCCATCAACGACTACGCCGACCAGGATATCGACAAATTCGTCAAGCGCACGGTGGACCGCCCCATCACCAGCGGGCGCATCAGTGGCAAGGAAGCGCTGGCCGTGGCCGGCGTGCTGACCGTGCTGGCCTTCTGCCTGATCCTGCCCTTGAATGCCCTCACCAAGCAGCTGTCGGTGGCCGCCGTCATCATCGCCGGCACCTATCCCTACTTCAAGCGCTTCTTTGCGATTCCGCAAGCCTACCTGGGCATCGCCTTCGGCTTCGGCATTCCCATGGGCTTTGCCGCCATCACGGATGCCGTTCCCGTCGTCGCCTGGCTGCTGCTGCTGGGCAATGTCTTCTGGGCCGTGGCCTACGATACGGAATACGCGATGGTCGACCGCGACGACGACTTAAAGATCGGCATCAAGACATCGGCCATCACCTTTGGCCGCTACGACGTGGCCATCATCATGCTGTGCTATGCCGCTTTCCTGCTGCTGTGGCTGGTCTGCGGCTGGCATCTGGGCTTGCGCTACTGGTATGTAGCGGGCTTGCTGGTGGCGGCCGGCTGCGCCGTTTACCACTACACCTTGATCCGCGCACGCGAGCGTATGCCGTGTTTTGCGGCGTTCCGGCATAATAACTGGCTAGGAGCAGCGGTGTTTGCGGGCGTGGTGCTGGACTTTGCTTTCCGTTAATCAATGGTCCTTGCGCCGCGGCAGTTCTTGAGGCGGCGCAAGACTAGCCTGTCCGCTGCTGCCTACACTGGTATTTCACTGTGCAGTTTCACTTCCATGAGGTAATACATGAACTCGATACATACCGGAAAATCCAGCAGCGACAACATCCTCGCCGACGCCGACAAGGCCCGCGACAAACTGGTCGGCGACCTGAAGACCGTCATCAATGAAGCGGAAGGCTGGCTCGATGGCGCCAAGGATCAGACGGGCGAGAATGTCAAAGCCGTCAAGGACAAGTTCATCGCCACCCTGGAAACGGCCAAGAAAGACTTGATCAAGCTGGAAGAAGACTTGCTCGAACGCACCAAGAAGGCGGCCAAGGCCACCGACGAATACGTGCAGGACAATCCATGGAAAGCCGTGGGCGCGGGCGCCGTCATTGGCGTGCTGTTCGGCCTGCTGCTCTCCTCGTCACGCCGCTAAGTCATCCCAGTACCGACGGCGCAGGCCGTCTCTTGACGCGAAAGGCAGCATATGGCTATCGTGCACCATGTCGCCCAAGTCGCAGCGACTCTCGCCGCCATCGTCCAGACCCGTCTGGCACTGGCGGCCGTGGAAATGGAAGAAGAGTCGCTGCGCTTCCTGTCCTATCTGGCGCTGGCCATGCTGGCGCTGCTGTGCCTGTTCGTCGGCCTGGTATTGATCGTGTTCCTCGTCATCGTCTTATTTTGGGACACGCACCGCATCGCCGCCATCGCCATCACGGCCGCCGTCTTCATCATTGCCGCCCTCGCCATCCTGCTGGGCGTGCGCGCCAGTTTCCGCAGCAAGCCGAAACTGCTGTCCTTCACACTTTCCGAACTGAACAAAGACCTGGACGAGCTGCAACTGCTGGCGCACCGGGAATCGGAGCGGCCATGACCACGCATCCCACCAAACTGTCGCATGTCCACACGGCCGCCAGCCTGGCGCAACGGCGCGACGCGCTGCTGGCCGAATGCGCGCTGCAGCGCCTGGCCTTGGGCGTGCAGACGCGCCAGTTGCTGCAACCGTTGACGGGCGGCAATCTGCGCCACACCCTGGCCACGCGCTTCAAGATTCCCCTGATGATAGGCGGCGCAGTGCTGGGCCTGGCGCTGGTGCGCCCGCGCCGCATCCTGCCCCTGCTGCGGGCCAGCGGCGCGCTGCTCAAGCACGCGACCACCGCAATGCCCCTCGTGCTGGCGCTGGCGCAGCGTTTCAGCAAGAAAGACGCGCCGCCTTAAATATTTTTGCCTGGCTGCATCCAAATGGCAGTCCCATGCGTAGTAATGGCATCAACCAACCGGTTGAGCCAACTACCAGGAGTTCACCATGATTGCCTTCACCACCCCACGCCACACCGTTCCCGCCCTCGCACTCACCGTGCTGGGCGCCGCCTTGCTGCTGAGCGCCTGCGCGCCCATGAGCGCGCGCTATTCGCAAGAACAATTGCCGAACGCCGTCAAGGTACCCGATGGCCATCAAGTGGCCATGCAAACGGTGGGCGTGGGCAAGATCGCCTATGAATGCAAGGCCAAGAAGGACATGACGGGCCACGAATGGGTCTTCGTGGGACCGGACGCGGCCCTGAACGACCGCAACGGCATGCAAGTGGGCACGTATGTCGGCCCGCCTGCCACCTGGGCCAACCTGGATGGTTCGAAAGTGACGGCGACGCAAGTGGCCGTGGCGCCTGCCGGCACGGGCAACATCCCGTATCAATTGGTGAAAGCCAATCCCGCCACGGGCAGCGGCGCCATGCAGGGCGTCAGCTACATCCAGCGCGTGGCCACCAGCGGCGGCGTAGCGCCAAGCAGCCCCTGCGGCTTGGAGTCCGTCGGCGTCAAGCAATGGGTGCCCTACCAGGCTGACTACATCTTCTGGAAAGCTGCATGAATACACCTATCAAAACCTTCTACGCGTCGTGATAGGCGGCCTGCGATGCTCACCGTACTAGAGTACGGTTGCGCTTCTTAGCCACCTCTCCCTTCCGCTCGCTACGGTTTTGTCAGGCGTTGTGAAACAGGAAAACAACGGTGGAAATGCGGGTTTCTGGCCTATACTCCGTATTAAAAACTTGCTAACCGTTCACTCTTGACGATTGCGCCAACCTTGCCAACGCTAGCCACTCCCTTCGATTACGATGCCGCCCTGCGCGCCTGCGCCAGGGGCGAGCAGCAGGCATTGCACGGCCTGTACCAGCAGGAAAGCCGCTATCTGCTGGGCGTGGCCCTGCGCATCGTGCGCCAGCGGGCGCTGGCCGAAGACGTGCTGCACGACGCCTTTCTCAGCATCTGGCGCCGCGCCGGCAGTTTCGACGCCACGCGTGGCAGCGGCAAGGGCTGGATCTATGTGGTGGTGCGGCACCAGGCGCTGGACGTGGCGCGCGCCCGCGCACATGAAGTATCGGCCGACGAGGATAGCGTGGAAACCCTGCTGCACCAACGCCACGGCGATGACGCCGGTGATGCCTACGCCCTTCAAGCGGACATGGGCAAGCTGCACGATTGCCTGGGGCACCTGGACGAATCTAAACGCAACAGCATCCTGTACGCCTACGTCGATGGCTGTTCCCACAGTGAAATCGCGCAGCGCTTGCAAGCGCCGCTGGGCACGGTGAAAGCCTGGGTCAAGCGGGGCCTGGCCGCCTTGCGGGAGTGCATGGGATGATCAACAGCGACGAGCAACTGCAAAGGCTGGCCAGCGAATATGTACTGGGCACTTTGGAACAGGCCGAGCGCGCGGAAGTGGAACAGCGTTTGCCGCGCGAGCCAGCCTTGCGCGAGGCCATCGATGCCTGGGAAGAACGTTTGCTGCCATTGACGACCCTGGCGCCGCCCGCAGTGCCATCGGCGCAACTGTGGCCGCGCATCAACGCCAGCCTGTTCACGCCGCAAGCCGTGCAACAGGCTGGCGGCTGGCGGGCGTGGTGGAACAGCCTGGCGTTCTGGAGACTGCTGGCCGGCGGCGGCCTGGTGGCCACGGCGGCTCTGGCCGTGCTGGTCAGCCTGCAGCTGCAAGCGCCAGGCGGACCCGGCTATCTGGTGGTGCTGGTGGCGCCGCAGGACAAATCGCCGGGCTGGATCGTGCAGGCGGGCGGACGCGGCAGCAAAAACCGCGACCTGAGCCTGATCCCGCTGGGCCCGACCGCCGTGCCGCAGCAAAAAGCCTTGCAATTCTGGACCAAGGGCAAGGACTGGAGCGCCCCCGTCTCGCTGGGCTTGGTCAAGCCGGGGCAATCCGTCAAATTGACATTGGACACACTGCCACCGTTGCAGCCCGAGCAGTTGTTTGAAATCACGCTGGAGCCGGCAACTGGTTCGCCCACGGGCCGGCCGACGGGGCCGGTTTTATACATCGGCCGCGCCGTGAAGGTGATGTAAGCCGGTTTTATTTACCCAGCTCATCCCCCATCTCGCGCCCGCGCTGCGCGGCCGCCTTGATGCCCTTGACGATGGCCGCCTTCACGCCGCTCTCTTCCATGCTGGTCAGCGCCGCGTACGTGGTGCCGCCCTTCGAAGTGACGCGCTCGCGCAGCAGCGACACGGGTTCGCTGGAATTGGCCGCCAGCTGCGCCGCGCCCGTAAACGTGGCAATCGCCAGCTGCGTGCCCTGCTCCGGCGTCAAGCCCAGTTCGGTGGCCGCCTGCTGCATCGCTTCGATAAAGTAAAACACGTAGGCGGGACCGCTGCCAGACACGGCCGTCACAGGGTCGATCTTGGCTTCGTCAGCTAGCCAGACGGTCTGGCCGACGGCGCGCAGGATGGCGTCCGCCGTCTTTTTCTGCTCGTCGCTGACGCCGCTGCTGGCCACCATGCCCGTGATACCCATGCCGATCAGGGCCGGCGTGTTCGGCATGCAGCGCACGATGGCAGGGTAGTCACCGAGCCAGCGCGACAGATCTTGCGCGCGGATGCCCGCGGCGATCGACAGGACCAGCGGCGCCCGCTCCCCGTCGAGGAAGGGCAGCAATTGCGCCGCCACTTCGCGCATGCTTTGCGGTTTCACGGCCAGCACGATCACGTCCACGGCGCGCAGCGCCTCCCCGGCGGAAGTTGCCGTCGTAACGCCGAATTGCGCCTGCAACTTTTCCAGCGCGGGCTCATGCGGGTCGATCACGTGGATATTGCCGCCCAGGGTCAGTTTTCCCGCCAGGCCGGCGATCAGGGCTGCGGCCATGTTGCCGCCGCCCACAAAGGCGATATTCAATTCTGTCGTCATGCTTGTTCTCTCTTCATCAGGAATAGTTGCGGGAACCGAAGATGGCGCTGCCGACGCGCACGATGGTGGCACCTTCCAGCACGGCGGCACGCAAGTCGGCCGACATGCCCATCGACAGGGTATCGAGCGCCAGTCCTTCGGCCTTCAATTGTTCGTACAGCGCGCGCAATTGCGCAAAGGCCGCGCGCTGGCGGTTGACATCCGTTTCCGGCTCGGGAATGGCCATCAGGCCCCGCAAACGCAAGCGCGGCAGCTGCGCCACGGCGTGCGCCAGCGCCGACAGATCAGCCGGCGTCACGCCGCTCTTGCTGGCCTCGCCGCTGATATTGACTTGCAGACAGATATTCAAGTCCGGCAAGCCGGCCGGGCGTTGTTCGGACAGGCGCGCGGCGATCTTTTCCCGTTCCACCGTATGCACCCAGTCAAAGTGCTCTGCGATGGGGCGCGTCTTGTTGCTCTGGATGGGGCCGATGAAATGCCAGACGGGCCCGCCTTGCGGCAGCGCAAGCCCGACGGCGGCAATTTTGTCGAGCGCTTCCTGCAGATAGTTTTCGCCAAACGCCGCCTGACCGGCGCGCATGGCCTCCAGCACGGCGTCCGCGCCGAAGGTCTTCGAGACGGCCAGCAGGGTCACGTCGGCCGGCGCTCGCTGCGCATCAGCGGCGGCCTGCGCAATACTCTCGCGCACGGCTTGCAAGTTCTGTTCGATTGTGGACATAATCATTTTCTAGTGTATAGGGGCGGCGGCACAGTGCGCCGGCCCATCAATGCAGGCACAGGGATTATAAATGGACATCTCCGAACTACTCGCTTTCTCCGTCAACAACAAGGCTTCCGACTTGCACCTGTCTTCCGGCCTGCCGCCGATGATACGGGTCCATGGCGACGTGCGCCGCCTGAACGTGGCCCCGCTCGAGCACAAGGAAGTGCACAGCATGATCTACGACATCATGAACGACAGCCAGCGCAAGGTCTATGAAGAAGCGCTGGAATGCGATTTCTCGTTCGAGATTCCCGGCCTGGCCCGCTTCCGCGTCAACGCCTACAACCAGGAACGGGGCGCTTCGGCCGTGCTGCGCACGATTCCGTCAAAGGTGCTGACCCTGGAAGAGCTGAACGCCCCGCGCATCTTCGGCGAGCTGGCCATGCGCCCACGGGGCCTCGTGCTGGTCACGGGCCCGACGGGTTCCGGCAAGTCGACCACGCTGGCGGCCATGGTGAACCACGTCAACGAACGCCTGAATCACCACATTCTGACCATCGAAGACCCGATCGAATTTGTGCATGAGCCAAAAAAATGCCTGATCAACCAGCGCGAGGTGGGTTCGCACACGCACTCGTTCAGCAATGCGCTGCGTTCGGCCCTGCGCGAAGACCCGGACGTGATACTGGTGGGCGAATTGCGCGACCTGGAAACCATCCGCCTGGCGCTGACGGCGGCCGAAACGGGCCACCTGGTGTTCGGCACCCTGCATACTTCGTCGGCGGCGAAATCGATCGACCGCATCATCGACGTCTTCCCCGCCGAGGAAAAGGAAATGGTGCGCGCCATGCTGTCCGAATCCTTGCAAGCCGTCATTTCGCAAAATTTGATCAAAACCAAGGACGGCGCGGGCCGCGTAGCCGCGCATGAAATCATGCTGGCCACGCCGGCCGTGCGCAACCTGATCCGCGAAGCAAAAGTGGCGCAAATGTATTCAGCCATCCAGACGGGCAGCAATGTGGGCATGCAGACCTTGGACCAGTGCCTGTCCGACCTGGTGCGGCGCGGCACGATTACGGCCGAAGCGGCCCGCGCGGCCGCCAAATCGCCTGAAAACTTCCCCGGATAAACCCATGCAGACGACGAACGAACACTATGGCGCCATGCACGCGCTGCTGGCGCAAATGCGCGCACGGGGCGGCTCCGACCTGTTCATCACGGCCGGCTTTCCTGCCGCCATCAAGCTCGACGGCAAGCTGACGCCGCTGGCGGGCGCCGCGCTCGACGCGCAGCAGGTGGCCGGCTACGTGCGCGCCATCATGAACGGGCGCCAGGCAGCCGAGTTCGAGTCCAGCCGCGAAGCCAATTTCGCCATCAGCCCGGAGGGACTGGGGCGTTTCCGCGTGTCTGCCTTCGTGCAGATGGGCCAGGCAGGCATGGTCTTGCGATTGATCAATACTGCCATCCCCACCCTGGATGGGCTGGGCTTGCCCGCCATCCTGCAAGACATCGTGATGAGCAAGCGGGGCCTCGTCATCATGGTGGGCGCCACGGGCTGCGGCAAGTCGACCACCCTGGCGGCCATGGTGGGCCACCGCAACGCGCACAGCCATGGCCACATCATCACCATCGAAGACCCCGTGGAATTCATCCATCCGCACGGCAACTGCATCGTCACCCAGCGCGAAGTGGGCGTCGATACGGACGACTGGGCCACGGCCCTGAAAAACACCCTGCGCCAGGCGCCCGACGTGATCCAGATCGGCGAAATCCGCGACCGCGAGACCATGGACCACGCCATCGCGTTTGCCGAAACGGGGCACTTGTGCCTGGCGACCCTGCACGCGAACAACGCCAACCAGGCGCTGGACCGCATCATCAATTTCTTCCCCGAAGAGCGGCGCCAGCAGCTGCTGATGGATCTGTCGCTCAATTTGAAGGGCATGATTTCGCAGCGATTGATCCCCAACAAGGAAGGCGGCGGGCGCAAGGCGGCGCTGGAAATCCTGCTCAATTCGCCGCTGATGAGCGACCTGATCTTCAAGGGCCAGGTGCACGAAATCAAGGAATTGATGAAAAAATCGCGCGAGCATGGCATGCAGACCTTCGACCAGGCCCTGTTCGACCTGCACGAAGCGGGCACCATCAGCCATGAAGACGCGCTGCGCAACGCGGACTCCGTCAACGACCTGCGCCTGGCGATCAAACTCAAGGGCACGACGACGCCCGAACCCGCCCCGCAAACGGGCAGCACCAGACTGGGACTCCTCTGACATGACCAGCATCCACGATTTCCAGGCCGAGGCGCTGGACGGCACGCCCGTCGACCTGGCGCAATACCAAGGCAAGGTGCTGCTGATCGTCAACACAGCCAGCGCCTGCGGTTTCACGCCGCAATACGGGGGCCTGGAAGCGCTGTACTGCGAATTTCACGCGCAGGGCCTAGTCGTGCTGGGCTTTCCCTGCAATCAATTCCGCCAGCAGGAACCGGGCTCGAACGGGGAAATTGGCGCCTTTTGCGAAAAAAACTTCGGCGTCACCTTTCCCCTGTTTGCCAAGGTCGATGTGAATGGCCCGCATACCCATCCCCTGTTTGCACAATTAAAACAGGCGGCGCCCGGCATATTGGGCACGCAGTCGATCAAATGGAATTTCACCAAGTTTTTGGTGCGCAAGGATGGCAGCGTATTTCGCCGCTACGCGACGGCCAGCAAACCGGCCAGCCTGGCGGCTGACATTCGGCAATTACTAGGGGAATAGCACGCGACGCCTTGATTTAAAACAACAAACACTGAAATCAATCAATCCGTGTTTATTTCATGCTTGATATCAATATTGTGTTTCCAATAGCAAATTTCGGTGATAATGTTGGCATAATTATTCGCATATATCGATCAAAAAACGATGCCAGTCTTTGGGAAATTAATATCTTCATGGATGCGGATGGGCATTTATTCCCGCCTGTTCATTCCTATTTTCTTCCTGATACTCGCCGTTTCCGCTATCCGTTATCACGCCCTGCTCGGTACGGAAAGCACACTGGCCAATGCGCGCTACCAGAGCGATGCCCGGCAACTCGACCTGTTCCTGGCCAATAGCGTGCTGCCGCTGGCCGTGCAGACGGACAGTCACACGATGCACGACAGCGTGCGCCAGGTGCTGCGCAGCGCCCTGCCGCTGAACCCCAGCCTCGCCTCCGTGCGCTGGGATACGGCTGGCGGGCATCTCGAAGTGCTGGCCGACAAACCGCTGGCCGACAGCGTGGTGGCCACGGTGCCCGCGTGGTTCGCGCGCCTGGCCGGCATCACAGCCATCCGCAGCCGCCTGACGGTGGCGCTGCCGGACGGCGGCGACGGCATCCTCGACCTGCACTACACGCCCGGCCTGCCCCTGGCGCAGGTATGGCACAGGGTGCGCGAGCAGGCCGTCCTCAGCACCATCAATATCGTGCTGGTCTTCCTCCTGCTGGGCTTGATCCTGGCCATGCACCGCAGGCTGCTGGCGCGGCTCGTGCAAGCGACCGACCGCTTCCGCGAAGGCAACTTCGCCGTGCGCCTGGCGGCTGGCGCCACGCCCGAAGCGCAAGCCGTGTCGCACTCGTTCAACAGCATGGCCGGCGATGTCGAAGAACTGTTGACGTCGCTCAAGACCAGCCAGCGCCAGCTGGGCGAACAGCTGAACGAAACCGTGCACATGCAGCAGGCGCTGCAAAAACTTTCATGGCAAAACTACAATGATGTGCTGACGGGCTTGCCCAACCGGGCCGCGCTGGCCGCCCGCTTCGAACAGGAACTGTTCCTGGCGCGCGAACGCCAGCGCCTGCTGGCCGTCTGCCTGTTCGACCTCGATCACTTCCAGGCCATCAATGACCGCTACGGCGCCGAGGCGGGCGATGAAATCCTCAAGCAGGTGGCGGGCCGCCTGCACAGCTTTACGGGCCAGGTGCACTACGCGGCGCGCCTGGGAGGCGATGAATTCGTCATGCTGCTGTGCGGCCAGGCCAGCATCGCCAGCATCGAACAGAACGTCACACAATTGATGCAGGAACTGAGCCGCCCCTACCACTGCGACCAGCAGGCGCTGCACATGACGGCCAGCGTCGGCATCGCCGTCTATGCGGGCAAGGACCTGAATACGGAAAGCCTGCTGCGCCATGCCGACCACGCCGTCTACCAGGCGAAATTGACGGGGCGCAATCAGTACCACTTCTTCGACACCAACCTCGATGAAGAAGTGCGCACGCACCACAACCAACGCACGGAAGTACGCCAGGCCCTGATCAACGGCGAACTGCGGCTGTACTACCAGCCCAAGGTGAACATGCGCGCCGGCACCGTGGTGGGCATGGAAGCGCTGCTGCGCTGGCAGCATCCGCGCCGCGGCGTGCTAGCGCCCGCGCAATTCCTGCCGCTGGTGGAGCAGACGGACCTGATCATCGACATCGGCGAATGGGTGCTGCGCCAGGCCTTGTGGCAGATGCAGCGCTGGGTGGCTTGCGGCAAGCAATGGGTGGTCAGCGTGAATATCGCGGCGCGCCACTTCCAGCAACCGGACTTCGTCTCGCGCCTGGAAACCATCCTCAGCGAATTTCCCGGCGTGCGCGCCAGCATGCTGGAACTGGAAATCCTCGAATCGTCTGCCCTGCACGACATCGAAGACGTGCGCCGCATCATCCGCGCCTGCCAGGCGCTGGGCATCACGTTCGCGCTCGACGATTTCGGCACAGGCTACTCGTCGATGTCGTATTTGAAGCGCCTGCCGGCCAACATCGTCAAGATCGACCAGAGCTTCGTGCGCAATATGCTCAACGACCGCGACGACCTGCACCTGGTGCGCGCCGTCATCGGCCTGGCCCGTTCATTTTCCCTGACGGTGATCGCCGAAGGCGTGGAAAGCGTCGAGCATGGCGCGCGCCTGATCCAGCTGGGCTGCGACCTGGCGCAAGGCTACGGCATCGCCCGCCCCATGCCGGCCGACGCCGTGCTGGCGTGGGCAGCCAACTTCGTGCCGGCTCCCCAATGGCACATGGCGCAGTACAGCGAGATACCTATTTAGAGCCTATTCCAGCAGATGAATACATATCCTGCTGGCGCTCCCTACTGGGACAGGCTCTTAGGGGATCAAGGCGGAATCGATCAACTCTATCCAGTGCCGCACGGGCGTCTCCGTACCCGACTGCAGGTGGCTCAGGCAGCCGATATTGGCTGACACAATCTCATCGGGCTCGCACGCTTCCAGGTTCGCCACCTTGTTGTCGCGCAGCTGCTGCGACAGGGCCGGCTGCAGGATCGAATACGTACCCGCCGAACCGCAGCACAGATGGCTGTCGGCGCACAGGCGCACGTCAACGCCGACGGCGCGCAGCACCTGCTCCACCTTGCCGCGCACCTGCTGGCCATGCTGCAGGGTGCATGGCGGGTGATACGCCACTTTTTTCAGTATGCGCCCCTTCAGCTGCGCCACCAGTTCGTTTTCAAACGCCGGCATGATCTCGGACAAATCGCGCGTCAGTGCGGCGATGCGCCGCGCCTTATCCGCATAGTGGGCGTCGTGCGCCAGCAGATGGCCATATTCCTTCACCGTGGCGCCGCAGCCCGACGCCGTCATGACGATGGCTTCCGCGCTGTCGACATACGGCCACCAGGCGTCGATATTGCGGCGCATGTCGTCCAGCGCCGCTTCCTGGTCGTTCAGGTGATGGCGCAGCGCGCCGCAACAGCCGGCCTTCGGCGCGACGATCAATTGCACGCCCAGCGCATCGAGCACGCGCGCCGTGGCCGCGTTGATGTTCGGCGACATGGCCGGCTGCACGCAGCCGTCGAGCAGCAACATGGTGCGCGCGTGCTGGCGCGCGGGCCATGCGCCGGCAACGGCGCCGGGGCGCAGCTTGTCCTGCAGGCTTTTTGACAGCAAGGGCCGCAGCGCCTGTCCCGCCTTGTACACGGGCGTAAACAGCCAGCGCCGCGGCAAGGCTTCCTTCAGGGCGAAGCGCAAGGCCCGTTCGCGCAAGGGGCGCTGCACGCGCTGCTCGACGACGTTGCGGCCGATGTCGACCAGGCGCCCGTATTGCACGCCCGAGGGACAGGTCGACTCGCAGTTGCGGCAGGTCAGACAGCGGTCCAGGTGCGTCTGCGTCTTGGCGGTGACGGGCGCGCCTTCCAATACCTGCTTGATCAGGTAAATGCGTCCGCGCGGGCCATCGAGTTCATCGCCCAGCAGCTGGTAAGTGGGACAGGTGGCCGTGCAAAAGCCGCAATGCACGCAGGCGCGCAGGATGGCTTCGGCTTCGTCGCCTGCCGGGGTATTCTTGATGAAATCGGCGAGATTGGTTTGCATGCGCGCTCAATACATTCTGTGCGGGTTGAAGATGCCGGCAGGGTCGAAAGCCTGCCGCAGGCGCTGGTGGATTTTTTCAACCGCGGGCGCCAGCGGTTGGAACACGCCCACCGCCTTGTCGCCGCCACGGAACAGGGTGGCGTGGCCGCCGGCGGCAGCCACCGCCTGGCGTATGTGCCGTGCGCCTTGCACATCGGCGTCGACATCGAGCTTCAGCCAGCGCTGCGCGCCGCCCCACTCGATCAGCTGGCGCCCTGTCAGGATCATGGCGCTGGCGTGCGGCGGCAGCGACAGCCGCCACAGGCTGCCCGCGCCCGCAAAGAAAGCGTGCGTCTGCTCGCGCACGGCCAGCCAGAAGGCGGCCGCGTCTTGCGCTGTCAGCACCTCGCCGCCCAGCGTGTGCAGCGCCGCCGACACGGCAGCTTCAGCGCCGGACAGGCGCACCGTCAGCACGCCGTCATGCCAGCAGCTGGCGGAGATCGGCAGCGGTTTTCCCGCCCATTCATTGAGCATGCGCAAGGCGGCAATTTCCGCGCACGCCACGCGGAAAGTCGCTTCGCGCAGCGGTAGCGGCAGCACCTTCAGCGACACTTCCAGGATCAGGCCCAGGGTGCCCAGGGAACCGGCCAGCAGGCGCGAGACATCGTAGCCGGCCACGTTCTTCATGACTTGCCCGCCGAAGGCCAGGCGCTCGCCATGACCATCCATCAGCACGGCGCCCAGCACAAAATCACGCAGCGCGCCCGCGCTGGCCCGGCGCGGGCCTGACAGCGCACTGGCGACGACGCCGCCCACCGTGGCACCCGGGCCGAAATGCGGTGGTTCGAAAGCCAGCATCTGATTGCGCGCAGCCAGCGCCGCCTCGATCTCGGCCAGCGGCGTGCCGCAGCGGGCCGTGATCACCAGTTCCGTCGGTTCATAGTCGATGATGCCGGCATACGCGCGCGTGTCGAGTACCTCGCCATCGAGCTGCTGGCCATACCAGTCTTTGGTGCCGCCGCCGCGCAGGCGTAACGGCTTGCCCGCTGCGCTGGCCGCCAGGATCTGTTGCCTGAATTGTTCCACTATCGCTTGCAAAGGGGTCTCCGGCGGTTAAAAACGGGGCAGGTTGGCGAACGGCAGGCGTCCCGCCGTCACATGCATCTTGCCGAATTCGGCGCAGCGGTTCAAGGTGGGTATCGCCTTGTCCGGGTTCAGCAAGGTGTGGGGATCGAAGGCGCGCTTGACGGCAAAGAAGGCATCGAGTTCGGCGCGCGTAAATTGCACGCACATGGAATTGATCTTTTCCATGCCCACGCCATGCTCGCCCGTGATGGTGCCGCCCACGGCCACGCACAGGGCCAGGATGTCCGCGCCAAACGCTTCGGCGCGCTCGAATTCACCGGGCTTGTTGGCGTCAAACAGGATCAAGGGATGCAGATTGCCATCGCCCGCGTGGAACACGTTCGCGCAGCGCAAGCCATGCGTCGTTTCCATGCCGGCGATGCCCGTCAGGACTTCCGCCAGTTTTTTTCTCGGGATGGTGCCGTCCATGCAGTAGTAGTCGGGCGAGATGCGTCCCGCCGCGGGAAAAGCGTTCTTGCGGCCGGACCAGAACTTCATGCGCTCCGCTTCCGACTGCGAGACGGCGATGGCGCTGGCGCCCGCCCCTTCCAGCACGGCCGTCATGCGGGCGATTTCCTCTTCCACTTCCTCGTGCGTGCCGTCCGCTTCGCACAGCAAAATGGCCGCCGCGTCGATGTCGTAGCCGGCCTTGACGAACGGTTCGACCATGCGCGAGGAGGTCTGGTCCATCATTTCCAGGCCGGCCGGGATGATGCCGGCGGCGATCACGTTGGCCACGGCATTGCCGCCCGTGACGACGTCGCCGAACGACGCCATGATGACACGCGCGGTGGCCGGTTTCGGGATCAGTTTCACGGTCACTTCTGTGACGATGCCCAGCATGCCTTCGGAACCGATGAAGACGGCCAGCAAATCGAGACCGGGCGAATCGAGGCATTCGCCGCCCAGTTCCAGCACGTCGCCAGCTATGGTAACGACGCGCACGCGCAGCACATTGTGCACGGTCAAGCCGTATTTCAGGCAATGCACGCCGCCCGAGTTCTCCGCCACGTTGCCGCCGATGCTGCAGGCAATCTGCGACGAGGGGTCGGGCGCGTAGTACAAGGCGTAGGGCACCGCCGCTTCGGAAATGGCCAGGTTGCGCACGCCCGGCTGCACCACGGCCGTGCGCGCGTAGGCATCGAGGCGCACGATGCGGTTCAGGCGCGCCGTCGACAGCACCACGCCATCGGCGATCGGCAAGGCGCCGCCCGACAAGCCCGTGCCGGCGCCGCGCGGCACGATCGGCACCTTTAGTTCCCGGCAGACGCCGAGGATGGCGATGACCTGTTCTTCCGTGTCTGGCAGGGTGACCACCATCGGCAGCTGGCGGTAAGCGGCCAGGCCGTCGCACTCATACGGGCGCGTATCTTCGGCCTCGGACAGCACGCAGCGGGCCGGCAGCACGGCAAGCAGGGCCGCGACAACGGTTTGCTGGCGTGCGGCGGTCAATCCGGATTCAGGGGCAGCATTGAGCATAAGGTGGGGGAAAAAGGCATGGGCGTGCAACGATTGTAAGCACAAAAGTGGCGCGCAGCGCATTTTTTGTCCGATTTGCTGGCAAATCCGCGGCCAGGAGGTGCACGGTGTCGTATGCTGCCCCCATTCTTCTTTACAGGATCGACATCATGGGTAAGCGACTTTCGAAAATCGCCACGCGCACGGGCGACAATGGCAGCACCGGCCTGGGCGACGGCAGCCGCACCAGCAAGGACAGCGCCCGCATCCACGCGATGGGCGACGTGGATGAACTGAACTCGAATATTGGTTTGCTGCTGTGCGAAGCCATGCCCGACGCCTTGCGCGAGGAGCTGGTGGCCATCCAGCACGATCTGTTCGACCTGGGCGGAGAAATCTGCATCCCCGGCTATCAGCTGATCCAGGAAGAACACGTGCTGCGCCTCGATGCGCTATTGGCAAAATACAATGCGGACTTGCCGGCCCTGAGTGAATTCATCCTGCCGGCCGGCTCGCGCGCCGCCTCGCTGGCGCATGTGTGCCGCACCGTGTGCCGCCGCGCCGAGCGCAGCATCGTCACGCTGGCCAATGCGGAAACCCTCCACGCACATCCGCGCCAGTACGTGAACCGCCTGTCGGACCTGCTGTTCGTGCTGTCGCGCGTGCTGAACCGCTTTGCCGGCGGCAGCGATGTGCTGTGGCGACATGACCGTGCCAGATGACGCGGCCATGCCGCCACGGCATGTTACCGCTTATTCCGGCATGTCCGGATAAATGCCATTGCGGCAATTTTCAAGGCAGAAATTGTAGTTGTCGCGGCAAGAAGCATCGCCCCGGCCTTCATCGAGGCAAATTCCCCTCAGTTGGGCACACTGAAAACCACAGCTCGGCGTACTGTTCGCGGCCTTGTTGAACGACAGACTGGCACCTGCAACAAAAAGAAAAAAAGCGATTTTTTTGAACATGCTATTCCTTTTATGAGCGACGTGAAATAAAACACGCAACATGCCGTCGATTCATGTTGCGCACAAAAATCAGGAATGGAATCAGCCAGCGGCATTCTTCAACGCCGCCTGGAAAGCGCCGGTGTCGTAGCCGGTGATCTTGCGGTTGCCGATCAGCACCACCGGCACGCCGCCGCCGCCGAGTTCCGCATGGGCTTTTTTCGCTGCCGGGGATTTCTCGATATCGAGATCGACGAATTCGATCTTGTTTTCCTTGAAGTACGCGCGCGTCTTGGCGCAATAGCCGCACCAGTCCGTTCCATACAACACCACCTTCGCCTGGGCATTCGGGAAATACGCGGAGTAATTACCTTCCGTATAAGTCGGTTTGAATAAACCAGGCAGCAAGGACAAGCCATAACCGCTGCCCAGGCCGGCGGCCAGGATCGCCAGGTACAGCGCCGTGGTTTTCAGTTTTTTCTGCATCGTGAGCGCTTTCCTTGTCTGCGACGACATGTACTATGGTTGAAAAAAAATCACGGCCACAACAAAGGCACCGTCCTGCCCACAAGCCGTGTCCGGGTGCGGCGCATACCGAATAAGCTTGCCAGAAAAACGAATATAGACCGCACTTATTTTAGAGTCAACGTTTCCTTTCGATAAATTTCCACTTTGGAAAATATATCGACGAAGCCCGTGAAATGTGGCATTTGGAGAGATTGCGGCGCGTCAAACGTCTATACAATATGGCGCCGCAAGCAGGTAAAGGCCGGTTGCGGGCGCAACCGGCCGAGCGGCTACAGCGCTTCCAGAAAACTCTTCAGCGCGATGATTTCATCGGACGTCAGTTGCAATGGCTGCAGCAGGGACGAGGTGACGGGAAACTTCGGATCGGCCGCCTGCTGCGCGTTTTGCGGCACGGGGTGCGACATGCCCGCGTTATACATGTTCAACATGCCCACCATCTGCGCGAACGCGCCATTGTGCATCCACGGCCCCGATTGCGCCACGCCACGCAAGCCCGGCGTGCGGAACTTGCCCACGTCCTCATTGTTGCCCGTCACCTTGTAGCGCCCCAGGTCTTCGTACTTGCGGCTGCCGTAATTGCTCAGTCCCAGGTTGTGGAATTGCTGGTCCGTCAACAAGGCGCCGCCGTGGCAGGTCATGCAGCGCGCCTTGGTGCGAAACAGGTGCAGGCCCAGCAGCTCGCGGTCGTTCAGGGCCGTGCGGTCGCCTTCGAGGAAGGTATCGAAGCGCGTGACGGGCGGCAGCAGGGTACGCTGGTAATCGGCCAGCGCCGTCAAAATGCGCGGCAGGGTCACGCCGGCGCCCTTGCCAAAAGCCGCATCGAATTGCGCCGCATAGTCGTCCAGCGCAGCCAGCTTGGCGGGCAATTGCGCCGCCACGGCCGCCATTTCATCCGGATGCTGCAAGGGTCCCAGCGCCTGCTCTTCCAGGGTGCTGGCGCGGCCATCCCAGAACAGCGGCGTGATCTGGCCCACGCCCAGCAAGCCGGGCACATTGCGCTGTCCCAGCCGCCCTTCGTGCCCCACGGAAACGCGCTTGCTGTCGGCAAAGCTGTGCGCGGGACTATGGCAGCTGAGGCAGGCCACCGCGTTCGAACGCGACAAACGGGGATCGTTGAACAGACGCTGCCCCAGCGCTACGACGGCCGGCGCTACGGACGGCACGGGCATGGCGGAGACGGGCGCCATTTCCGCAGCCTTCACGCCAGCGGGCAGGTGCGGACGGGGCCAGCCGGCCATCGGTCGCGCGTACGTCTGGCGCAAACAGGCCAGGTCCCAGCCGCTTGCGCTGGCGCAAACGACAGCATCGGTCTCGCGCTCGGCGGCATCCCCTCCTGCCGGCAATCCCACGGTCATGGCCAGCACGGCAGTCGCCGCCCATCCTGTCTTTCCCACTGTCAATCTATACACGTCGCTCATTCCTGTCTTGTACGCTGGCATCGACAAATGATAACCATCGAGCATGGCAGCGACAAAGCGAAAGCGGACACGCAGTGGCTATTCGGCGACCTGCGTCAATTTTCCCGGATTTCCCTGCGCTTGCGGCTGCACATGTTCGCGCAGCAAGCCGCGCAGCAGCTGCACCTGGGCCACCGCGTCCGCTTGCAGGGCAGTCAAGCCCTCGGCCGCGCAGGGGCCGGGCGCGGATGCAGGGGGGACACCGCGCAGCAGCGCATCGATTTCCCCGCTGACTTCGGCAATCCACCGCTGCAGCTCGGGCGGCGCCGGCTCGGCCTGGGGACTCAGACTGATGCGCGCCGTGCTGCCCGCCACGCGGCGCAGCAGCGGCAAGGTGCGCAACGCCGCCAGGCCCACGCCGGCGCTGCGGTCCAGGCGGCGTTCGATGCGCAAACGTTGCAGCACTTGTTCCGCATTATTGCTGGCCAGCCCCGCCTCGCGGCGCAGGCGGGCGATGGCGCTATCCCAGCGTCCGCCCGCCGCCAGCACGGCCAGCAGGTATTTCAGGTTGGCCGACACGGCCTTCGCCAGGCGCTGGTCCAGGTCATCCGCCTCGCGATCCGGCCACAGGAAAAACGTGGCCAGCAAGGCCAGCACGCAGCCGAGTACATTGTTGCCCAGGCGGCTCATCGCATACACCATCTCGCTGGCCGGCGCCGCATAGTCGGCCACCAGCACGAAGGCGGGCGTCATGAACAGCACGTGCAGGCTGTAGCTGACGCGGCGCAAGGCCATGGTGGCGACGATCAGGGGAAACACCACCAACGAGATCGCCAGCGGTGTATGCACCGCCAGGCCGATCAGCACAGCCAGCACAGCGCCCAGCACGCTGCCCGCGACCCGCTCGATGCCGCGCGGCCAAGTGGTCGACACGGAGGGCTGCAAGATCAGCAACGTCGCCATGGTAGCCCAGTAGCCGAAGGGAATATGCAAGACCTCGACCAGCAGGAAGCCGGCCGTCGTCGCCAGCGACACGCGCGCCGCGTGGCGCCAGCTCAGCGACTGTGGCGTGGCGTTGACTTTCGCCGTTTGCCATGCCTGCCCCAGCGCCAGGAAAGCCGCCTCGCGCCACGGCAGCTGCGTCGCGCGCGGCAAGCCCAGTTCCATGAATTCCACGTTCAGGCGCAGCGGCAGCAAGGCGCCCAGCGCCGCTTCCAGGCGCCGTCCGCACGCCGCCAGGCGGCGCTGCAAGGTCAGCGGCGGCGTTTCCGGCTGGCGCTGCACGGCCTGCCCCAGGCGGCGCAGCAGCACGGCCATCACTTCCAGGCTGCGCCGCGCGCGCGGGTCCTGGCGCAGGCGCTGCTGCTCGCGCTCGCAGGTATGCGTGACGGCGATCAGATAGGCGAAGATGCGCTCGGCGTCGCTGAGCGCCAGCAGCAGGTTGTCGTACAGGGCGCTGCGGCCCGCTCGGGCGGGCGGCACGGCGGCCAGCGCCACGCGCGCCGCTTCCAGCGCGGCGCGCGCCTGCGAACGGTAGCTGGCGCCATGCGCAGCGGCGTCCGGCAATGCCGGACCTTGCGCTAGGAAGCGCGCATTGTCGCGCGCGATGCCGGCCAGGCGCGAATACGCGGCGCGGATGGCACGCCTGCTCGGGCCGAACGGGTGAATGCGCCAGACGGTAAAACTGAGCACGGTGGCAAACAGGCAGCCAAACATGTACAGCCCAAGGAAAGGCGCCGTCTGCGTCATCGACTCAAGCGGATGCGTGACCATGACGACACAAGCCGTGGCCGCTAGGATGGCCACTTGCCCCGTGGCCGCGCCCCAGATGCGCGCCAGCGCGCCGGCCCAGGAAAACAGCAGCACGGCGATGGCCGCCGCCGCCACGCCATGGCCGGCCGCCAGCGCCGTCAGGCCGCCTGCCACGGTCGACAGCAAGCCAAAGCCCAGCATCGAGACGAAGCGCATGCGCCGCGTGCCGGCCGCGTCCGCGAGGCAGGTCCAGAAGGCGCCGATGGCGGCCCAGGAAAAATCGGGGTGGTCGAACAGCAGGCCCAGCAGCAGCATGGCGCTCGATGCGCACGCGGCCCGCAAGCCCTCGGACAGATTGGTTTCGTCGATGGCCAAGGTGACCATCCACAGGGGGCGGCGCTGCGCCAGCTTGTCGGTATAGGCGTGCATGCCCGTCAGCCAGCGGCCAGCCAGTGCGCGCACACGGCGGTGGAGTTTCCTGAAATGCAAGGTGGACTTTGAGAAGGTATCAAAGCGTCATCGTAGCATTCCCGGAGGATAAATGTTGCAGTGCAGCGTAAAATCTCGCCAGACAAAAAAAAGCGGCACCGCAGTGCTAATGCCGTTCAGTTAAGACTGAACAGCATTTTTATTTTCCGGCTTGTAAACGTCAGAAGAGCCTGTTAACCTGCGATACATGCTTGATGACGCGATGCATTTTTTGACAGAACAC
>NZ_JBNYXY010000015.1:0-161138 GCF_051380895.1 Janthinobacterium breve | reverse complement strand
GCAAGTTGGTCCCACCCCTTCCCATCCCGAACAGGACCGTGAAACAACTTTGCGCCGATGATAGTGCTGCAACCAGTGTGAAAGTAGGTTATCGTCAGGCTTGTTATTCGCAGTAGAAGAAAACCCCGCCAGTCATGGTGGGGTTTTTTTTCGTCTGCTGTTTTTCGCTATAAAAATCCACTTTTGGCCCCATCTCCAGGTAAATTCGTATATAATTCGCTTCCTGAGATCAGATGGTTTGCTGCCCCACTGGGAGCAAGCTGTTGAAAAAGTTATGCCTGATGACCATAGCAAGTTGGTCCCACTCCTTCCCATCCCGAACAGGACCGTGAAACAACTTTGCGCCGATGATAGTGCTGCAACCAGTGTGAAAGTAGGTTATCGTCAGGCTTGTTATATAAAAAAACCCCGCGTGTGCGGGGTTTTTTTTCGTCTGCAGCGCTCATGGGACTAGATGCCCCAGGTAATGCTTTCACCTTCTGCCTTGGCCGAGCGCAGCATCTCCATCAGTGGATAGGCGCGCTGCGAAAAATGCACTTTTTGCGCGCGCGCATGTGCGCCCGTTTCGCCATCTTCCAGCGTTTCCGGCGTATGGGTATCGTGTTCGATGTCGTTTTCCGGATGCAGTTTGCTTTCCGCGACTTCTTTTTCCAGCAGGGCCAGGGCATCGCCCGCTTCCGTTGGCGTTATGACGCCGCGCGTGGGGTTCTTGTGCAGGATGTCGAGGATACGCTGGGCATGTTCCTGATACATCAGCACTTCAGGGGAGGATTTGGATTTGAATGAGATCAACATAAGCGCTTTCTGAAACTTGTTGTTAGTGTCGAAACAATATCACGACTTGAAATATCGCACAGGCTGTCCGATTGCCCGGATTGCATATTTGCGCGCCGGATATTCCCATCTGTTGGACAACGCACGTATTTACAAGCGCTTGTTCATCGTCAAAATATCCGTTTAAGCGATCATTAAGTCTCAATCTAGTTTCACTGAATCCAAGAAGGTGTCGATGGTGTCACGCGACAGCTTGCGCTCTTCACCGAGAATGATGATCTGGAAGATGCGCTTGTCCTGTGCCACAAAACGGCCGACCAGCAAGACAGGCTTGCCTTGCTGCGTGCCGCTGGCCTCGATGCTGAGCGAACTGCGCTGGTGCATTCCGGCAGCAGTGCTGCTGGCCGCCGATGTGGATTTTTCGCTGCGCACGGTGCCGTTGATATTTTTCAACAGGGCTGTCTGCATGGCGGGCAGGGCCGCTTGCGCCTGTTCTGCGCTGTCGAGCACCGCGCTGCCGATGGCAAAGGTGCTGCCGTCGATTTCGCTCGCCGTCATGGTCAGGCTGACTTTCTTGCCATCGAGATCAATCTCGCGTGTCAGCACCGCCGGCTTGCCTGGAAACAGGGCCGTGAACTGGGCGTCGGGGCTGCGATAGTCGCGCCAGTCGAATTTCGGACTGCAGGCGGACAGCGTGCAAGCTGTCGCGAGCGCGGCCAGGAAAAGGGCAAGTGATGGTTTTTTCATCAGCAGATGGTAGCAGTGCCTCCAGGCACGCGCAATCGTGCACGCTTGGCTTTCACTGGGCGCCTTATATCTCAGGCAATACGCGCCGGTACTGGATCGCTTCGGCGACATGCGGCTGCGTGATCGTGGGGCTGCCCGCCAGGTCGGCGATGCTGCGCGCCACGCGCAGTACGCGGTGGTAGGTGCGCGCCGACCAGTGCAGGCGCGACATGGCGCCATGCAGCAACTGTTCACCATGAGCGTCCAGGCGACAATGCTGTTCGATTTCCATGTTGCTCAAGCGCTGGTTTGCTTTCCCCTGGCGTGCCAGTTGCAGGACAAAAGCTGCTGCGACCCGGGTGGCGATGGACTGCGTGCTTTCGCCTGCGCCTGCGTGCCGCCCCAGCGCCGCCGGCGGCATGGCGGCAACTTCGATTTGCAAGTCGATACGGTCGAGCAGCGGGCCGGACAGGCGACTGTGATAGCGCAGCACGGCGTCGGGCGTGCAGCGGCAACGGCCTGAAGCGTGGCCCAGATAGCCGCACGGGCAGGGATTCATGGCGGCGATCAACTGAAAGCGGGCAGGAAACTCGGCCTGGCGGGCCGCGCGCGAAATGCTGATCACGCCCGATTCCATGGGCTGGCGCAAGACATCGAGCACCCGGCGCTGGAATTCGGCGATTTCATCGAGAAACAACACGCCGCAGTGTGCCAGCGAGATTTCTCCCGGGCGCGGCACGTTGCCGCTGTGATATTCTTTAATAAGAGCGACAAACGAGCTAAAAAATCAATGAGTTAGACGTTTTTTTTGAAATTAATACGACGCTTTTTTACAGAATAGCTGCGACTGGACCCGGTATGAATCAAAATAGCTGCGACGAGCTTGTGCCGCACCAAACTCGCAAAATCAAGCCCACCCGCAGGAGCGTATCCGGGGTATATCCTTTCCGGGGCGACGTTGCAGTCCCATTCGAGTCTACGCTAGAGCGGGATTTTTTGATGCGGTCCGAGTTCTTTTTGGATGTGCTCGACGTCATCGCTCAACCTGCGCAGATACCATTTTTTGGGGTAAATGGGCAGTCCTATACCTACACTCCTGATTTCTTGGTGTATTACAAGCTGGGCAACCGCAGTTACAGTGACTATCCCAAGCCTTTGCTCGTTGAAGTCAAACCTGAAGAGGAATGGCGGCGACATTGGCGTAGCTGGTTGCCAAAATGGAAGGCCGCACGACATTACGCGCATGAGCAAGGCTGGCAGTTCCGCATATATGACGAGTCGCGCGTGCGCGACAAAGTCTTTGAAAATGTCCGCTTCTTCGAGCGATACAAGCGTATGAGCTTTTCTCCAGAGGAGAGCCAATGTGTGATCGACAGCGTTCAACAGATGGGGGCCGCACCCATTCACTACCTTCTTGCTCGCCATTTCATGGGGCTATACCGGAGCCAGGGTGTGGCGCACATCTGGCATCTGATTGCAACTCGGCGTTTGGACTGTGACGTCAGCAAAAGCATCAACGAATTTTCTGAAGTCTGGATTCCGATAAATGTCTACTGAGACCCAATATGTAATGCCCAATGACGCTTTCGAGCCCATCCGCGAGCGCGTTAATGTGAACGTAGGAGGGCTCGTCCAGCGTGGTGAGACCGTCTTCCGTATCGTCCAAGTGCTCGATTTTGAATCACTCATCGGCGTGGATGTCGATACAGGCCAAAGCGTATCTTTGCGCATTGGTGATCTGCGCTCGATCGAGCGTTCGCCAACTGTCACGCAGAATGCCAGCCAGGATTTGGGGGATATCGCCGATGAAGATTGGCGTATCGCTCAGGAGCGCCTTGCAGCAATCAAGCCGCTCGTCGACGCAGGCCGTCTTGGTCGCGAGAATGTCGAGGTGCGGGCGAGCGAACTGAAGATCAACCCGGCGACGTTGTATCGCTGGCTTCAGCGTTATAAGGCATATGGGGTTGTGACGGCACTTATTCCGCAAAAGCGTGGCTGGAAACAGGGAAATGGCAGAATTGATCAGGATGCTGAGGCGTTAATTGAGCAGGTAATTCGTGATTTTTATTTAACGCCGCAGCGACCCACCGCACAGAAAGCAATCACCGAGGTCTTGCGTGCTTGCCAAGCTAAAGGGATGACTGCGCCCAGTCCCACAGCAATCCGCGCGAGGATTTCACGTATTGCCGAGAAAGAGCAGTTACGCGGCCGTGGTCACAAGGAAAAAGCCAAGAACAAATTTCTTCCCGCCGCAGGCAGCTTTCCAAACGCAACCTTCCCGCTCGCCGTCATGCAAATTGATCACACCCCAGCCGATATCATCCTGGTTGACGATGTGTACCGAAAGCCGATTGGCCGCCCTTGGATCACGCTGGCAATGGATGTGCATACACGTGTGGTGACGGGATATTACCTGTCATTCGATCCCCCATCGGAGACCTCGGTCGCCATGTGCGTTGCGCATTCCATGTTGCCTAAAGATGATTGGATGTTGCTGCACAAGGTGGACGCGGAATGGCCTGTTTGGGGTGTTTCAAGGACAATTTATGTTGATAACGGCGCAGATTTCCGCTCGAATAATTTTCAACAGTCGTGTCTGATGTACGGCATCAGTTTGGAGTTTCGGCCAGTCAAACAACCGCGATACGGCGGCCATATCGAACGTATGCTCGGCACGCTACTGCGTGAGATCCACGACCTGCCTGGTACCACCTTTTCTTCCGTGAAGGAACGGGACGGTTATGACTCCGAGAAGCACGCGACGCTCACGAAGTCGGAATTTGAGGAGTGGCTTGTTACCCTTATCACCAAGCTCTACCATCGACGCCTGCATTCCGCGATCGGCCTGTCGCCAATACGCAAATGGGAAATTGGAATCTTTGGCAACGCTGAGGTCCAGGGTATTGGTGTGCCACCCCGGCCCGTCGACAGGCTCACCATCCTGCTCGATTTTCTGCCTTTTTTCCGCCGTACTGTGCAAACTTTTGGTGTCACTATCGATGGCCTGAGCTACTACGCCGAAGCATTGCGGCCATGGATTAACGCCCAGGACGAGAACACGAAGAAAAAGAAAGATCTTATTTTTCGACGCGACCCGCGTGACATCAGTACGATCTGGTTTTTTGATCCCAAGCTTGAGCACTATTTCAAGATACCACTGGCGGACCTGACTTTGCCAGCGATGAGCATTTGGGAATATCAGCAGGCGAAGGACAAATTGAAACGCGACGGCGTGGCCAGCGTGAACGAGCATCAGATTCTTCATGCGATCACCGAGCTGCGCAGCCGAGTTGATGAGGCTGCGGAGAAAACTAAGGCGGCCCGCCGGCAGGCGCAACGTCGGAAAGAGCACGCCAAGAATGTGTCGCCTGCCCAGCCATTGCCAATGCCGAAGTTGCCAGTGGAATCCGCTATGGCGTTACAAGATGGCCTGCTTGATGGTGAAATTAGCGACTTTGGGGATATTGCATGAGCACTTACGAACACATTCACGAAGACTTCCGGCACGTCATGGCGCTGAGCGCTGCAGAGCGGATTGAATTTCTGGATCAGCCTCGCTGGATAGGCTACAAGGTCGCACAAAACATCCTCGATACGCTTCAGGGGTTGATTCTTAAACCCATGCGTCCACGAATGCCCAATCTACTCATTGTCGGTGACTCCAACAACGGCAAGACGACGATCGTCGCGCGGTTTCGTCATCTGTGTGGGCAACCTTATGTCAATGACGAATCTGAACCAGTCAAGCCGGTCATCGTCGCAGAGGCGCCGCCAAGTGCTGATGAGAAAGGCTTGTACATCTCGATCCTGGAACAATTTTTTGCGCCCTATCGGGCAACCGACCCGACATCAAAGCTCAGATATCAAACTATCCATTTGTTTAGGGCTTGCCACGTCCGCATGCTTATTATTGATGAATTTCACTCCCTGCTAACGGGTTCGCCGGTGAAGCAGCGTGAGGTCATGAATGCAATCAAACTGCTTTGTAATGAGCTGGCGATCCCGATCGTCGGTGTCGGTACACGAGAGGCTGTGCGTGTTTTGCATACAGACCCGCAGCATGCCAGTCGATTCGACGTTATGGCGCTGCCAGCCTGGGAACTCAATGTCGACTTTCAACGTCTGCTGGCTGGATTCGAAAAGATATTGCCACTCAAGCTACGGTCAAATCTGCATGCGCCGGAGCTTGCCCAGCGGCTCTACACGATCTCCGAAGGTAACACGGGCAATCTGCATCGCCTGTTGATTGAGTGCGCTGTCGAAGCGATCAAGTCCGGCAAGGAACAGATCGATAAGACTATCGTGGAGAGTAAAGTATGGTTGCGTCCCACACGTGGCATCCGGGAACTGGTCGGATAGAGTCTCGCTGGCCGGTGCCGGTACCACTGGAGGCCGACGAACTCCTCTCGACTTGGCTTGTTCGGGTGGCCTTGTCGCAAGGCTGTGATCCACTCGTGCTCACCGGAGAACTCTGGCCGAAGTGGCGAGTCTGGACGCTTGATCTTGATAGAGGCGTCGCCACTGAACGATTACGCATCTTGGAGCGCATGTCTGGCATTGATATGTCCGCGCTGGACGCCGCGTCACTGCGAATAATTGCAATAGCGCTCGGAACGACGGTACCCGGCGACGTAGCGGTCATTCCCTGGATTTTGGCACTGGGCTCGCGCAACCGCCAGCGTCACGGCGGCCTCCAATACTGCCCGCAGTGCTTTGGCACCGATAACTCTCCCTTCTATCGGCTTCAATGGCGCCTTGCCTGGCATAGCTGTTGCCGCGTCCACGGCGCGGCGCTCCTTGATCGTTGTTGTCACTGTACGGCCCCCATCGAACCACACCGGCTGTCACCGCCTCAGAGCCTTTTGAGCGTCTGCTCATCATGTGGTTATGACCTGCGCGCGTGCCACACAATGGCCGCTGACGCCGGGCCATTGGCGTTCCAAATTACAGCTGATGATGTCGTCAGATGTGGATATGGAAAATACGGTGAATTCACATTAGCCACCGCCGAATGGTTTTTCCTCAGCAGATATTTCCTTATGTTGGTGCGCGTCGCTGTACGCAACTCGTCATGTAACTTGGCCGGTTGCCTGGCCATGTTGGGCGCCGACATACTTGGAATGCGTCCTGCGGTCACCGGGTTGGGTTTTGAATTGCTGCCGGTTGGTGAGCGCGCAGTACTTTTGGCTGCCACTGGCAAACTGCTGGCCGCTGGCCCGAGGCACTTGCTGGAATCGGCGCAAGCATCGTCACTGAGGTCCGCTACATTGAGGCAAGGTCTGCCAAATTTACCTGCGCACATTCGCGATATTGTTGACGCTCTGCCAAATCAATCGCGCAGTCGAAAAGCAAACAGCAAAACCGGAGAAATTGCCCCATTACCACGCAAGGTGGTCACACGCATATGGGCGCGTCTCCAACGTAAAATGCGGCGGATTTCATGAGGACCTCTTCACCGGTGGTACAGTGTTGCGATCAATGTGGGCGCAACATGCTTAAAGCGCATCGGGTATATCGTGGAGAGCGTTTCTGCTCGTCGTGTTATCCCAAGGTGTTCGAGCGCCGACAATGCCCTGCGTGTGAGCAGTTCGCCCGCTTGCCCAAGGCCGACCTGACTGCTATCTGCACGACATGCGAGAACGACGTGCCCTGCGCCAGGTGTGGAAAGACTGATTACAACATCGGAAAAATCACATCCTATGGTCCCGTCTGCAATAGCTGTTCCATGTATTTCCGGCCCCGGCATGCCGTTGTCACTAGACCACCGATCGACACCACCCTAGTTAACATACCAAGCGATGTTTTAGCGGCAACAAGCAGCGTGTATGCCACGTGTCGAAGTTGCAAGCACCACCGTATCGTTGCAAGTTATATCAACAGAATTCCATTGTGCAAGGCTTGTAACGAAATTGGTCTTATTCCCTGTCCATTGTGCGGTTGCGAGATGCCTGCCGGACGCGGCAAGCGCTGCGCGGATTGCTACTGGACAGGCACGTTCTTTAGCCGGGCCAATCTTGACGAGGCTGGTTTGTCGACACTGCAAGTAACGGTTCTTTTTAAGGAGTTCGGCCTCTGGCTCATCAACGAAGTGCCGAAGCAAATCGCCGCGCAGTCGATTCATCGATATTTTCTATTCTTCTACGACATTGACAAGAAGTGGGGCGCGATACCGAGTTACGAAAACCTGTTGGATCATTTCAACGCCGAAGGCCTGCGGCGGGTTCGCTTACCGATGCGCTGGTTAAATGAAACATTACGAGTGGTCGTGGACGCTAGCCTACGCGAGCATGCATCCGAGCATCGCCGCATCAAAGCCATTGTCTCGCTATTGCTACCGGAGAGCATGCCAGCGAAAATACTGTTGGCATATAGAGATGACCTGCTTGGGCGGATGGCTGATAGCAAGATTACACTCAGAAGTGTCCGGTTATCCCTGCAGCCGGCGGCCGCGCTATTGGCGGAGTGCGAGGCGGACGGGATGTCTGTCCCAGGGCAGTTGTCACTGAATCGGTATCTGGCGAGGGTACCTGGCCAACAGGCCGAAATTACTGGGTTTGTTGGATTTATCAATAGCAAGTATGGCGCCGGCGTGAACATTGAGCACAAGAAAAGCCAAGCTCGTGCCAACCGGAAAAAAAAACTTGAAATAGATCTAATCTCTTTAATCAGCGCGGCGAGTACTGATCCACTTTTCCTTCGCCAGTGGCTATCGGTTGCACTAGCCTACTTTCATGGGTTACCGCGCAGGGTCGGCAAGCGGCTCGAAGATAGCAAGATTTCTGTACAAGCTGACGGCAATTTTTACGTTGCCGTTGATGAGAAAAATTACTGGGTACCCCATTGGGATTTTCATGCTGGCGCCACACATGCGAAGACGCGATAGTTGCATTATTCGCCGAGTGCGGGCAATGAAGCCGGTCGCGCCGGCACGTGAGTATTCTCATCGCCGCCGCCACCGATTCGCATAGGTCGCCGCCGCCGAATCGCGTAAAGCGCCGCCACTCGTTCTCATTCAGCGCAGCCAAGTGTAGCCCATTCAAGGTACTGAGATTTCGTGTATTTTTCGGAGGAGCAAGATGTTATTCTTCATGGCCACGGCCAAGTGCCGACGTCCAGCAGCTGCGTGGTTTGTTGGTTTTGTTAAACTTGTATAAATTTACAGTAAAACTGAAGTAAGCCCCGCTGTTGCTGGGGCCTTAGGCGCTGTAAATGGATGTAAAATATTTTGTACTTCCACAGAACGGCAGCTTATGAACATCTACGAAGTCGGCAATGCAGTTCGCGTACGTCGCCTGTCCCTTGGGCTGACGCAGCTACGCCTGGCGAAGTTGGCTGGTCTTTCGCGCCAGACGGTGCAGCAACTGGAGGCTGGAACCATTGCCGACTTGAGTTTTGGACGCGTGGTGAATCTGCTGGGGGTACTTGGACTCAGTTTTGCCCCGCCGGCGATCAAGGCCAGGGAGAAAAAGCGCGGTTTGTGGATGGCGGCAAAAAATGCAAGTGTCAGTTACCGGGGCGAACTAACTAGCGAGCAGCTGCAGCAGGCCTTGGCTAGCGGACAGGTGCCGGCAAACCATACATCGCAGTTGCTGCACTTCCTGGACGAAACGCCCTTGCAGGTGGTAGTGATGGCGGTCGAGGAAACCGCGCATCTGGAAGCCGTCCCACCGGCGCGCATTTGGGGGGGCGTCGCCCAGCTGGCTCGTCAACTGGACAGTACACGCAGCGATCTCTGGCTATAGCTGTATTTGTAGCAGCAGGCGGGATTGTATCCGGTGAACATGGGGGCAACGCGATGAATAGGTCTTTATGAAATTGGCTACCAAGTACCTTCTATAACTAGCTTGTCTAACTGAGTATTCTCATCAAAATGGATACTGATTCTCACGGCAAAGTGGACACCGATTCTTCTCGCAAATCGGATGCCAAATCTCATCTCAAAGTGGCCACGCATTTCTCAAAACGGACAGCTGTTCTTCAAAGCAGCGAGCCGTTAAAGTATTCGCATCATCGCCGTCAGCGATTCGTATAGGTTGACGCCGCGCATTCTCGTAGAATGCCACCACCGACGAACCACGTGACCCATCGAGGCACTAAAGGTATAAAACCAAGCTTCAGCACTCTTCCGACTAGCTCAAGAAGTAAGCGATGCGAAGGCCCGCTTCCGCACCAGTTCTCAGACCTTCGCAATTAATTCCAATTAGCCCAAAGCAATAATCGGTCTTTCCTTTCTTTTAAGTTTTTCGTATTGCAAGTAGAATTGCTACTGGCAACCAAAATATTACGAGGTGACTACGCTCCGGGACCTTCGTTCCAGCTTGTATGTCATTGCACTACTCAGTCCAACCGGAATAGAGAATGTGGCCTCGCCGAACACAGCACAACAGATAAACGATGCAATGAGTGACCACAGCACGAAGCCGCAACTGGAATTTCTGAAACCCCGATGGCTGCGAGATCTGTTGCGGTTCGCGCCGCTAAAAAGCCAATTCGTTCTCTCCGGTAATGTCCGCGATTTGCAAGCGTGCGAGGTGTCGCCTGGAATCGTTACGGCCCAGTCCCTAACCAGTACGCTTTGCGATGGCTTGCGCGAGGCAGGCTACACCCAATTTATCGCCTGGAATCCGTTGACGGGTTTTGCTGTCCCTGCAAAGGGAGTAGCAGCAAACGAGTCACCAGATCAACTCCTTGGCAGCCTGGGCTTGGCACCAGTAAATGGAGTAGCACCAGGTGGCATCGACAGTGTAGGTGCGGTCATGGAACGCCTAGTCGGGCTTACCGGACCGCCCACTGCACTGATCATCGATTTCGCCTCACGCCTGACGGTACGGGCAGAATCGCTCACCACCGCTGAACACAGCATGTTCACGCGCGCCCTGGTGCTGGGACATACAGCGCAGGCACGCCCGCATGGGGAGCAGCGCCGTCCGTTCTTTAACACCATCATATGGATTGTCGATAAAGAAAGCGATATTCCGGATTGGATCCTGATCGACAATCCGCGGGTTCGCCACATTCCTGTCGCGAAACCGGACAGCGCCGCACGGCGTGCCTTGTCACCCGCGCTGCTGCGGGCGGTTCCCGGATTCCAACAAGCAGCCCCTGACATCCGTGCCGATGCCGAGCGCGCATTCATCGATGGCACAGAAGGCTTGCTACTGTCGGACATGAACGCCATCGCCACACTGGCGCGGGTGGAGAGTGTTCCCATGGAAAGAATTGTGGATGCTGTCAGGCGCTACAAAGTCGGCGTCACCGAAGACCCTTGGCTACAAATCGATCGCGACAAGATCCGCAACGCGGAAGCAGAGGTAAGCAAGCGAGTCAAGGGGCAAACGCACGCGGTCACGCATTTGCTGGATCTGGTGAAGCGCGCAATGACCGGCGTCGGTGCGCAACGTAAAGGCGGACGTCCGCGCGGCGTCGCATTTCTGGCTGGCCCCACCGGTGTAGGCAAGACCGAGTTAGCTAAAACCATTACGAGTTTGCTGTTCGGTGACGAGAGCGCATATATTCGTTTCGATATGTCCGAATTCAGTTCCGAACATGCGGACCAGCGCCTCATCGGCGCGCCGCCCGGTTACGTCGGGTATGACGTCGGCGGCGAACTGACCAATGCGATTCGAGAAAAGCCCTTCAGCGTGGTGCTCTTCGATGAAATCGAGAAAGCCCATCCGCGTATCCTCGATAAGTTTCTGCAGATCCTCGATGATGGCGTGCTCACTTCAGGTCGTGGTGATCGCGTCTACTTCTCCGAAGCACTGATTATCTTCACCTCGAACCTGGGCATCTACCGACAGAATGAATTGGGCGATCGTGTGCCAAACGTGGTGCCCGGGGAGCCGTTTGTCAACGTGCAGGAAAAGGTGCGAGGCGAAATCGAGCACCATTTTAAGGTGGTGTTGAACCGGCCTGAAATCCTGAACCGGATCGGCGAGAATATCATCATCTTCGATTTCGTTCGGCAGGAAGTTGCCGAACAGATTTTCGAGCACATGCTGCGTACCGTACTCGATGACGTCAGTATGCAAGGTATTGCCATCGAACTGGACGAGGTATCGGAAGCCGCGCTGAAGCAACTTTGCCTACGCGACCTGTCGAACGGCGGCCGAGGCATCCGCAACCAGATCGAAGCCTATCTGATCAATCCGCTGGCGAGAGGATTGTTCGATCAGAACGCGCAAGCGGGTGACGCTTTCATCCTCACAGGAATGGATGCGGCCGCACTGCGCCTTCGAAAGCGCTAGTCCATGGATATTCGTATCTCACGCCTACATTTCCCTGTGACCACGCTCGGCCCCGGACGACGCATTGGCATCTGGTTGCAAGGCTGCAGTATCCGTTGTCCAGGCTGCATTTCTGCAGACACATGGGACGCTAACAAGGGACAGGCGACCGTGGAAGGCGTGATGGCGCATCTCGCGCAGTGGCTACCCGCCGCCGAAGGCATCACGATTTCTGGCGGCGAACCATTCGAACAGCCTGAGGCACTTGTTGTGCTGCTGGCTGCACTACGCAACACGACGTCGGCCGACATTCTCGTCTACAGTGGCAAGCCGATTGAGCAGCTGGCAGCTGTGCTGCGACACGCGACGGGGTTCATCGATGCACTGATCTCAGATCCATTCGACCTCGATGCCCCGCATACCATGCCCTTGCGCGGTAGCGACAACCAGCGCCTTCATCTACTCACGGCCCTCGGCATTGATCGCTTCAGCGTGTATGAACCGCCTTGCAAAGCGCAGGAGAAGTCACTCGATGTCATGTTTGACCCGGATGGTAGCGTCTGGTTTGCCGGCATCCCCCAGCGTGGGGACTTTTTGCGCTTGCAAGAGCTATTGATTAACCAGGGCCATCGCGTTCACATCAGCGCCGACAAGGCGCGCACCACCAAGGCACACCCATCATGATGCGTTTTTGTCCGAATTGCAAAACCGAACGTCCTGTGGAGGAATGGTTCTGTGAGGGCGTCGTCGACAACGTACCTTGTCAGTGGGAGTTATCCGCGCTTCCCATTCGCGAGGTCGGCGACCGGCCACAGGAAATCGTCACTAAGGTTGAGTGCCTGCCCGTAATAGTCGGCCTGCTGTGCACAAACGGCCACCAGATGCATGCAGGCGACTTGATGTGCCTGACCTGTGACGCCGACCCGGCCAGCCATGAGGATGCTCCAATAACGACTGCGCCGCTGCCACTGGCGTCGGAAGAGACGCAAATTGACGGCTGGCGAGTAACGCGTCGTATTTCCAGTACCGACAGTGTGCGCGAGCGCTACATCAGTCAACATCGTGACACCAATCGCCAGGCGGTATTAACGCTCTACCTCCCTGGTGCAGAGCCGGACCCCGCAGTGTACGAAGTGATCGGTCGTCTACCGCGAGAACACGTGCCGGAGATCATCACCACTGGTCGGTGGGATGGCAGGGCCTATGAGGTGGCCGAAGAACTGAGTGGCGGGACGTTGGCCGATGTCGGTATCGCTTTCAGCGACATGGCGACCATCCGTCATGTAATTTCTGAGCTGGGCCAGGCACTGCATTGCTTCTCCGAAGCTGGTCTGCGACATCGCGACCTGCGGCCAGGTACGTTGCTGGTGCGTAGTCGCGACCCGCTGGATCTGGTCATCAACGGCTTTGGCTCCGCCCGTCTTTCAGAGTTTGACCTCGATATCGTTTCCCCCCTCGAAACCTCGCGCTACATGGCGCCGGAAGCTATTGCAGGTGGCGTGGCTGCCGCCTCCGACTGGTGGAGTCTGGGCATGATTCTGCTGGAACAACTGACCAACGGCGCCTGCTTTGCAGGGTCCAACCCCCAATCATTCCTGATCCATGTCCTGGCGAATGGCATCACACTACCCGATGATCTTGATCCCCAACTCCACCTGCTGTTTCGTGGCTTACTGGCACGGGACCGGCACCAGCGTTGGCAATGGCAGCAGGTTCGGCGCTGGCTGGAGGGTGAGGCGGTGGATGCACCCTCGGCAGTGACCCTTGAGATCGACAGCATGGACGGAAATAGTATCGTGCTGAACAAAAGGCGCTATCACAAACCTGCCGTGTTCGCGTTAGCCGCCGCTGAGAGTGAGCACTGGAATGAGGCAAAAGATCATTTACATCGTGGTGTACTGACGACCTGGGCTGAGCAAGCGAAGGTCGCGCCTGCCACGCTCGCGGGCTTGCGCCAAGTCGTGCAATTGGAAGGTGTCGACGAAGATTGCCGGCTGATGATTGCACTCAAGCTGCTCAATCCGGAGATTCCGCTGATTCTGCGCGGGGAAATCGTCACGCCCGGCTGGCTGTTGCAGAATGCACTGGAGGCATATGACCTCATCACCGGCGCCGTCCCTCCCTTCTTGCAGCGATTGCAAACGGAGACCTGGCTATCGCAACTCCGGATGCGGGCCGAGGTGGTGCGGCACCGCGCCGCCAACTTGGGGATCGAACTCAATGAGCAGACAGTTCGCATCAATTTACTTTCCACCTCGCGCGCGCGTCTGGCAGCGATATGGGACCAGCAACGGCTGTTGTTCCCTGACTCCGACCATCCAGGCCTGCTGTCCCTGTCGGAGCGGCGCACGATCAGCGAAGAAGACCTGATTGTCCTGCTGAGTGCGGCTGTCTCGCAATTCCGCTCGGTTGACGCCGTGCTGGAACAAGCTCATGAATTGGCCAAGCAAGAGGATATTCTCAGCTTTGACCCGTTGGCTGCGCGGGCCGAACTGAGCCTGTTACGTACTGAACTGTTCCGAAAGGTCGACGACCGTATTGCCGGCTTTGCTCGCACCGGGAAGAAAATCATCGATGACCTGGCAGAGCAGTTCCGGCTTGAACGTCGGTTGCCGTTGCATGAAGTCATCCTGATCTTGGCGGTGCCGGCGGATCAGTGGCTGGAACCGCAAAAGCAGCAGTATGTTTCGCAGATACTCGATTTTTTTGAAAAAAAACTATCATCTGCAGTATTGCGCGGCCCGCTGGTGCGCATGACGATCGGGAAGTCCACCGGCCGCGCCGACATGCTGGAACTGAGTAGTCCACGGCAGAGTGGTGCGGCCTTGTTGGAGCACCTGTTGCAACGTAATTCCCAATCGGTCGCAATCGACCCAGGGATCCTTGCCGACAATATCCCTCTGGTCGCCAGGCTAACAGCCCTACACCGCCAGACTTCGATCTATAAGCGCGATACCGGTATCGATGGCTTGTATCTCGGCTTCCCGTTTCTCCTCATCAAGGACAACCGCAGCAAGACGCGCCCCAGAATCACCCCGGTCCTGCTTTGGCCGGTGAAACTGCTGATGGAGCTGGGAGCACGGGGACAAGTCTCGCTGGCCTTCGATACGGAACGCGAAGAAGTCCGCATCAATCCAGCATTAGAAGGGTTGCTGGGACGCGAGGCGGTCAAAGATTGGCGCAGCGCTGCTGACGAGGTGTTGGGCCGCTCGGCGCTGAAAATGGGCGACGTCCTCGATGCCTTTGGTATGCTGGCAACGCCCGAGCAGCGACAGTTGACTTCCCTGCCGGCGCCCTCTTATGACATTCCAGCCGGCACTGCGTCGTTGCGATGCGCTGCCGTTTTGTTCCACGTGACCTTCAGTGGCCAGGCCATCGGCGAAGACCTCAGGCAACTCAAGACGCTTTCCCCATCCGGTACCGCGCTGGAATCCATGCTGAGGCTCAAGGAGAAGGCGGAATTTGATGCACCAGTCGAAAAGGCCATGGAAATTGACCGCTACCTGACCGTCGCCAGCGACCCCTCACAGGAGTCCGCCGTTCTGAAGGCACGCCAGTGGCCGGGCCTGCTCGTAGAAGGGCCGCCGGGAACCGGCAAGAGCCAGACCATCGTCAATATGGTGGCCGATGCCATCGGCCGCAAGAAAAGCATGCTTATCGTGTGCCAGAAGCATGCGGCGCTGGAGGTGGTGTATAAACGTCTGGTGGCCGAAGGGCTAGGTGACCGCATTATCATGATCAACGACGTCAACAAAGACCGCGAGCCGACGATACGCGCGGTCCGTGAGCAGCTGGACGGCATGTTCAAAGGCTCGCAATTTGATAATGGCTGGGTACGGCAGCGCGAACGCGTTGCCGCCAAAATTGAAACACTGGAAAGTGAGTTAGACCGGCTGCACCAGGCCCTACACCAGGTGGATGAGGCGACAGGCCTGAGCTACCGAGTCCTGTTGGGCCAGCTCATCGAACTGGAAGTAGGCAGCCCTCCGCTGAATATGCCGCAACTGCGCACCAAGCTATCGTCACTCGATTCATCGGTCCTGACGACGGTCGAGGAGGAATGTGCACCACTGGCCCGATACTGGCTACCCGCGAAATTTGAAGGCAGTGCACTGGCCCACTTGAAGGCGTTCGCGACCGATCGTGGAACCTTCGACGAATTTCATGTCGCGTTCAGAACCTTCCTCGACGCCGAGCATAGCCGCATGGAGATATTGAACCAGCATCCAACCCGATTTGATGTCGACGATCCAGCTCCGCATCGCGCTTGGCTGAACCAGAATGCACCGCGTCTGGAAGCGTTGGATGAGAGTCAACGCAAACGCCTGGCTCACTGGTTGCCGCTGTTTCGCCCTGCCGACAAAGCCGATGCGCCAGGCCATTTGCTCTATACCGCGCTGCGGAAACTCCATCAGGAGTTACTTGCCATAAGTGGCGCTAGCTACCATGATTTACTCTCGGGCGCGCTGGCAAGTCTGCAGGATCCCGAATTGGACAAGGTCGAGCAGCAGACCAGCCTGGCGGCCCGCCCGCTCAAATTCTTTGACCGCCTGAATCCCTTCACCTACCTTCGAAGAAAGCTGGCATTAAAATTTGCATCGCAGGCGGGAGTGACAGCCGAGGTAGATACGATCGCCAAATTGCTCGCTGCCGCGCGCCTCGAGCTGCAGTGGCGCCCGATCCGGCAGGCACTGACTACTATATCCGATGAACTTCATCTGGATGCGATCGAAACGACCTGTGGACCGACACTGGCGGCCGAATGCTTGACGCGCTTGCGCAAGCTGGAGGAAGTGCGCGAACTGGCACAGTATTTGGCGATTGCGCCGCGGGGGGCGGAGTTTGACGCAGCCGTCATGACGGGCGACCGCGCTCCGGTCGAGCAACTACTGGATGGCTTTGAGCGCGCTTTCGTGCGCCATGCGGCGCGTCAGCACAGCACACAGGCCCTATTGCTATTGGAAGAATGGATCGAGCCGGATTTTGCAACCCAGTGCCATCAGGCCATTTCGCAAAATATCGAATTCCGCACTATTCCCAATCGCATTCAGGATGCGCTGCCGACTTTAGCAGCCTACCAGCAGTTCCGCATGCGGTCGCGGAATCTGAGTAAAGAATCCCTTGAGATATTTGCCGTGATGCGCACGCACGAAGCCTCGATGAGCGCGATTCCAATGGGCGATCTGGACGGTGAGGTTCGCCGCTTGATCAACCGGGAGGCTCGGCTGGGCTGGAAACGCAGAATAGAACAAACTAGTCCCGAGTTATTGCTGGAACAAACTGAAACGGTCGCCAAGGTGCAATCCTTGGCAGTGGCTGATGAAGAGATGCGTCGGCTGAACCGTGATGTTTTACGTGAGGGAATTGAGCGCGGCCAATTGGCCAGTTCCAAGCAATGGGAGGACGTCACACGTCTGAAAGGTCAACGCTCACGTAGGTTGCGCGAATTCATTGAATTGGGTGCAGGCATGGGTCTGATGGAGTTGCGTCCCGTATGGCTCATGAACCCTGACGTCGCCAGCCGGGTTCTCCCATTAAAGAATAACCTCTTCGATACGATCGTCTACGACGAGGCATCACAGATGCCAGTGGAATATGCACTACCGACCCTGTTCCGCGCGAACATCGCCATTGTCAGTGGCGACGAAAAGCAAATGCCCCCAAGCGCATTCTTCTCTGGCCGAACCGACAGCGACGAGGCGGACATCTTCGATGGCGATCAGCCCGACGACGACGCCAGCGAACAAGAAAAGGAGCAATTTGAAGAAACCTGGAATCGCCGTGAGATCAAGGACTGTCCGGACTTGCTGCAACTCGCGAGAAGTGCCCTGCCAATCACCACGCTGCAGATCCACTATCGCTCGGCTTACCGGGAACTCATTGGTTACTCGAACGCTGCTTTCTATGAGAATAATCTCAGCGTCCCGGCACGCCATCCTGACGCGACCATCCGGGCCATCAAGCCGCTAGAACTGATTCAGGTGAATGGCCTGTATGAGAAACAGACAAACAGTGATGAGGCCGATCGCGTGGTGGATGTCCTGGCCGAACTGTGGCGTCGTCCCTATTCCGAGCGGCCGTCCACGGGTGTCGTGACGTTTAACATGAAGCAGGCGGACTTGATCGAGGAAAAGCTGGAGCAGCGAGCCGAAGCTGATCCGGTATTCCGCACCGCTTACCAAGAGGAAGCCGCTAGATGCGAGAACGGCGAAGACATGGCGGTATTCGTCAAAAACGTCGAAAACGTCCAGGGTGACGAACGTGATGTGATCGTTTTCTCCACTACATTCGGGCGAAATAGCCAGGGAACCTTTCGACGCGCCTTCGGTGTGCTCGGACAAAAAGGCGGAGAGCGGCGTCTGAACGTGGCGGTAACACGCGCGCGACAAAAAGTCGTGCTGGTAACGTCTATGCCAATTGTCGACATTTCCGACATGCTCACCACCAGGCGCCGACCGACGATTCCCCGCGACTATCTGCAAGGTTACATGGAATACGCGCGTACCATGTCTAGTGGTGATCTGCAGACTGGCAATGCACTACTGGGACGGCTACATAGTGAACGCGTGAGCGCCCGAATGCAGCAAGGCCAGAAGCTGGACGGTTTCGCGAGCGATGTCCTCGATTTCTTGCATTCGCTGGGTTTTAATCCAGTGACGGCGCAGGAAGGCGATGCGTTCGGCATGGATTTCGCAATTGCCGATCCAAAGACCGGCCTCTACATGATTGGTATCGAATGCGATGCGCCCCGGCACGAATTGCTGAGTCGTGCCCGGGCACGCGACATCTGGCGTCCATCGGTATTAAAACGTACGATTCCCAAGCTACATCGGATTTCATCTCGCGCCTGGTACCACGACAATATCGCCGAGAAGGCAAGGTTGGAATTTGCCATTGAATCCGCAATACAAAAGGAACCGATAGCATGAGTGGCCCGAAAGTTGTACGCATCGTCACGCGTGAAGAAATAATGGCAATATGCGAGAACCTGTTCCGTCAGCTGGACCAGTCCATCGCTACATGGACAAGTGAAGGACAGCGGATGGAGGAATTATCCGACGCGGAGATCGCGTCGACGCTGTTACGCAGAAAGGAACTGGGCGACTTGCTCACCCGAGATGCCTTCGCTGACTTACAAAAGAACGTGCCCGACGAAATGGCATTTTTGCATGCTGATCTGGAACGACGCCGGCAACATAGCGTTGAAAAGCTGGTTCAAGCGCGCAAGCGCCGGCGTCAAGGCCAGATCAATGCCAGCACCCTTATAGGTACCCTGGAATCGCGAGGCGTCGTTGTTCCGGCAGAATTGCGGGCCCTGGCTTCCGGCGAAGAAGTGATAGATACCGATGCCGTTCTCGCGCAAGGACTTGCCATGCTTACTCCAAAGGCGAATGGATTGACCAGTGCGCAACAGGAACACGCAAAAAGGCTAATGATCGAGGTGCCAGAAATTGATGCCTGGAAGGCAGTTACCATCGAAAACCCAAGGATCGAACGCATTGATCACCAGATCGCGGAACTCCAATCGCTACTCGGAGCAGAACAGACGGCAGCGTTAAATGAACGCCTGCGCACGATCGAGACAATGCCATTCGACGCACATCAGCAACTGCAGTTGGACAGCATGATCATCGACCTAGCGGCCACGCTCAAGGAAATGCGCGCACAGCGCGCTGTCCCGGCTGAAGTGACGCCGGTGGCTACTGAAGAACGCTTTGCTGAAGCACGCCGCAAGGCAATCCTGAATGGATTGGCACAACTGGGATACGAGGTACATGAGGGAATGGAAACCGCATGGGCAAACGATGGCCAAATCGTGGCGAAGAAGCCATCATTGCCAGGTTATGGGGTTGAGATTGGCGGCCAAGCCCGGACCGGGCGGATACAGGTACGCACGGTAGCGGTCACGGCGGACCGCGATACTCGCCGCGACAAGGATGTTGAGACACTGTGGTGCGGTGACTTTTCCCGCCTGCAGGAACTGCTCGCCGAGCAAGGCGACAACCTTGTAATTGAACGTGCGTTGGGCGTGGGTACTGTTCCCCTGAAATTATCGCTCGATACCCGGACAGCCGAGAGTCTTGAATCTAACTGTCGAACATTTCCCTAACCAATTGACACGCAGCGTGTACCGATAATTTAAGAGCCACCTCGGCATTGGCTTCTTAAACCTAAGCAAACATTTTATATCGCGCAACAGGCACTTATCGCCCTATATCAGCCATTCGACCTCGTAGAGTCAAGAAAGAATATCGTTGCGAATTTGCTCGTAAGTGGCCATCTGAATTTTTCCTAAGAACGTGTTCACGATCTCCTGAGCAGCATCGCCAGGAAAGCCAGGTGGATGAACTGCAAGCTGGTGTTGAGCCATCGCTCGCAGTTTTTCCACAGTCGCCTGTTTTTCTCTAGCCAGGCGAAGCTGCGCTCGACCACCCAGGGCTTGGGTAACCGTGGAAGTTTATCGTTTTCCAGTGACTTTATTGAGCGCGTGTAACACAATAGACTCACGCAGTAAACAGCCGTCGACCAGCTCTGTCGGACTCCGATGTGAGAATGACTCTGCCTCTCCAGGACAGTTGCCAGTGAGTCGCCGAACAACACCCTTAGCGTGGCGAATTTTCTCCCTAAAATAGCGAAGCCAGGGAACCAACTGGCTTTCGTGATCCAACCTAAATACCATACCTTGAAACTGGTCTTCGCCCGCCTTGGGTTCTCCGTCTTTGTCTTTCACTAATTTTGGACGGCGTTGTAGTTCTATGATATAGGCAGGCCCGTCGGCCAAGGTAAGTCTTGCGACCAAAAAACCTCGCAGGCCTGGTTTGGGTGGCTCTATATATGGAAATCGTTTTACTTGAGTCGTAACGTCTTCATCGATGTCAAAAGGAGTAAGCGGAATTAATTTATATTCCGATGTGGAGTTCAGCCCGTCTTCAAAAGTGAACCAGGACAAGGATCTAATCAGGTCTGGTCGCTTGCGGTGAAGACTGCCCATTGCATCCCACATATCCCGCAAAATCCCATGTGATTCGTACGTCTGCGGTGCGTGTATCGAAGCATGCCCGATACCTTTACCGCTCCCATGCGCTTCTCCTGCCGAGAACATTGAAGCATCGCCGCCTTTTCCATGCTTACCAGCGACAGATTTTGCTTGATCTGCACGCATGTCGATCACCGTACGTTCAAGGCCAAGAGTCACAAAATCTGAATCCTGTATTTCTACGGCCGGAGAGTCGCCATCAGGTTCGCCATCACCGGTCAGATCGATGATTTCATTCATATTAAGTATTCGTTCTGGTGTTCCCGTCCATGCTTCGGGGCTGCCATCTGGGGCAGGTGATTTCGCGTTGTTGCTGTTCTCGCGGCCGCGGTGAATTTGTTCGCCGATCGGATCGCTCATACCAACGATATTGAACGCCAAAAATGACTTGCCGTCATCCAAGCTCACGCCTTTTACACAGAGCTTTGCCGATCCTCGGAACCAAGGTGCAATTTGTATGAATGCAGGCTTGGTCAGTTTTGGATCGATCTTCGTCTGAAGGTCGGCGTTGATACGTTTGGTAAGCCTTGCCGTATAGGTGTCGTATTTTGCATGTGCGAGAAAGATGACATCGCCGTTGAACATCCGTCGGCGCAACCGTACCTTCCATTTTCCGGGCTCTTCAGGCTCTTCCAGCGTTGCGTACAGTCGGCTTTTCGCGGAGTCGGGAACGTCATCCCATGGGTAGGTTGCAACTACCCGCTTCAATTCTCCCGACCGTCCGTAGCAACGTGAGAAGAATTCTAAGCAGGGCACAAAAAGCTTGCCGCCGTTCGGCAAGTCAAATTCGATAAGCCAATTTGCATCATTCTCGCGCTCGAGCTTGTATACACTTTGCTGGAATGGCGGAGCACGGCGTTTTTGCCTTGCTTCGGACAAAGAGGTAAACCGCCATCCGCTCTCGTTGAAGTTGAGAGAAAACTCTGTTGGTTCGAGATCCAATTCCCCTTTACATCGATCATTTTTCCACACGGTGCCTACACGTACCTGACCAAGTGAGGTCAGGGGTATCCGTCTATGTGCAACCTTATCACCGATTACCCCCGGTGAAATATACTCTCGGAAATGGACGAGGACGTGTGGTTGGGAATTGTCCTTAGGATTTTTGTAAAAACCGGAATACCACCAGGCAACCATCACATCGTTACCGAAGTCAAGAGTGCCCTGGATTCTGATTGCAGTGCTAATTTTTTTGAACTTATGCTTGAACTGAATCGGCATGCTGTCATATCGTGTGCCCATGAATGACCGTGATACGGTTATCCACAGCTGGCGATTTAAAAATGTTGTAGTGAGGCAATTATGGCATCTATTTAGGGAGCGTCGCAGTTATTTTGAAAAAGTCACATGCGGATGGCAATTTCGAAGGGGAGTCCGAAGCTCTAGGCACCGATTTCGCTCAAAACCGCACTGGTTTTCCGTATGGCAACCAGTTATGCTGGGAAACCATCAACAATACCCCGCTATATGACTAACTCCCGGATCCTGTACGCGTATTGCAAAGAACTTAATGAGATCGTAAGCATTGACACCGCTCGTAAGTATTTTGTGTGTGAAGAACCCGCACTTGAGAGCTATCACTTCTTCTGCGATGATGTGAATTGCGCGGGTGGGGCGAAGCCAGTACGCGTCACTGGTGTGAACTACAGAGTCCCAGCTTCGGAGTCTGCGAAGTACGTCACGGCGCACTATCGACTTCTCGATAGCCATCATCAACTATGTCATTGGAATATAGATGCGGATTCGGATGCGCTACGTCCAGGGGAGACTGACGACGATGCGAAACAGCGGCGGTTACGACGGAAGCTTCACGATCTCGTTACGGTGTTTGACCCGGAGCTTGCGGAAGATGATGGGGTAGGACGGCACCGGATACAGCAACCCGCGAATCTCGACAAGGACGTAGATGCCCAAGGACGACCTCCTCGTCACACAAATGGCGACGATGCCGACAATTTGTTAGGCGGGTACAATCGAACGAATCAATTGAGTCGCTTGGTTGAGACATACAAGGAGGCAAAAGTTACGTTGACGAAAGAGGAGTTCAACGAGCTTGAGATTCGTATTGTCAACGAGGGAGTGTTGAGGCTGAACGAGTACTTTTGCCGACTCGCGCGGGCATCGTATGAGACCCGTAATCGAGTGATTTTTGGTGGCGCGACCTTGGTAGGCCGCTATGGACAAGGCTTCAAATTCAAGTTCTATGACAAGGTTGCTAATACGACGGTGTATTTATATGTGAGCCCAGCAAAAATGGCTGGATTCCGCTTCCGTAAATACCTGGAGTTGTCTCTTTGCCGTGCCACGGAAGTAAAGTATTTCACTATATATGCGCTTGGTACTTTGGTCGCTGGTAATCGCGAAGGAAACTCGGACCTGGTCGTTGATGATCTGCGTCATCTTTCACTTGTACTAGGGCCGGAAATTTTGCCATTTGTTAGTGAGTCCAATGCTTTATAGCCTGGCGCGGAGCTCGTCGATGATATAGAACGCGTCCACTGCGTCATACACGGTCATCACCGGATCACGTGCTAAGCAAATGTCACATTGAGTCGGTGGTGTAAAGCTTCCGGAGATTGCGATGGTAAGACTTACCAACCCTGTGGCACCTTCCACATCAACAGAGACGTAGGACTGGTCTCCAATTCTGTATGGCCGGACTTTCCAAGATGGCCCCGCCCCAACTGCCAGCCGCAGAGATGAAATCATGCTATTAAGGATATCTTTGCCCCTAGGCAAGATAGACGCTTCAGTGATTGGCCCTACAGAGAAAAGTGGCATATTTTCCTTAATTGGTATTTTGTTAATTTCCCGGCGCCCATTAGGACATGAATTCTCATATATATTCTGGGATGACCTCGGATTCTTGTGGCAAGCGTGAAATGTCGCAGTTATTTCGGATATGTCGCAGCTATTTCGAAAAGTCACAGCCGCCGCCCACCAGGGCCACGCCGGACGCCGTCTGGTGCGGCGCCCTATAGGGACGACGTTTCCAGTGTTCAACCTTGAAGTGGCCGCCCAGCGAATGCACGGCCGCCGATTCCAGCGCCTCTTCATCGCTCATGGGCGGCAGCACGCCGGGGAAGCGGCTGGCCAGCATGGTCTTGCCTGCGCCCGGCGGCCCCACCATCAGGACGTTATGGCCGCCCGCGGCCGCCACTTCCAGTGCGCGTCGCGCCTGCAGCTGCCCCTGCACATCGGCAAAGTCGGGATACGCAAAAGCGTGTGCTGCCAGCACGGGTTGATGGCGCTGCAGGGCGGTCTGGCTGGCGGACGCGGCAAAATGCGCGCAGACCTCGAGCAGGCTGTGGGCGGGATAGATGCAGGCATCGCTGACCAGCGCCGCCTCGTCCGCGTTCGCTTGCGGCAGGATGAAGGCGCGCGGCGCGCCCGATTGGCTGCGCTGCATGGCAAAGGTCATGGCCAGCGCACCACGGATGGGGCGTAGCTGGCCCGAAAGCGACAGTTCGCCCGCGAATTCATAGTGGTGTAACTGCTCGTCGGGCAACTGGCCGGAGGCGGCCAGGATGCCCAGCGCAATGGGCAAGTCGAAGCGGCCCGATTCCTTGGGCAAGTCCGCAGGCGCCAGATTGGCCGTAATGCGCCGCGCCGGCATCTCAAAGCCGCAGTTTTGCAACGCGGCGCGGACGCGGTCGCGCGATTCCTTCACTTCTGTATCCGGCAGGCCGACAATGGTAAAGGCGGGCAAGCCATTGGCAAGGTGGACTTCGACACTTACCTCGGGTGCCTCCATGCCGGCCAGGGCGCGGCTTTTCAGGACGGCCAGACTCATCAGACTCCCCTGTGGCGCGAGCGCGGTCAGGATCAGTCTAGCGCTTGCAACGCTGTCAGGCTTGAGGTATGCCAGCAAGGCCGTCTATAACACGACCTTGCCGGCGGTACTTCATGCCTTTGGTTCGTTCAGGCGCGTTTCCAATTCGATCAGGCGCAATTCCAGTGCGTCCAGCTTGGCGCGGGTCTTGGCCAGCACTTGTGCCTGGATATCGAATTCCTCGCGCGTGACGAGATCGAGGCGGGCGAAGCCCTGGGTCATCATCGATTTCACGTTTTTCTCGATATCCTTGGCAGGCGAGTTTTCGATGGCTTGATGGATCTTGCCTTGCAAGTCGTTAAAGAAGGTATTCATGTCCATGGTCAGTCCTTTTATGGTGCAGCCTGTGCATCGCACCATTGCGGTGCACAGCGGCGTTAATCTGGTGCGAAACTGGGCGGTTCATTGTGCTTCAGCAGCCTGTATCCGCAGTCCTGGCGGCTTGCCGGGTAGATATGGACGGAAATGCACCTGTCAAGGTGGCAAGAGAGCTGGCACGTATTCTGCTAAAGAAGTGATGAACGCTTTGTGATCTCCAGCCAAGATTTTAAACCTCAACCGCTTTAAAAGTTCAATAAAAGGAAATCGCCATGAAGTATCTGTCCAAGAACATGACTTTAGTAGCAGCGTTGACGCTGGCCATGACCGCCATGTGCGGCAGTGCCATGGCCCAGGATGCAGTGGCAGCGCCTGCTGCGGCCGAAGCCGTACCTGATAACGTGGTGAGCTACAACGTGGCGCTGACCAGCGACTACCGTTACCGCGGCGTGTCGCAAAGCCGTCTTGACCCTGCCATCAGCGGCGGTGCCGACTATACCCACAATCCGACGGGTCTGTACGTGGGCACCTGGCTGTCGAGCATCAAATGGATCAAGGACGGCGGCGGCGATACCAATCTGGAATGGGATATCTACGGCGGCAAGCGGGGCGAGATCAGCAAGGATTTTACCTATGACGTGGGCGGCCTGTACTATTTCTATCCTTCGAATGGGCTGAGCACCAATGCCAACACCTTCGAGCTGTACGGCCAACTCGGCTATGGCCCTATGTATATCAAGTACTCGCACTCGACGAGCAATCTGTTTGGCGTGCCTGACAGCAAGAACAGCGGCTACCTCGATGTGGGGGCCAACGTGGAAGTGCATGATGGCTACATGTTGAACCTGCATGCCGGGCGTCAGAAGGTCGAGCACAACGATGCTCTCAGCTATAGCGATTACAAGATCGGCGTGACCAAGGATTTCGGTGTGGTGACCGTGGCTCTGGCCGCCGTCAAGGCTAATATCACGTCGCTGGCACCGAATGGCAAGAACCTGGCGAAATCCGGTCTCGTGCTGACCTTGTCCAAAACCTTTTAAGCGAGACTGCCATGAAAATGATTACAGCAATCATTAAACCGTTCAAACTGGACGAAGTGCGCGAAGCCTTGTCGGCTATCAATGTACAAGGCATTACCGTCACCGAAGTCAAAGGGTTCGGCCGTCAGAAAGGCCACACGGAACTCTACCGTGGCGCTGAGTATGTCGTCGATTTCTTGCCAAAAACAAAGATTGAAGCGGCCGTTGATGACGCCATTGTTGACCAAGCCATCGAAGCGATCGAAGGTGCCGCGCGTACCGGTAAAATCGGCGATGGCAAGATTTTCGTCTACAACCTGGAACAAGTCATCCGCATCCGTACCGGTGAAACCGGCAACGAAGCGCTCTAAGGGGAATATTGATGCATAAAAATATAACAAAATTGCTCGCCGGGATAGCCTGCCTGTGTGCGTTTGGCGTCGCCACACCGAGCTTTGCCGATGCGCCCGTCAAGACGGAAGCGGCCACGACCACGGCCGTCGCCGCCCCCGCCGTGACGCCGGTTCCTGACGCCGCGCCCGCTGCCGCAGCTCCCGTCCCGGCCGCTGCCGCGCCAGCCGCTGCCCCTGTCGCCAACAAGGGCGACACCAGTTTCATGATGATCAGCACCTTGCTGGTGATTTTGATGACCATCCCCGGCCTGGCCCTGTTCTACGGCGGACTGGTGCGCTCGAAGAACATGCTGTCGGTGCTGATGCAAGTGTTCATGGTGTTCGCGCTGGTCATCGTTCTGTGGTGCATCTACGGCTACTCGATCGCCTTCACGGAAAAAACCGCCTTCTTCGGTGGCTTCGACCGCTTGTTCCTGAACGGCATCTGGGATCCGGCCAAGGGCACGTTTGCCGCCGCTGCCACCTTCAGCAAGGGCGTCGTGATTCCCGAGTTCGTCTTCGTGGCTTTCCAGGGCACCTTTGCTGCCATCACCTGCGCACTGATCGTCGGCGCGTTTGCCGAGCGCGCCAAGTTTTCCGCAGTTTTGGCCTTCGTCGTGCTGTGGTTCACGTTCGCTTACCTGCCAGCGGCCCACATGGTCTGGTTCTGGACGGGGCCTGACCTGATCACCAATGCCGCCACCTCGGCCAGCGAAGCCCTGAAGGCGGGCTGGATCTGGCAAAAAGGCGCGCTGGACTTCGCCGGCGGCACCGTGGTGCATATCAATGCCGCCGTCGCCGGCCTGGTGGGCGCGATCATGATCGGCAAGCGCGTCGGTTATGGCCGTGAATCGATGGCGCCGCACTCGCTGACGATGACCATGATCGGCGCTTCCCTGTTGTGGGTGGGCTGGTTCGGTTTCAATGCCGGTTCCTCGCTGGAAGCGGGCGACGTGGCTGCCCTGGCCTTCGTCAACACGCTGCTGGCCACCGCTGCCGCCACCCTGTCGTGGGTGTTTGGTGAGTGGATCAGCAAAGGCAAACCATCCATGCTCGGTGGCGCATCGGGTGCCGTGGCCGGCCTGGTGGCGATCACCCCGGCGGCCGGCTTTGTCGGTCCGATGGGTGGCCTGGTCATCGGCTTGCTGGCCGGTGTCATCTGCCTGTGGGGCGTGAATGGCCTGAAACGCCTGATCGGCGCCGACGATTCGCTCGACGTGTTCGGCGTGCACGGCGTGGGCGGTATCCTCGGCGCCTTGCTGACGGGTGTGTTTGCTGCACCACAACTGGGCGGTCAAGGCATCTTCGACTACGTCACCAACAAGATGTCGGCGGATCCGTACTCGATCGGCCACCAGGTGTGGGTGCAGGCGCAAGCGGTCGGCACCACCATCATCTGGTCGGCCGTGGTCTCCGTCATCGCCTATAAACTGGTCGACATCGTCATCGGCCTGCGCGTACCGGAAGAAGAAGAGCGCGAAGGCCTCGATATCACCAGTCATGGCGAGCAGGCATATCATGGTTAAATGATAATAATCTGGCATGCCAGCGCCCAGGCGCGGCATGCCTGGCTTGAAAAGGCGCCTCATTGAGGTGCCTTTTTTTCGTTGTGGGAATGGAAAAGGTCTTTAAAACAAGGCTTTTGCCCCGATTTGGGGTACTTACACGGTAATATAGTCGGCAGTTCTGTGTGCTTTTTTAAATACTGCACATAATTTAAGGATGTAACTATGGTTCCCCATCTCGTCACGGCCCTGACCGGACCGCTGCTCGACCTCGAAAAAAAGATTCTGGCTGCGACGCCGGCCATTGAGCGCTGGTTTCGCATGGAGTGGCAAGAGCACACGCCGCCCTTTTATTGCTCGGTAGACTTGCGTAATGCGGGCTACAAGCTGGCGCCTGTCGATACCAATCTGTTCCCTGGCGGTTTTCATAACCTGGCCACGGAAATGCTGCCCTTGTCCGTGCAGGCGGCCATGGCCGCCATCGACAAGTATTGCCCGGACGCCCGCAACCTGCTGATCGTGCCGGAATTGCACAACACCACGCCGCAATATCTGCAGAACGTGGCGCGCCTGATGCAGATATTCCGCCAGACGGGCCTGCATGTGCGCTTCGGCTCCTGGTCGCCCGAGATCACTCAACCGACACCGCTGGCGTTGCCAGATGGCAACATGCTCGTCATCGAGCCGCTCGTGCGCCTGAACAATGGCCGCCGCCTGGGATTGAAGGATTTCGACCCGTGCACGATTCTGCTGAATAACGACTTGTCGGATGGCATCCCCGATATCTTGCAAAATATCCATGAACAAAGCCTGCTGCCGCCTTTGCACGCGGGCTGGGCCTTGCGTCGCAAGAGCAACCATTACGCGGCCTACGATGAAGTGGTGAAAAAATTCGGCAAGATGATCGATGTCGACCCGTGGATGCTCAACCCCTTCCACGCCAAGTGCAGCGACGTGAACTTCCAGGAAGGCGAGGGCGAAGATGCGCTGGCCGCCAGCGTCGACGTGCTGCTGGCCAAGATCCGCAAGAAATACAAGGAATACGGCATCAAGGAAAAGCCCTTCGTCATCGTCAAGCCCGATGCGGGCACGTATGGCACGGGCATCATGACAGTGCGCGACGCCAGCGAAGTGCGCGACCTGTCGCGCAAGCAGCGCGACAAGATGTCCATCGTCAAGGATGGCAAGGTCGTCACCGACGTCATCATCCAGGAAGGCGTGCCGACCTTTGAAAGCATCAAGGATGCCGTGGCCGAACCTGTCGTCTACATGATCGACCGCTATGTGGTGGGCGGTTTCTATCGCGTGCACGCAGAGCGGGGCGTGGACCAGAACCTGAACGCGCCCGGCTCGCAGTACGTGCCGCTGGCGTTTGCCCAGCAGCATGCCGTGCCGGACTTGAAGGCCAAGCCGGGCACGGCCGCGCCGAACCGCTTCTATGTGTATGGCGTGGTGGCGCGACTGGCCTTGCTGGCCGCATCGCTGGAAATGGAGCGCACGGACCCGAATCCCGAGGTGTATTGATCCATCCCAGCAGCTTGCCGGGCGCGGTGACTACTGTGCCTGGCGATCTCGGCTAGAATCAAGCATTCCTTATCCAGGCTCCCCGATTGGACGCACCATGAAAATTGCATTCCTTGCCGACCCGCTGGCAGGCTTCAAGACTTACAAAGACTCCACTTTCGCCATGATGCGCGAGGCGGCCAGGCGCGGCCATGCCGTTTATGCCTTCGAGCAGAAGGACATGGCGCTGGAAGAGGGCATCGTCACGGCACTGGTACAGCATATCGAGCTGACGGGCGATGAACACGACTGGTACAAGGTGATATCCACCGAGGAAGTGCGCCTGTCGACCCTGGACGCCATCATCGAGCGCAAGGACCCGCCGTTCGACATGGAATACGTGTATGGCACGTATTTGCTGGAGCTGGCGGAAAAACAGGGCGCCTGCGTCTTCAACAAACCGTCCGCCATCCGCGACAACAATGAAAAGCTGGCCATTGCGCAGTTTTCCGAATTCACCTCGCCGACCCTGGTGACGTCGAACGAAGCGCGCCTGCGCGCCTTCCACGCCAAGCACCAGGACGTCATCTTCAAGCCGCTCGACGGCATGGGCGGCACGGGCATCTTCCGCGTCAAGGCCGATGGGCTGAACCTGGGCGCCATCATCGAGACCTTGAGCGAGAACGGCGCGCAGACCATCATGGCGCAGCGTTTTATCGCCGACATCGTCAAGGGCGACAAGCGCATCCTCGTCATCGGCGGCAAGCCGGTGCCGTTTTCGCTGGCGCGCATCCCGCAGGCGGGCGAAGTGCGGGGCAACCTGGCCGCCGGCGGTACGGGCGTGGCGCAGCCATTGACGGCGCGCGACCTGGAAATCGCTGAAAAACTGGGCCCGATCCTGGCCGCGCGTGGCCTGATGCTGGTAGGATTGGATGTGATCGGCGACTATCTGACGGAAGTCAATGTCACCAGTCCGACCTGCTTCCAGGAAATCATGCAGCAGACGGGGTTTGACGTGGCGGCCATGTTTGTCGATGCCGTCGAGCATGGCGTTGCGCAAGCGCAGCAGCGCCAGAAGGTGAAATGACTATGGTAGGGATTTTGCTCATGACACACGCACCGCTGGGACAGGCGTTCATTGCCGCCTGCGCGCATGTGTTTCGCGGGCCAACGGAACGTTTTGAAGCCATCGACGTCGTCGCCGACCAGGACCTGGCGGAAGTGCAAAAGCTGGCGTCGGACGCCATCTGTCGCCTCGACGACGGCTCCGGCGTGCTGGTGATTACCGATGTGAAGGGCGGCACGCCGTCGAACTGCTGCAACAAGCTGGCCGATGCGGGCCGGGTGGAAGTCATCGCCGGCATCAGCCTGCCGATGCTGCTGCGCGCCATCACGTATCGCCGCGACACGCTTGACGTGGTGGTGGAGATGGCGCTGGCCGGTGCGCAAAGCGGCGCCGTGCGCGTCGATAACCGCATCCGCGTGGGCGAATAAGGAAGTGCATGGCCGCCGCCCTGAAGGCGGCGGGTTTTATAGGCCAAGATTGTCATCAGCGTAGTGCATTCAGGGATAGAGACCATACAAAAATGATTCAAAGAGAACTCGAAATCATCAACAAGCTGGGACTGCACGCACGCGCCTCCGCCAAATTTACCCAGCTCGCCGCCAAGTTCAAGAGCGACGTCTGGCTGACCCGTAACGCGCGCCGCATCAACGCCAAGTCCATCATGGGCGTAATGATGCTGGCCGCCGGCAAGGGAGCGAAAGTGACACTGGAAGCCGAGGGCGATGATGAGCAGGCATGTGTCGATGCGCTCACCGCCCTGATTAATGACAGGTTTGGCGAAGGCGAGTAATGCCCGCCGAACGCAGCCGCAGCCGCATTCCGACAGGTCACCCCATGGCATCTTTCACGCTCCACGGCATCCCGGTCTCCCGCGGCATCGCCATCGGCCGCGCGCATCTGCTGGCGCCGGCCGCCCTTGACGTCAAACATTACCTGGTCGCCCAGGAACAGATCGAAGCCGAAGTCCAGCGCTTGCAAAACGCCATCGCCGCCGTCCACAAGGAGCTGCAAACCCTGTGGAACGAGCTGCCGAAAGACGCGCCCACCGAGCTGGGTGCGTTCATCGACGTGCATGCGCTGATCCTGTCGGACCCGCTGATCGCCGAAGCGCCGCTTGACATCATCCGTTCGCGCCACTACAACGCCGAATGGGCGCTGTTGACGCAAATCGATGAATTGTCGGCGCAGTTCGATGAAATCGAAGACCCGTATTTGCGCGAGCGCAAGGCCGATATCCAGCAAGTGGCCGAACGCGTGCTGAAGGTCTTGCTGGGCACTGAACAGCTGCTGCCGAAAGCTGCCGTCGACGATGAATTGCTGGCGCAGATGATCGTTGTCGCCCACGATATTTCGCCGGCCGACATGCTGCAGTTCCGCGACCGCTCCTTCATCGGCTTCATTACCGACGTGGGCGGACAGAACTCGCACACGGCCATCGTCGCGCGCAGCCTGGATATCCCGGCAGCCGTTGGCATGTCGCAGGCGTCGATGCTGATCGAGCAGGACGACTGGCTGATCATCGACGGCGACGCCGGCGTGGTCATCGCCAATCCCAGCGCGCTGGTGCTGGAACAGTACCGCGAGCGCCAGGTGGCCATGCAGCGCGCGCGCAAGAAGCTGGGCAAGCTGAAAAAGACGCCGGCCGTCACCCGGTGCGGCACGCCCGTCACCCTGCTGGCGAATATCGAATTGCCCGAAGATTGCGCGTTTGCGCTGGAATCGGGCGCCAGCGGCGTGGGCCTGTTCCGCTCCGAATTCCTGTTCATGGGCCGTGCCCACAAGATTCCTACCGAGGACGAACAGTTCGAGGCTTACCGCAACACGGTGCAGTCGATGAAAGGGCGCGTGGTGACCATCCGCACGCTCGACATCGGCGCCGACAAACCGCTCGACCAGTCCGACCATACAGCCTTGAATCCCGCCCTGGGCTTGCGCGCCATCCGTTACTGCCTGGCCGAGCCGCAGCTGTTCCTGACGCAGTTGCGCGCGATTCTGCGCGCCTCGGCCTTCGGCAAGGTGCGCATCCTGATCCCCATGCTGGCGCATGCCTTCGAGATCGACCAGTCGCTGGCCATGATCGCACAAGCGAAGGCCAGCCTGCGCGAGGAGGGCGTCAAGTTCGACGATGCCGTTGAAGTGGGCGCCATGATCGAGATACCGGCCGCCGCGCTGGCCCTGCCCATGTTCGTCAAGCGCATGGATTTCCTGTCGATCGGTACGAATGATTTGATCCAGTACACCCTGGCCATCGACCGCGTCGATTACGAAGTGGCGCATTTGTACAATCCGCTGCACCCGGCCGTCCTGCAGCTGATCTCCATGACGATTGCCGCCGGCCACAAGGCGGGCATCGACGTGGCCGTCTGCGGCGAAATGGCGGGCGACGTGAAGCTCACGCGCTTGCTGCTGGGTATGGGACTGCGCGAGTTTTCCATGCATCCGGCCCAGCTGTTGGCGGTCAAGCAAGAGATCCTCAACAGCGACTTGGGCCTGATCGCACCACAAATGCGCAAAATTATGCGCTCCATGGAACCAAATGTGATCGCGGAAGCCGTACAACAGTTGCAGCTCATGTAAACTGTCGCTTTATCAGCATCAGGAGACATCGCGCGCGGCAAGATGTTTCCTGGTGTTAAAGTTGCAGAACCTATCATCGCGGTGCTGCATCGACCATGGCCCGTGGGGCCACCCCCTTTTATAAACCGACACACATGTCATCCATTGGAATTGTTTCGCCGCAAACCATGTATTTTGCGCAACCCCTGCAGCTGCAAAGCGGAGCATCGCTGCGGGACTATATGTTGATGTATGAAACCTACGGCACCCTGAACGCCGACAAATCGAACGCGGTGCTGGTCTGCCACGCCCTGAATGCCTCGCACCACGTGGCCGGCGTGTATGCCGACGAGCCGAAGAGCACGGGCTGGTGGGACAATATGGTCGGTCCCGGCAAGCCGCTCGACACCAACAAATTCTTCGTCATCGGCGTCAACAACCTGGGTTCCTGCTTCGGCTCGACGGGCCCCATGCACACCAATCCCGCCACCGGCAAGCCATATGGTGCTTCTTTCCCCGTCGTCACGGTGGAAGACTGGGTCAGCGCGCAGGCGCGCCTGGCCGATGAGCTGGGCATCATCCAGTTCGCCGCCGTGATGGGCGGCTCCCTGGGCGGCATGCAGGCGCTGGCGTGGAGCATCATGTTCCCCGAGCGGCTGCGCCACTGCGTGGTGATCGCCTCGACGGCCAAGCTGTCGGCGCAAAATATCGCCTTCAATGACGTGGCGCGCCAGGCCATCCTGTCCGACCCCGATTACCATGGCGGCGACTTCTATGCGCACGGCGTGGTGCCGAAGAATGGCTTGCGCGTGGCGCGCATGGTGGGCCACATCACCTATTTGTCGAATGACGACATGGCCGAGAAATTCGGCCGCAAGCTGCGCGACGCGGCGCAGACGGGTGACTACAAATTCGGCTTCGGCATCGATTTCGAGATCGAATCGTATTTGCGCTACCAGGGCGACAAGTTCTCCGAATACTTCGACGCGAACACCTATCTGCTCATTACCAAGGCGCTCGACTACTTCGACCCGGCGCGCGCGCATGGCGGCGACCTGGCCAAGGCCCTGTCGGGCACGAAAGCCAAATTCTTCCTCGCCTCGTTTTCCACCGACTGGCGCTTCTCGCCTGAGCGCAGCCGCGAAATCGTCGAAGCGCTGGTGTGCAACCGCCGCCAGGTCACGTATGCGGAAATCGACGCGCCGCACGGCCACGACGCCTTTTTGCTGGAAGATGCGCGCTACATGAACATGGTGCGCGCCTATTATGGCCAGGTATGGAACGATATCGGGGCGGGCTTGCCCGCTCTTGCACAGCACACCGCCGTCCGCCAGGGCGCCAAGGAGACCGCATGACTTTTGACGAATTGAGCGCACTGCGCCCTGACCTGGCCTTCATCGCCCACTGGGTGCCGAACAACGCGCATGTGCTGGACGTGGGCTGCGGCGAAGGCGTGATGCTGCAGTATCTGCAAAGCGACAAGGAATGCAGCGGTTATGGCATCGAGATTGCCGACGACAAGGTGCTGGCCAGTACTTTGCGCGGCGTCAATGTGATTCAGCAGGACATGGAAAAAGGCCTGGCCATCTTTGGTGACAACAGCTTCGACACGGTGCTGTGCCTGTCCTCCTTGCAGATGATGAAGCAGGTCGAGCCGTTGTTGCGCGATATCGTGCGCGTGGGTGCCGAAGCCATCGTCTCTTTCCCCAACTTCGCCTACTGGCCGCACCGCGTGGCGCTGCTGAAAGGACGCATGCCCGTGTCGAAATCGCTGCCCTACCAGTGGTATGACACGCCCAATGTGCGCTGCGCTACCATCAACGACTTCCGCGAACTGGCCGAGGAGTGCGGCCTGGAAGTGATCGAATGCGTGGCCCTGGCCGAAGGCAAGATGGTCTCCGTGCTGCCGAACCTGCGCGGTGACCTGGCCGTCTTCCGCCTGCGTAAAAAAGCGGTGCATTGATGACGACAAGTCCGGCGCCAGGCTGGCGTTCCTACTTCAACGGCCGCATGCTGGCCGTGCTGGTGCTGGGCTTCAGTTCCGGCCTGCCTTTGTTCATCCTGCTGTATTTGCTGCAGGCATGGCTGGCCAAGTCGGGACTGAATGTGAAGGCGCTGGGGCTGTTCGCCCTGGTGCAGTTCCCGTATATCTGGAAATTCCTGTGGGCGCCCCTGATGGACCGCTACCGCATCCTCGGGCTGGGACGCCGGCGCGGCTGGATGGCCCTGACGCAGGTGGCGCTGTTTTTTGCCATCGGCGGCATGGGCATGCTCGACCCGCTTACGCAGATCGGCCTGATCGCGGCCGCTGCCGGCGGCGTCGCCTTCCTGTCGGCCAGCCAGGACATCGTCATCGACGCCTACCGGCGCGAAATCCTTTCCGATAACGAGCAGGGACTGGGCGCCGCCGTCATCGTCAACGCGTACAAGGTGGCGGGCATGGTGCCGGGCGCGCTGTCGCTGATCCTGGCCGACCGCATGCCGTGGCAGCCCGTCTTCTGGATCACGGCCGCCTTCATGTTGCCGGGCTTGGTCTGCACTTTGCTGATCAAGGAACCCACCGTCTACGGCTCGCCACCGAAGACCATGCGCGAAGCGATTATCTTGCCGTTCCAGGAATTCATCGCGCGCGATGGTTGGCGTAACGCAATGTGGATCCTCGCCTTCGTATTACTCTATAAAATCGGCGACAGCATGGCCACGGCGCTGGCGACGAAGTTTTACCTGGACCTGGGTTTTTCCATGACGCAGATCGGCCTGGCCGCCAACACCACGGGTTTCTGGGCCAGCCTGGCCGGCGGCGTGGTGGGCGGCATATGGATGCTCAAGCTGGGCATCAACCGGGGACTGTGGGTATTTGGCGCGCTGCAGGCCATCGCCATCCTGGGTTTTGCCTGGCTGGCGCAGGTGGGGCCGAACACCATGCTGCTCAGCGCCGTGATCGGTTTTGAAGCCTTCGCCAGCCTGGGGCTGGGCGCGGCCGCCTTTGTCGCGTTCCTGTCGCGCACCACGGACCCGCGCTACACGGCCACGCAATATGCGCTGTTTTCCAGTCTGAGCGCCGTGCCGCGCACTCTGATCAATGCCTCGGTCGGTTTTCTTGTCGCCGAACTGGGCTGGTTTTCGTTTTTCATTGTTTGCTTCTTCCTGGCCTTCCCGGCCATGATGATGCTGCCTAAAATTGCTCCATGGAGGTCTGCCAATGGCACCAATATCCCTTAGACGTTACGCCATCCTGGCCAGCCTGTGCGCGGCCACGGCCCTGGCCCCTTTGTCCGCCCACGCTCAGCAAGCTACGATGCAGGATGGCATCAAGGTGCGCCCCTTGTCGACCTCGCGCATCTTTGCCGGCGGTACCGATTTCAATGCACAATCGAAGCAGCAATATACGCAGCTGGTCAATGAAGCGAAGGAAAAAAATGCGCTGGTGCCCGACAGCGACCCGCAAGTGAAACGCCTGCGCGCTATCGCCCAGCGCATCATCCCCTTCGCTACGCGCTGGAACGAGGCGGCGGCCAACTGGAATTGGCAGATCAACCTGCTCAATTCCGACGAGGTCAACGCCTTCTGCATGCCGGGCGGACAGATCGCTTTTTACAGCGGCATTATTACCAAGCTGAATCTGACTGACGATGAAGTAGCCGTCGTCATGGGACATGAAATTTCACACGCTTTGCGTGAACATTCGCAAGCGCAGGCCGGCAAGGGCAATCTGGCCGCCGTCGGCGCCAAGCTCGCTGGCGCTGGCCTGTCGGCCTGGCTCGGTGTCGATCCGAACCTGACCAGCACCGCCACGAACATGGCCGCCAAGGGCGTGATGCTGAAGTTCTCGCGCGACGATGAACGCGAGGCAGACCTGATCGGCATGGACCTGGCCGCGCGCGCCGGTTTCGACCCGCGCGCCGGCGTGGTGTTGTGGCAGAAGATGGCGGCAGTCAGCAAGGGCGCGCCGCCGGAATTCCTCTCGACCCACCCTTCGGGTAGCGACCGCATCTCGCAGATGAACAGCCACATGGCGCAAGTGCTGCCGCTGTACGCGCGCAGCAAGGGCGTCAGCGTCGACGCCTTGCCGCCCTACCGCAGCAACGCCATCGCCGCGCGCTAGGATGTCTTCCCGTCGCAGCCCTGTGCCGCTGCCCATGCGCGATGGCGTGGCGGCCAGCTATCTGTGGCTGCCGGAAGGGCAGTGGCCGGACATGATCACCTTCCTGGTCGAGCGCTATCCGCAGATCAGCGCCGCGCAATGGCAGGACCGGATGGCGCGCGGCGACGTGGTCAATGGCGACGGCGCCGTGCTGGCGCCAGACAGCGCATACCGGCGCGGCATGCGCATTTTTTACTACCGCGAGCTGGAACGGGAAACGCCGATCCCCTTCCAGGAAGAGATCCTGTTCCAGGACGCGCATTTGATCGTGGTCGACAAGCCGCACTTCCTGCCCATGACGCCGGCCGGGCGCTTCGTGCAGGAGACCTTGCTGACGCGCCTGAAGAAAAACCTGGACTGCACCGAGCTGACGCCCATCCACCGCCTCGACCGCGAGACGGCTGGCGTGGTTCTCTTCTCGCGTCAGCCGGCTAGCCGCGGCGCCTACCAGACGCTATTCCAGCGCCGCGAAGTGCACAAAGTCTATGAGGCGCTGGCGCCGCACCTGGAGGGGAGGGATTTTCCGTTTACCTATCGCAGCCGCATGGTCGAGGCAGACCAGTTCTTCCTCATGCGCGAGGAAGCGGGCGAGGCGAATTCGGAAACCATCATCGACGTGATCGAAAGGCGCGGCGACATGAGTCTGTACCGCCTGCAGCCGCACACGGGCCGCAAGCACCAGTTGCGCGTGCACCTGGCTGCGCTGGGCATCCCCATCGTCAACGATGCGTTCTATCCGCTGGCCTCGCCATGCGAGGAAGACGACATGTCGCAGCCGCTGCAATTGCTGGCGCGTGCGATCGCGTTTGTCGACCCCTTGACGGGCGAGCCGCGCCGCTTCGAGAGCCGGCGCAGCCTGTGAGGGGGCTTACGCCTTGATGGTGTAATCGATGATCAGGGGCGCATGGTCGGAGAACCGCTCGTCCTTGTAGACGCTGACCGTATGCGCCTGCGCCGCGATGCCGGGGGTGGCGACATGGTAGTCGATGCGCCAGCCTACGTTCTTCGCGTAGGCCTGGCCCCGGTTGCTCCACCACGTGTACTGGTCTTCGCGCTTGTCCAGGCCGCGGTGCACGTCGACAAAGCCCACTTCGTCGAAGACGCGCGTCAGCCACGCGCGCTCTTCCGGCAGGAAGCCGGAATTCTTCTTGTTGCCCTTCCAGTTTTTCAGGTCGATCTCGTGGTGGGCGATATTCCAGTCGCCACAGATGACCACTTCGCGGCCCAGCGCCTTCAATGCCAGCAGGTGCGGCAGGAACAGTTCCATGAAGCGGAACTTGGCTTCCTGGCGTTCCGGACCGGAAGAACCGGACGGGCAGTACACGGAAATGACGGACAGCTTGCCAAAATCACAGCGTACGTAGCGGCCTTCGGCATCGAATTCGGGGCTGCCGAAGCCGATATGCACGGCATCCGGTTCGACCTTGCTGTACACGCCCGTACCGGAATAGCCTTTTTTCTCGGCATAGTGGAAATGGCCATGATAGCCGTGCGGATTGAGGAATTCGGGCGTCATGTCGGGCAGCTGCGCCTTCAATTCCTGCACGCAGATGAAATCGGCCGTCTGCGTGCCCATCCAGTTGAAAAAGCCTTTTTTGGCGGCGGAACGGATGCCGTTCAGGTTGGCGGAGATAATTTTTGGCATAGGTTGAGAGTGAAAGGGCGCTGGACGGGGCCGGCGGGCGCGGCATGGCGATTGTCTCGCCGCTGCGCGCGGATTAAAATACAGGCACTTTTAAAAAATGAGGCTAATGTGAATAATTTACGCCAGCAGTTTATCGCGTTTTCAGTATCCAAGGGAGTCTTGCGGTTTGGCGAGTTCACCACCAAGGCCGGGCGATCATCGCCATACTTCTTCAATGCGGGCTTGTTCCATGACGGCGCCACCCTGGCCGAGCTGGCGCAGTTCTACGCGCAGACCCTGCTCGACTCGGGCGTCGAATTCGATATGCTGTTCGGCCCCGCCTACAAGGGCATCACCCTGGCGTCGGCCACCGCCGTGGCGCTGGCCGGCAAGGGCCGCAACACCTCGTTCGCCTTCAACCGCAAGGAAGCCAAGGACCATGGCGAAGGCGGCACCATCGTCGGCGCCAAGCTGCATGGCAAGGTTGTCATCATTGACGATGTGATCTCGGCCGGCACCTCGGTGCGCGAATCGGTGGACATGATCCGCGCCGCCGGCGCCGAACCATGCGCCGTGCTGATCGCACTGGACCGCATGGAGCGTTCGGGGCCCGATGGCCAGTTGTCGCCAAGTTCGGCGGTGCAGGAAGTATCGAAACAGTACGGCATTCCCGTCATCTCGATCGGCAACCTGGACGACTTGTTCGGTTACCTGAATGGCGCTGGCGCCGATCCGGAACTGCTAAAGTACAAAGAAGCGGTTTCCGCCTACCGCACCCGCTACGGTATTTAAGTAGTTTTTTCCAGCAGCGCCCGCAGCCGCGGGTCGCTGCAGGCGGCGCCGGCTTGTGGGTGGCATTGCAATAGCCGCCGCAACAGCGCGCCGCCGATGCCGCGCCGCCGGAACGGCGGTTTTACGAACAGCATGTTCACCGTCACTTCATCGGCACGCCTGCTGATGTCGAGCATGGCCACTTGCTGGCCGTCGATCCACGCGCACAGCGCGCTGTCCCCTTGCCAGTCGATGTGCATCACGCCAGCCATGGCTTGAGCGCCGCATGCAGGCCCAGGGCGAACAGGCCGATAAAAAAACATCGCTTGAACACCGGCTGTGCAATGCGTCCGCGCAACCATTGACCGGCCAGCATGCCGACCAGCGCCGGCAGCAGCGCATACGCGGAAGCGCCCGCCGCGCCCAGGCTGAAGTCGCCGTGCAGGGCCAGGCTGGCCGCCAGCGCCACGGTCGATGCCGTAAACGCCAGGCCCAGCGCCTGCACCAGCGGATCGCGCGCCAGCCCCAGTCCTTGCAGATAGGGCACGGCGGGGATGACGAACACGCCCGTGGCGGCCGTCACCAGTCCTGTCGCGGCGCCCGCTAAGGGCCCGAGCCAGGCTTCGTGCCGCGCCGGCACGCGCAACTGCAGCGAGAATAGTCCCGCCAGCGCGTACAGCATCAGCGCCACGCCCAGCGCGACGACTGCCCACGCGCCGCTGTCCTTCGGTAGCAGGGCGCCTCCCGCCAAGGTGCCCGCCATAACGCTGGCCAGCAAGGGCCACAAGCGCCGCAGCAGGGCGCGCAAGCCCGGCCCGGCCGCCAGTTGCCAGACATTCGTCACCATCGACGGCACGATCAGCAGGGCTGCCGCCTGCACGGGCGGCATGACAAGGCTGAGCGTGCCCATGGCCACCGTCGGCAAGCCCAGTCCGACTACGCCCTTGACGAAGCCAGCGACGAGAAAGCTGGCGCCGACGGCCAGCAGAAATGACGTCTCCATTTTTTTATTTCCCAGTGATTTTGTGTGAATTCTGCGCGTGCTTGCGGCTTTCGCCAAGGTGGATTATTTTGAGTCAGCCTAAGTAAAATACGAAGGCTGATAAGATGGCGAAAAGGGGGATCTGTCATGCGTTTTGATCTGGTCGACTTGCAGCTGTTTGTCAACGTCGTGGAAGCGGGCAGCCTGACGGCGGGCGCTGCGCGCAGTCACCTGGCGCTGGCGTCCAGCAGTGCGCGCGTGCGCGGCATGGAAGAGATGCTGGGCATGCCCCTGCTGCTGCGCGGACGGCGTGGCGTGGAGCCGACCCCCGTGGGCCAGACTTTGCTGCATCACGCGCGGCTGGTATTACTGCAAATGGAGAAAATGCGCGGCGAACTCGGTGAATTTGCGCGCGGCTTGAAAGGGCAGTTGCGGCTGCTGTGCAATACGGCCGCGCTCAGCGAATTTTTGCCCGAGGCGCTGGGCGTATTTCTCGACCGCCATCCGAATCTGACCATCGACCTGGAAGAGCGCCTCAGTTACGATATCGTCAAGGCCGTCTCGGAAGGGCTGGCCGACATGGGCATCGTGTCCGACTCGGTCGACATGCGCGGCTTGCAGACGTTTTTGTTCCGCCCCGACCGGCTGGTGGTGATCGCGGCGGCCGATGGCGTGCATCACCGCGCCCTTGGACAGGATGGCGTCGTCGACTTTGCCAGCGTCCTCGATCACGATTTCATCGGCCTGGCGGACGACAGCGCGATGCAGCAGTACCTGGGCATGCACGCGGCGCGCCTGGGCCGTCCGTTGAAGGTGCGCGTGCGCCTGCGCAGTTTCGATGCCGTGTGCCGCATGGTGGCCAGCGGCGTGGGCATCAGCGTGGTGCCATTGGCGGCGGCAAGTCGCTGCCAGCAGACGATGGCGCTGCGCTGCCTGGAATTATCCGATCCCTGGTCGGTACGCAATCTGACGATCTGCGTGCGCCAGTTCAGTGAATTACCCCTGTATGCGCGCCAGTTGATCGATCATCTGAAGGCGTGACAGGGCATGACAGGAGCAGCGATGCGTTTTTCAGAAGACAAGATGGCCAGCCTGCTGTGCAGCGACCAGGTCGAGCGGCCCATCCATATCTGGCAGCCGGAGCATCCGCGTGCCGTGATCCTGGCGATCCACGGCGGCATGGCGCATGCGGGCGACTACGTCACGCCGGCGCTGACCTTCCGCCAGCACGGCATCGCCACCGTCAGCTTCGACATGGTGGGCCACGATGGCAAGCGCAAGGTGGATATTCCGTCATTCGAGGCCTTCCTCGACGACGAGGAACGGTTCCTCGCCTGGGTCAAGCAGGCGTATCCGGGCTTGCCGATTTTCGTCATGGGCCATTCCATGGGCGGCCTGATCGCCACACACCTGGGCCTGCGGCGTTTTGCGGGCGACCCGGCCATCCGGGGCTTCATCATCTCGTCGCCGTATTACGTGAATGCGATTCCCGTGCCGAAGGTGCTGCAGATGCTGTCCGGCTGGCTGGCCAAGCGCTTTCCGACGATGAAGGTACCGCTGGGGAATCTGACTATGCTGCTGACGCATGATCAAACCATCACCGCGCGCCATTTCCAGGACGAGCGCGACGGCATCCGCGCCAGTGCAGCGTCGGTGCGCTTCGCCCATGCCTTGACGTCGGCGCAAAAGGAACTGGCGGGCGGCTTGTCGGGCTGGGGCTTCCCCCTGTTCGCCGTGGTGGCCGGCGACGACAAGCTGGCCGACAGCCGCGCCACGGAAAGCATGCTGCGCAGCGTGCCCGAGGGCCTGCTCGACTATCACTACTATCCGGCCAATTACCACGAGAATTTCAATGAAGTGAACCGCGACGTGATCTTTGCCGCGATCCTGGCCTGGATGGAAAAGCTGCTCCCACCCGTGCCGGCGTGAGTCCCAGGTATCGTTATAATCGGATAAATTGATTTTACCGCCGGCGCGCCGGCCCGGTCCCCGCGGCACAGGGGAATACTCAAGGAACGAACGATGCGCTTGCTGATTGCCCTGATACTCCCATGGCTGACCTTTTTCACCATCGGCCGCCCCATTGCCGGCATCATTTGCCTGATCCTGCAAATCACCTTGATCGGCTGGCTGCCAGCGACGATCTGGGCCGTGTATGCGTTGAGCCAGTACAAGACGGACCAGAAGATCGCCGAGGCCATGCGCCGGCGCTGATATGGGGCTAAGCCCTGTTTAAGCTGCGCTTCCTATTCTGATTCAATCGACATGAGGAGAGTGAGATGGCACAAAACAGACGCGGTACGCTGGGCCTGGCGGCGGCAATGCTGGCTGCCGGGCTGTTGCTGGGAAGTGCGGCGCAGGCGCAGGGCGATAGCGCTTTGCCGCCCGTGCAAAAGAGCGGCGCGGTGGAATACCTGAGTGGCGGCATCGGCCTCGATGAGTCGACTGCCATCAAGAGCGCCAGCCGGCATTGGCCTTTGAGCCTGGTGTTTTCCGTGCAGGCGGCGGGCAAGGCGGAATTTGCCTCCGACGTGAAGCTGGAGATACGCGACGCCAAGGGCGCGCAGGTGCTGGAAATGACGGCCAACGGACCGTTCCTGCTGGCGAAACTGGCGCCAGGCAGCTACAGCCTGCGCGCCACGCTGGCCGGCAAGACATTGGAACGCAAGGTGCAGGTCAAGGCGGGATCGTCCGCGCGCGTGGAGCTGGTCTGGCCGGCGGGAACGAACCAGGGCCGGCCTTGATGCCAGGCGACGGCAAGGCACCCGAACGGGGCTTGTCGGCGCATATCCTGCCCACGTCGGCGACGATGGTCGGTGTATGCATGACGGTGCTGTCGATCGGGCACCTGGCGCCGCGCGGCGAGGTGCGCGTGGCCATCGACAAGCTGCTCGCCGTCGATGCCATCGTCTTTCTCGTCAGCGCCGTGCTCTCGTTCATGTCGCTGCGCCCCGGCCAGTCGCGCTTGCGCTACGAATGGTGGGGCGAGCTGCTGTTCATTTGCGGCCTGGCCCTGCTGGCGCTGGGCGCTGTGGTGCTGGCCTTCGTCATTAATTAACCTTGATCAGCTGACCGCGAGTACGCGCCCTTCGGCAGCGCTTTGCAGCGCCAGTTCGATCAGGCGTATCGTCGCCGCCGCGTCTTCGGCCGCCACGGGCGCCGCTGCGCCGTGGCGGATGGCGTCGGCCATGCCCTGGTAAAAGTCCTGGTAGCGGCCCGCCTGCATCTCCATGTGTTCGCAATGCCCGTCCGGCTGCGTGCCCAGGTGCAGCGCGCCGCGCACGGGGTCCACGCCCCAGCCGGGCTGGCCCGGCCTGCCGCCCGCCTTCAGGGCGTCTTCCTGCGGGTCGAGGCCAAACTTCACGAAACTCCCCTTGTCGCCATGCACGGCGAAACGCGCCGTTGGCGCCTTCACCAGGCAGCCGGCTTGCAGCACCACGCGTAGCCGGTCGTAGTACAGCACAAGGTGGAAATAATCTACAGCCTGCGCGCCATCGCGCTGCAGGGCGATATCGGCGTACAGCTTTTCCGGCTGGCCGAACAGCTGCATCGCCTGGTCCAGCATGTGCGGGCCCAGATCGTACAGCAAGCCGCCACCGGGTGCGCCGGACTCGCGCCAGCGCTGGCGGATCTCGGGGCGGAAACGGTCGAAATGCGATTCGACGCTGGCGATGCGGCCCAAGGTGCCTTGCGCCAGCAGCGCTTTCAGGGTCAGGAAGTCGCCATCCCAGCGCCGGTTGTGATACACGCTGAGTACCAGCTTGCGCTCTTGCGCCAGGGCGATCAGGGTCTGTGCCTCATTGCTGGAAATGGTAAATGGCTTGTCGACCACCACGTGCTTGCCCGCTTGCAGGGCCGCCAGGGCCAGGCTGAAATGCGCTGCATTGGGCGCGGCGATGACGACCAGCTCGATGGACGGATCGGCAAACAGCTGCGCCGCTTCCGCATACACGGTCGCGTGCGGCCAATCCTTTTGCACGAGTTCCGGCTTGCTGGAGGCGACGGCCGTCAATTCCAGGGCCTCGATGGTGGACAGTACGGGAGCGTGGAAGGTGGAGCCGGCAAAGCCGTAGCCGACCAGACCGGTTTTGATCTTGTTCATGGCGTATTCGCGGGTGCGTGGAAGAATCCATGATCATACCTGCAAGCGGGCGGTGCCAGCGCCGATGCGGTGCATAAAAAAGGGATGCCGCAGCATCCCTTCCTGGCAAGCAGGGGCGCTTATCCCGCCAGCTTGGCCTTCAGCAGTTCCGTCAGCTGGGCCGGGTTGGCCTTGCCCTTGGATGCCTTCATGGCCTGGCCGATCAGCGCGTTGATGGCCGCTTCCTTGCCGGCACGGTACTGCTCCACCGACTTGGGGTTCGCCGCCAGCACTTCGTCGACGATGGCTTCCAGGGCGCCCGAGTCCGAAATTTGCTTCAGGCCCTTGGCATCGATGATGGCGTCGACCAGGTTTTCGTCGTTTGACTTCGCTTCCCACATGCCTGCGAAGACCTCTTTTGCTGCCTTGTTCGAGATCGTGCCGTCGGCGATGCGTTTGAGCATGGCGGCCAGCTGCGCCGCGGAGACGGGCGCGTCGTCCAGGTCCACGCCTTCGCGGTTCAGGGTCGACGCCACGTCTCCCATCAGCCAGTTGGCGGCGGCCTTGGCGTTTTCCTTGCCGGCCTTGTCGACCACGGCGACGAAATAGGTGGCCATGGATTTCGATTGCGTCAGCACCAGCGCATCGTAGTCCGGCAGCGCGTATTCGCTGATGAACCGCGCGCGCATGGCGGCCGGCAGTTCCGGCATCGAGGCCTTGACGGTGGCTATCCACTCTGGCGAGATGACCAGCGGCGGCAGGTCAGGGTCCGGGAAATAGCGGTAATCCTGGGCGTCTTCCTTGCTGCGCATTTCGCGCGTCTCCTTGCGGTCCGGATCATACAAGCGCGTTGCCTGCACGACCTTGCCGCCGTCTTCGATCAGTTCGATCTGGCGGCGTACTTCGACGTGCACGGCTTCCTCGATGAAGCGGAAGGAGTTCAGGTTCTTGATTTCGCAGCGGGTGCCGAATTCCTTCTGGCCGACGGGGCGCACGGAGACGTTGACGTCGCAGCGGAATGAGCCTTCCTGCATGTTGCCGTCGCACACGCCCAGCCACATGACCAGCGAGTGCAGGGCCTTGGCGTAGGCCACGGCTTCGGCGGCGCTGCGGATTTCCGGTTCCGAGACGATTTCCAGCAGAGGCGTGCCGGCGCGGTTCAAGTCGATGCCGCTCATGCCCGCATAGTCTTCATGCAGGGACTTGCCGGCGTCTTCTTCCAGGTGGGCGCGCGTCAGGTTCACCGTCTTGGTGACGAATTCGCCATCCTTTTCGTAGCCGAAGGTGAGGGCGCCGCCGATAACGACGGGGTCTTCGAACTGGCTGATCTGGTAGCCCTTGGGCGAATCGGGATAAAAATAGTTCTTGCGCGCGAAGACCGAGCGCGGCGCGACGGTGGCGCCCACGGCCAGGCCGAAGCGGATCGCGCGGTCGACGGCCTGCTTGTTCATCACCGGCAGCACGCCTGGCAGGGCCAGGTCGACAGGGCTGGCCTGCGTGTTGGCGTCGGCGCCGTACTTGATCGGCGAACCGCTGAAAATTTTGGATTCGGTCGTGAGCTGCACGTGGTTCTCAAGACCGATGACGACTTCCCATTGCATAGTGTTCTCGCTTATTTTTGGTGGCGCCGCTAGCTGCGGCGCAAATCTGTTCTTGGTCTGCTCTTAAACGCCGGCAGGGCTGCGCGTATGCCAGTCCGTCACTTGCTGGAACTGGTGGGCCACGTTCAGCAGCTTGGCTTCGCCGAAGTAATTGCCGATGATTTGCAGGCCGACGGGGCGCTTGCCATTCTTGTCTCCCGCGCCGAAACCGCAAGGGATCGACATGCCGGGCAGGCCGGCCAGGCTGGTCGACAGGGTGTAGATGTCGGCCAGGTAGTTTGCCACCGGGTCGTCCGTCTTGTCGCCCAGGTCCCAGGCGACAGTTGGTGCGACGGGGCCCATGATGACGTCGCAGACGGCGTTCGGGCCATTTAATACGGCATCGAAATCCTGCGCGATCAGGCGGCGGATCTTTTGCGCCTTCAGGTAGTAGGCGTCGTAGTAGCCGTGGCACAGCACATAGGTGCCGACCATGATGCGGCGCTGTACTTCCGGGCCGAAGCCCTGCGCGCGCGATTTCTTGTACATGTCCTGCAAATCCTTGTACTCGGCGGCGCGGTGGCCGTAGCGCACGCCGTCGTAGCGCGACAGGTTCGACGACGCTTCGGCCGGCGCGATCATGTAATAGGCGGGAATCGACAGGGCCGTGTTCGGCAGCGAGATGTCGACCAGGGTGGCGCCCAGCTTTTCATACTGCGCCAGCGCGCCGCGCACTGCCGCTTCCACGTCCTTGGCCAGGCCCTCGCCGAAATACTCGCGCGGCACGCCGATGCGCAAGCCTGTGAGAGCTTGATCCAGACTGCGCGAAAAATCTTCCGCCACGCCGCCCTGTTCAGGGGCGAGGCTGGTCGAGTCGCGTTCGTCGAAGCCGGCCATGGCGGTCAGCAGCAGGGCGCAGTCTTCGGCCGAGCGGGCCATCGGGCCGCCCTGGTCCAGCGACGAGGCAAAGGCGATCATGCCGAAGCGCGACACGCGGCCATAGGTTGGCTTGATGCCGGTGATGCCGCAAAAAGCAGCCGGCTGGCGGATCGAGCCGCCCGTATCGGTGCCGGTGGCCGCTGGCGTGAGGCCGGCGGCGACGGCGGCGGCCGAGCCGCCCGAGGAGCCGCCCGGCACGGCCGCGTTGTCCCATGGGTTCTGCACGGCGCCGAAGGCCGAGTTCTCGTTGCCGGAACCCATGGCGAATTCATCGCAATTGACCTTGCCCAGGGTGACCATGCCGGCCGCCTGGAATTTTTCCACCACGGTGGCGTCAAACGGGCTGGCGTAGTTGGCCAGCATTTTCGAGCCGGCCGTGGTGCGCCAGCCTTTTGTCACGAACAGGTCCTTGTGCGCGATCGGCACGCCCGTCAATGGCGTGGCCGTGCCGGCGGCGATGCGCGCATCGGCCTCGGCAGCTTGCGCCAGGGTCAGGGCACGGTCGACGTGCAGGAAGGCGTTCGAAGTGTCCGCTGCGATGCGGTCGAGGAAGTGCGTCGCCAGTGCAACGGCGGAAATTTCCTTGTTCTGCAAAAGCGTGGACAGCTGTTTGATGGATTTTGTATGCATGGCGTTTCTATTTTTATCTATTCGACAAGGTTGTTTTTAGTGTACTGCGCCGTTCTAGCGTCTGACAGAAGCGTAGCGAGCGGAAGTGAGTTGTGGCCGAGAAGCGGAGCTGTGCTTTGGCACAGTGAGCATCGGAGGCCGCAAATCGCGACGCGCAGTAGCTTATGTCAGGTACTAGTTATTCGATCACTTTCGGCACCAGGTACAGGCCATCCTGGACTTTCGGTGCCACGGCTTGGTAGGCGTCGCGGCGGTTCTGTTCCGTGGCGACGTCCTCGCGCAGGCGCAGGGCGATATGGTCCATGTGGGCGGCCAGCGGGTGGCTCAGGGGGGCCACGCCATCGGTATTGACGGCTTGCATTTGTTCCGCCAGTGCAAAAATCTTGTTCAATTGGGCCAACGACGTGACGGCCTGATCGTCGGCCATTTCGAGTTGTGCCAGGTGGGCGATGCGTTTTACGTCGGATAGTGTCAAGGACATGGCGAATGGCGCGGAGTGACGCGCATGAGTATTAAGTTGGCGTTTTGATAAAACGCGGGTATTTGCTGCTTTTTTGCTCACAAAAGCCGAGGAATGCCGCGTAAGTCGCGGCCGCAAGAGTCGCACTTTTCCATGGTTTTTGAGCAAATCGCATTCAAATTATAAGGTAGAATGGCGGGTTAATGCGTTGTCGGCGCTGATGGACTGCTGCCGCAGCATAGAAAAGATTGCGCAAGCGCCAAGCGAAACCCGGGAAAATCGCCTTCATGGATTTTCAGGGTGCCTGAAAGCGCCCGCTTTGAAACTCCCCATAAACAGCTTTTGCGCAGCTCGATGCGCTACAGGACACTCATGTTTGGTTTTTTACGCAGGTATATCTCCACCGATCTGGCCATTGACTTGGGCACGGCCAACACCCTTATTTATGTGCGCGGCCTCGGTATTGTCCTCGACGAACCGTCCGTCGTCGCCATCCGCCAGGAAGGCGGTCCGAATGGCAAGAAGACCATTCAGGCAGTCGGCAAGGAAGCCAAGCAGATGCTGGGCAAGGTGCCGGGCAATATCGAAGCGATCCGTCCGATGAAAGATGGCGTGATCGCCGACTTCACCGTGACCGAACAGATGCTCAAGCAGTTCATCCGCATGGTGCACGACTCGAAATTCTTCCGTCCTTCGCCGCGCATCATCATTTGCGTGCCGTGCGGTTCGACCCAGGTTGAGCGCCGCGCGATCCGCGAATCGGCGCTGGGTGCAGGCGCTTCGCAGGTATACCTGATCGAAGAACCGATGGCAGCGGCCATCGGCGCAGGCTTGCCGGTGTCGGAAGCGACCGGCTCGATGGTGGTCGACATCGGCGGCGGCACCACGGAAGTGGGCATCATCTCGCTGGGCGGCATGGTCTACAAGGGTTCCGTGCGCGTGGGCGGCGACAAGTTCGATGAAGCCATCGTCAACTACATCCGCCGCAACTACGGCATGCTGATCGGCGAACAAACGGCCGAAGCCATCAAGAAGGCCATCGGTTCGGCTTTCCCGGGTTCGGAAGTGAAGGAAATGGAAGTCAAGGGCCGCAACCTGTCCGAAGGCATCCCGCGCTCGTTCACCATTTCCAGCAACGAGATTCTCGAAGCGCTGACCGATCCGCTGAACAACATCGTCTCGGCCGTGAAGAACGCGCTGGAACAGACACCGCCGGAACTGGGCGCCGACATCGCCGAAAAAGGCATGATGCTGACGGGCGGCGGCGCACTGCTGCGCGACCTGGACCGCCTGCTGATGGAGGAAACCGGCCTGCCGGTGCTGGTGGCCGAGGACCCGCTCACCTGCGTGGTGCGCGGTTCCGGGATGGCTCTGGAGCGTATGGACAAGCTCGGCTCGATCTTCTCCTACGAATAATCTGACAGAAGGGCCGGAAACCAACTCCGGCCTTTTTTTGGTTTTGGCGCCGGCGTTCGACCGGGGCTTGTACGTTGGCGCACTGCGCCTGGCCTGATTATTGGAAGTCATGGAATACAGTCCTCCGCCACTTTTCAAACAAGGCGCCTCCGCCCGCGTCAAGATGATGGTGTTCGCCGGCATTTCTATCGCCCTGTTGCTGGTCGATTCGCGTATGCACGCCTTGACGGCCGTGCGCCAGGCAGTCGGCACCGTGCTATATCCGGTGCAGATGGCGGCCCTGGTGCCGCGCGACGTGGCGTTTGGCGTCGGCAACTACTTTTCTTCGCTGTCCTCCCTGGAAAAACAGGTGCGCGACCTGAAGCACGAACAAATCGCCTCGGCACAAATCATGCAGCAGGCGCAGCTCAATATCGTTGAAAACAACCATTTGCGCAAATTGATGGAGGCGCGCGAAAGAGTCCCCGTCAAGACCCTGATGGCTGAAGTCCTATATGACACGCGCGATTCGGCCACGCGCAAGATCGTGCTGGACCGGGGCATCCAGAATGGCGTCGAACTGGGCCGTCCCGTGATCGATAACCTGGGCGTGGTGGGACAAGTCACGCGCGTGTTCCCGTTCACCTCGGAAGTGACCTTGCTGACCGATGAAGAACAGGCCATTCCCGTGCAGCTGCTGCGCAATGGCGTGCGCAGCGTGGCCATCGGCCGCGGCAAGTCCGGCACCATGGAGCTGCGCTTTACGGCCCCCACCGCCGACATCCAGATCGGCGACATCGTCATTACCTCGGGCCTCGATGGCCTGTATCCGGCCGGCCTGGCCGTGGCGCGCGTGACCCTGGTCGAGCGCAATGCGCACGGTCCGTTTGGCCGCGTCGTGTGCCAGCCGCTGGCTGGCATCGAACGCAACACCCAACTGCTCATCTTGATGACGTCGCCGGAGATCCCACCGCGTCCGCCAGTCGAAGACGTCAAGACGGGCCGCAAGATCGCCGGCAAGATGGCACCCATCAAGGACCCGGCCGCCGTAGCGACGCCGCCCGCCGCCGCCACACCTGCGGCAAAACCGCCAGCCACGCCTGCCGTCGTGCCGAAACCGGCCGTGGTACCTGCCGCCGTGCCACCGAAGGAGGCGACACGATGAACCGCCCGCATTACATCCTGCTGCCGGTCAGTCCCCTGTTCATCGGTTTTTCCCTGCTATGCGCTTTTCTGCTGAACCTGCTGCCATGGGGGCAGTTCGTCGGCGTGCCCGATTTCGTCGCCCTGGTGCTGGTCTTCTGGGGCATCCACCAGCCGCGCAAGGTCGGCATCGGCGTGGCGTTCTTCATGGGTTTGATGATGGACGTGCACGACTCGACCCTGCTGGGCGAGAATGCGCTGGCCTATACCTTGCTGTCTTACTTCGCCATCATGATGCACCGCCGCGTGCTGTGGTTCCCCATCCTGACGCAGGCGCTGCATGTGCTGCCGCTGCTGCTGCTGACCCAAGCGCTGCAATTGCTGACGCGCCTGATCGTCTCCGGCCGTTTCCCCGGCTGGCTCAATTTCATCGAGAGCTTCGTCGCCGTCGCCCTGTGGCCCATCGTCACGTGGATCTTGCTGGCACCGCAGCGCCGTGCAGTGGATCGCGACCATAACCGGCCGATTTGACGGGCGCCTGCCATGACTGAACTTAAGAATACCGAGCGCGAACTGCATTTTTTCCGCATGCGCCTGACCATCCTGGGGGCGCTTGTCTTCGTCTGCTTTTCGCTGCTGCTGGCGCGCTTCATCTGGCTGCAGGTGATCAAGCACGAGGACTACGCGACCAAGGCCGAAGACAACCGCATCGCCGTGGTGCCCATCGTGCCCACGCGCGGCCTGATCCTCGACCGCAACGGCGTGGTATTGGCGCGCAATTACTCGGCCTATACGCTGGAAATCACGCCATCGAAATTGAGTGCCAGCCTCGATTCGGTGATCGACGAGCTGTCGACTTTGGTGCAGATCGACATCAAGGACCGCCGCCGCTTCAAGAAGCTGCTGGAAGACTCGAAGAATTTTGTCAGCGTGCCGCTGCGCACGCGCTTGACGGATGAAGAAGTGGCCCGTTTCACGGCGCAGCGTTTCCGCTTCCCCGGCGTGGAGGTGCAGGCGCGATTGTTCCGCCAGTATCCGATGGGCGAGGTGGCGTCGCACGTGGTGGGCTTCATCGGCCGCATCAACCGCAATGAAGCCAAGGCGCTCGATGAGGGCGAGGACGCAGCCAACTACAACGGCACCGACCATATCGGCAAGGAAGGCCTGGAAAAAAGCTACGAAAAGCAGCTGCATGGCACCACCGGCTACGAAGAAGTGGAAGTGTCGGCCGGCGGGCGTGCCATGCGCACCCTGTCGCGCACGGCAGCGACGCCTGGCAACAACCTGATCCTGTCGATCGACATCGAACTGCAAAAAGTGGTCGAAGAAGCGTTTGGCGAATGGCGCGGCGCGGCCGTGGCGATCGACCCTGCCACGGGCGACATCCTGGCCTACGTCTCCAAGCCCGGCTACGACCCGAACCTGTTCGTCGACGGCATTGACCAGCAAAGCTGGAATGAACTCAATACCTCGCTGGACCGGCCGATGGTCAACCGGCCCCTGTCCGGCACCTACGCGCCAGGCTCGACCTTCAAGCCCTTCATGGCGCTGGCCGCACTCGAATTGGGCAAGCGCACGCCGAGCCAGTCGATCTCCGATCCTGGTTTCTTCATCCTGGGTGGCCACACCTTCCGCGACGACAAGGTGGGCGGCCATGGCACGGTGGACATGCACAAGTCCATCGTCGTCTCGTGCAACACCTATTACTATCAGCTGGGCCGCGACATGGGCATCGATGCCATCCACGACTTCATGAAGCCGTTCGGTTTCGGCCAGCTGACGGGCATCGACCTGAATAATGAAAAGACGGGCGTGCTGCCGTCGATAGAATGGAAACGCAACCGCTTCAAGACGCCACAGCAGAAAAAATGGGTGGGCGGCGACACGATTTCGGTGAGTAACGGTTCCGGCTACAATTCCTATACGCCGCTGCAGATCGCCCACGCGACAGCCAACCTGGCCAATAACGGCGTGGTGATGAAACCGCATCTGGTGAAGATCATCGAAGACGCCGCCACGCGTGCGCGCACCCTGACGGTGCCGAAGGAAAGCTACCGCATCGCGCTCAAGCAGGAAAACATCGACATCATCAAGCGCGCCATGGTGGGCGTGACCAGCGAGCAGGGCGGCACGGCCGCGCGCATCTTTGCTGGCGTGCAGTACACGGTGGGTGGCAAGACGGGCACGGCGCAGGTGGTGGGCATCAAGAAAAACGAGAAGTACAATGCCAAGCTGCTGGCCGAACGCCTGCGCGACAACGCCTTGTTTACGGCCTTTGCACCGGCCGACAAGCCGCGCATCGCAATTGCCATCGTGGTGGAAAACGCGGGCTTCGGCGCCGGCGTGGCTGCACCGATCGCGCGCAAGGCGCTCGACTACTACCTGCTGGGCAAGCGCCCGAGCGACAAGGAAAAGGACACCACCAAGGTGCCCAAGGAAGATGTCGACGAAGTGCGCACCCTGGAAGAAATCACTGACGAGCAGGCTGCCCCGGCGGCGCCTGCAAGACAACAATGAAACGTTTCTTATTACGAGAGGCGCTCGCTATGGCGGCGCGCCAGACCCCAAGGCAATAAGGAAGCACATGCCCATTAACGAAAGGCGTTCGCTGTGGCGGCGCGCCAAACCCTATCTGGCGGTGTTCGATCCGCCGCTGATGATCATTATCCTGATGCTGCTCAGTACCAGCCTGGTGACCCTGTATTCGGCCAGCATCGGCATCCCCGGCAAGATCGAGGACCACCTGCGCAACATCCTGCTGTGCTTTTTCGTCATGTGGGTGGCGGCCAACGTCACGCCGCAGATGATGATGCGCATCGCCGTGCCCGCGTATACGGTATCGGTGATATTGCTGGTGGCCGTGGCGCTGTTCGGCACCATCAAGCTGGGCGCGCGGCGCTGGCTGCATATCGGCGTGATCGACATCCAGCCCTCCGAGTTCCTGAAGATCGCCACGCCCCTGATGCTGGCCTGGTTCTTCCAGCACAATGCGGGCACCCTGCGCTGGAAATCATTCCTGATGGCGGCCGTGCTGTTGGTGGTGCCTGTTTACCTGATCGCGCGCCAGCCCGACCTGGGCACTGCATTGCTGGTGGTGGCGGCCGGCTTTACCGTCATCTTCCTGGCCGGCCTGTCGTGGAAGGTGCTGGCCGGCTTGCTGATCACTTTTGTTTCCTGCCTGCCGATCGCCTGGTCGCACCTGCATGATTACCAGCGCGACCGCGTGATGATGCTGATCGACCCGACCAAGGACCCGCTGGGCAAGGGCTTCCATATCATCCAGTCCATCATCGCCATCGGCTCCGGCGGCATGACGGGCAAGGGCTGGACGCACGGCACGCAGGCCCACCTGGAATTCGTCCCGGAGCGCACGACCGACTTCATCTTCGCCGTGTATTCGGAGGAGTTCGGCCTGGTGGGTAATCTGATTCTGATGCTGATGTATTTGCTGCTGGTGGGACGGGGGATGATGATCGCCGCCAACGCCCCCAGTTTTTTCACTCGCCTGCTGGCAGGAGCGATAACAATGATTTTCTTTACGTATGCGTTTGTAAACATGGGCATGGTCAGCGGCATCGTGCCGGTGGTCGGCGTTCCCCTGCCTTTCCTCAGCTATGGCGGCACCGCTCTGCTGACCCTGGGCGTGGCCACCGGTATCCTGATGAGCATCCAGCGTCATCGCAAGCTGGTGCAGACCTGATGCGCGCGCCTGTCGATACCTTCGTCATGCGCGGGCTGAGCCTGGCGGTCTTGCTGACCCTGGCCGCCTGCGGCACCACGCCGCAAAAACCCGCATCGAATAACGTGCCGCTGCCGTCAGGCGGCAAGGTCAAGTCCCCCGTGCGCCAGGATCCCACCTTGCCGGCGCTGCCGGCGGCCGGCTCCGGGCGCGGCGGCTACTACAAGGATGACGGCCCTGGCGACAATCCGCCGGCCAACCTGCGCGACGTGCCCGATGCGGAAGTGCGCAACGAGCCGTATTCGACGCGCTCGAACCGCCCGTATGTCGTATTCGGCAAAACGTACACGCCGATCACCGACAACGAACCGTTCAAGCAGAAGGGCACGGGCACCTGGTATGGCAAGAAATTCCATGGCCAGCGCACTTCGTCGGGCGAAATCTACGATATGTATAAGATGACGGCGGCCCATCCGACCTTGCCGATTCCGTCGTATGCGCGCGTGACGAGCATCGACAGCGGCGAACAGGTGATCGTGCGCATCAATGACCGCGGTCCGTTCCACGCCACGCGCGTGATCGACGTGTCCTACACAGCGGCGCTGAAACTGGGATTCCTGGGCAAGGGCAGCCACCAGGTGGTTGTCGAGCGGTTGCTGCCGGCCGATATCGATGCCATCCTGGCGGCTCGCGCGGCGCCCAAGCCGGTGCCTTCCGTGGTGGCTATCTCCATTGATACGCCGGTGGAAACGGGCGCCGTGGTGCAGCCGGAAGTGTCGACGCAGATGCTGCCCGTCGATGCGACGGTGGCCATGCCTGCCCCGACGGCGCTGGCCAGCGGCTTTTATTTGCAGCTGGGCGCCTACTCGCGCGCCGACAATGCAGAATCGGGGCGCTCGCGCCTGGCGCCATACGCGGCGGCCCTGGGGACGCTTGGGGTGGTGCAGGCCGGTAACCTGTTCCGCCTGTATGGCGGACCGTTCTCCAGCCGTGCCGAGGCAGCACGCGCGGCGGCTAATTTACCGGAATCGACTGGTATCAAGCCTATCGTGATCCAGCGATAGGCGCGCCTGACGGCGCAAAGCGCCTGATAAAACCGTAGCGAGCGGCAGCGATTTGTGGCTAAGAAGCGCAGCTGTGCTGGAGCACAGCGAGCATCGCAGGCCGCAAAGCGCGACGCGCAGTAGGTTTAGTCAGGTGCTTATTTGCAGTTGCGCAGTTCCTGTTCAGGGAACTGCGCCTTGATCTTTTCGAGGCGCGTGCGCGTGGCGGCGTCGAGGTCGCGGAACTGGTAAGCCATCTGCTTGCTGGTGCTGTAGCGCGGCGCGATGCGGGCGCTGTGCACGCCCTGCTTGTTGAGCGATGCCAGCTGGCTTTGCGCGCTGTTTTCCGACTTGAATACACCCAATGAAATACCCCAACGCAGCGGACTGCCTTCGTTCATGATGAAGTAATTCGTCACGCCCAGCTGTTTCAATTCACCGGCCTTGCGGTCGGCGCCTTCCTTGCTGCCCTGCGGCGGGATGTACACCATGTAGCTGGAAATCTCCTGGCCGGCCACGTTGCGGCGCGACTGGCGATCGCCCAGGTCCAGCGCCGCCACCTGCGCCTCGAAGCGGCGTCCGTCGGCCAGCAGAAAATTGCCCACCTCCGTGCAGGCATATGATGGCGGCGGCGCCGGCGCGGCAGCTGTCTCGGTGGCCGGCGGCGCGGCGGGCGCCGTGGCCTGCTCCTGCGTCAGCAAGGTGAGCTTGCTGGCCTGCAGCTGGTTTTTCAGGCGCGCCGGTTCGCGCGTCTCGCTGCGAAAACTGCCCAGATAACCCTGGCCGATGGCCAGCACCAGCAGGTTGATGCCGGCCAGCAGCCAGAAGACAAATTTCAGCATACGTGGTTTCCTTGATTTCCTGCCGCGCCGGCGCGCGCGGCCGCCTGCAGGCCAAGCATGACGATATTGTCCACCAGCTGCAGCGGTACCGCCAGTGCCAGTGCCGGTGCGATACGCGGTGCGGCGCCGCCTGACAATAAACAGGCGCTGGCACCGTGCATGCGCACGGCCCGTTCGATGGCGCCCGCCTGGGCCGCCAGGCAGCCGGAGAGGATGGCGTCGTCCGTGTTGTCGGCAAAGCCGGCCGGCAGTATGGCGTCGCCGGCGATTTGCGGCAGCTGCGCCGTGTTGCGCGCCAGCGAGCTGGCCATCAGTCCCAGTCCCGGCAAGATCATCCCGCCGAGGTAAACGCCATCGGCCGTGATGGCGTCGATAGTGGTGGCGGTGCCGCAATTGGCGACGATGACCGCCTGGCCAGGCGCCAGCGTCCGCGCGCCGATGGCGGCGGCAAAACGGTCGCAGCCCAGTTGCGACGGCGCGCGGTAGCCATTCGTCAGTCCGGCCAGCTGCGGCAGCGAGGCAAAGTCACGTACAACGACCGGCAGCATGGCGCGCAGGCGCATACCGATGACGCTGCCTGCCACGTTCGACAGCAGCGCTTCGCTGATGGAAAGTGCGGCCCACTGCGCGGCCAGCGTGTCGAGCTGCGCATGCGTGACGGCGCCGCTGGCCAGCCAGCCGCCGACGACGGCGCTCTCGGTAGCCACGAGTGCCCATTTGATGCGCGTATTGCCGGCGTCGATCAGCAGTAGCATGCGCTTACTCCCCGCTCAGGCGCAGCGACACGTCGCCGGACATGATGTCCTGCAGGCCGCCATCGGTGCGCAGCAGCAGGCGGCCCAGCTGGTCCACGCCGACCGCCACGCCTTGCTGCAGCAACTGGCCGTTGTCGAGGATTTTCACGTGCTGGCCCTGCCAGGCGTGCAGCAGGTTCCAGCGTTCGGTAAAGGGCGCGAAGCCCGTGTCGTCGAATTCGGCCAGCACGCCGGCCAGGCGGCTGAGCAGGGCCGCCACCAGCGTATTGCGCTCCATCTGCGCCAGCCAGGGCACGGCCGAGACGCTGCGCCCGATCTGCCGTTCCAGTGCGTCGGGCATCAGCAAATTGATGCCGCAGCCGATGACGGCCCACACGCCGTTGCCCTCGGGCGCCTGCTGCGTCTCGACGAGGATGCCGGCCAGTTTATGGCCATCCTTGAGCAGGTCGTTCGGCCACTTTAATTGCACCGGCACGCCCAGCGCCGTCATGCTTTCGGCCAGCGCCACGCCGACGGCCAGCGGCAGGCCGACCAGCTGATGCAGCGGTCCCTTGAAGCGCCAGGCCAGCGAGAACATCAGGCTGGCGTCCGGCTGCGATACCCAGGGCCGCCCGGCACGTCCCCTCCCAGCCGTCTGCTGGCCGGCGACGCGCAGGGCGGGGCCGGCCAGTATGGCGCAGCGGGCCAGCAGGTCGGCGTTGGTCGAGCCGGTTTCGTCGACCACTTCGATGGCCACGTGGGCGGCGCCTGTGGCGCAATGGGCGGCGATGGCCGCGCTGTTCAGGTCTGAGTGCTTCGTCATGGTGGTAAGTTCAGTTGCGCGCCTTGTGCGGCGCATTCGCGAAGGCCCGGTCGTAGACGGCATTCGGCAGCGCGCGCAGCAGCTTGGCAACGACGCCCATCTGCCACGGGATCACGCGGTAGCTGTCACCGTCGGCGATGGCGCGCGCGGCGCGCACGGCGAATTTTTCGGCCGGCATCAGGAAGGGCATGCGGTAGGCGTTGTGGCGCGTCATCGGCGTGTCGATGTAGCCGGGCGTGATGGTGACGACCTTGATGCCGGCCGGCTTGAGTTCCAGGCGCAGTGATTCGCAGTAGCTGATGACGGCTGCCTTCGAGGCGCTGTAGGCTTCGGCGCCGGGCAGGCCACGGATGCCGGCCACGCTGCCGATGCCCACCAGGCGCCCGCTGCCCTGGGTTTTCATGGCGGCGATGAAGGGGGCGAAGGTGGCAACGGTGGCCGTGACATTGATGGCCATCAAACGCGCAAAGGCGTCCAGGTCTTCCGCGTGTTCGGTCAGGGTGCCGAACGACACGCCGGCGCTGGCGATGACGACGTCGATGCGGCCGGCGTAGCCGATGAAGTCTTGCGCCGCACTTTTCAGGGCGGCGTGGTCGCACACATCGACGGCATAGGCGCGGTGGCGTTCAGGGTGGGGCAGGGAGGCGATCAGTTGCTGCAGGGTTTCGCCGCGGCGTGCCAGCAAGCCCAGTTGGGCGCCCTGGCGCGCGTACTGCAGCGCCAGGGCAGCGCCCAGTCCGCTCGACGCGCCCGTGATGAAAACGCTGTGCATCAGGCGATGCCCGGGCGCGCCAGGGAAGTGGCCATGTTTATTTCTTTTCCGCTTTGGCTTTCGCGACCAGCACGTCCATCACGCTGAGCGCCTGGGCGTTCAGCTGCTCTTCGTTCTTGGCCGACTTGCTGCCCTGATCGGCTTGCGAAGGCGACGTGATGTAGCGGCCATCGATGGCGATCATGGGCCAGAACGTCACGTTGTAGCCCTGCATCATGGCGTCCGCACGGCGCACGCGGGCCGAGATTCCCATCGAACGGTAGGTGTCGATGAACTTCTGGCGGTCCACGCCCTGCTTGGCGACGAAGTCGAATACGGCGTCGTCGGTGGCCAGGCGGTTGCGCTCCACGTGCATGGCGTGGAAGATGCTGGTGTGCAGCTTGTCGAGCAGGCCCATGGCTTGCAGGGTGAAGAACAAACGCTGTTGCGGCGCCACGCTGTCATCGCGCGACACGTGCACGCGCTTGAAGACGATATTGTCGCCCTGCTTCTTGACCCAGGCCGCCAGTTGCGGCTCGAGCACGTTGCAGTGCGGGCAGTAATACGCAAAAAATTCCGTCACTTCGATTTTCTTGCCCGATTCCGTCGCCTGCGGCGTGGCCAGGGTTTCGTATTCGACGCCGTTCTTCGGCTCGGCCGGCGAGGCCGACGCGCCCATGGCGGCAGTGCACAGGGCGGCGGCGAACAGGATTTTCTTCAGAAAACGCATGCTGGTTCCTTATTTTTGGTTGCGGACGACGGCGACATCGATGCCGTTTTCAGACAGCTTGGTGCGCGCGCGGTTCATCGCTTCGAGCTGGTTGAACGGCCCGATGCGCACGCGGTGCAGCACGCCGGCATCGGTGCTGCGGTCGCTGATGGCCGCTTCGAAGCCCAGCAGCGCCAGTTTGCCGCGCGTGCTTTCGGCGTCCGACATGTCATGGAAGGCGCCGGCCTGCAGATAATAAATCCATTTGTCGCTGGCTGCATCAGCCTTGGCCTCCTTCACGTCGGCCTTGGCTTGCGCTGCCGGCGCGGCCGCCGGCGTTTTCGGCGACGGCTTGTCCTTCAGGGTGCCGATCAATTCCTGCAGCGCGTCCGGCGGCGGTGCCTTTGGTTGCTGCGCGGTGGCGGGCGCGGGCGCCGGCGCAGCTGGCTGCGTCGGCGTGACGATTTCGCGTGGCTCCTTGGAGAAGTCGCGCGCCGCTTCCTTGGCCGCTTCCTTGTTGCCGTACATCGGCTTGTTCGGATCGGCGATCTGGCCGGCCGTCGGTTCGGCCGACTTGCCGGCCTTGCCCGACTTGTCGGTGAAGGGCGAGGCGCCCTTGGTGATCACCAGGGCGACCACCACGGCGATGCCCAGGCCGATGACCAGGCCGATGATGATGCCAACCAGGGTATTGCCCTGCTGGCGCCGGGTCGAAGAGAAGCGGGAAGCATGATTCATTGACGATTAGACCTTCGCGATTACATTTTGTTTGGCGCGGACACGCCGATCAGTGCCAGGCCGTTGCGCAGCACCTGGCGCGCGGCGATGACGAGGGCCAGGCGGGCCATCTTGACGGCTTCGTCCTCGACCAGCACTTTTTCGGCGAAGTAGAAGCTGTGCAGGTTGGCGGCCAGGTCGCGCAGGTAGAAGGCGACTTGATGCGGTCCCAGTTCCGCTTGCGCACGCGCCAGCATTTCCGGGTAGGCGGCCAGGGTCGCCAGCAAGGTCGCTTCGGTCGGTGCCGTCAGTGGGGAAAGGTCGACGTTGGCGACCGTGCTGGCATCGCCGCCCCAGTTTTCCAGGATGCGGCAGATGCGCGCATGCGCGTACTGCACGTAATACACCGGGTTTTCATCGGTGGTTTTCAGTGCCACGTCGACGTCGAAGACGAATTCCGTGTCGGCCTTGCGCGAGATCAGGAAGAAGCGCACGGCGTCGCGGCCCTTGGCGATGTCGCCGCCACCCGACCATTCGATCAGGTCGCGCACGGTCACGTAGGAGCCGGCGCGTTTCGAGATTTTCACTTCTTCGCCGTCCTTCATGACGGTGACCATCTTGTGCAGCACGTAGTCGGGGTAGCCTTGCGGGATGCCCATGTCGACCGCCTGCAGGCCGGCGCGCACGCGCGCGATGGTGCCGTGGTGGTCGCTGCCCTGAATATTGATGGCCTGTACGAAGCCGCGCTGCCATTTCACCAGGTGATATGCCACATCCGGCACGAAATACGTGTAGGTGCCGTCCGTCTTGCGCATGACGCGGTCCTTGTCGTCGCCGAAGTCGGTGGTACGCAGCCACAGCGCGCCATCCTGCTCGTAAGTGTGGCCCGCCTTGACCAGCGTTTCAACCGCGCTATTGACCTTGCCGTCCGCGTACAGCGACGATTCAAGATAGTAATTGTCGAATTTCACGCCGAACGCCTGCAAGTCGATGTCCTGCTCGTTGCGCAGGTAGGTGACGGCGAACGGGCGGATCGAATCGATGTCTTCCACGTTGCCATTCGCCGTGGCGGGCAAGCCATCGCTGGCCGACACGGTCTTGCCGGCCTTGAAGTCGTTGGCGATGTCGGCGATGTAGTCGCCGTTGTAGGCGGACTCGGGCCATTCGGCGTCGCCCGGCTTGAAGCCGCGCGCGCGCGCCTGCACGGAATTGGCCAGCGTCTGGATCTGCACGCCCGCGTCGTTATAGTAAAACTCGCGCGTGACCTTGTAGCCTTGCGCATCGAACAGCGACGACAGGGCATCGCCCAGGGCCGCCTGGCGGCCGTGGCCCACGTGCAGCGGGCCGGTCGGGTTGGCCGAGACGAATTCCAGGATGACCTGCTTGCCGGCGCCTGCCGTGCTGCGGCCATAGCTGTCGGCTTCGCTCAGGATGGTCTTCACCACGGCCTGCTTGGCGGCGGCAGAGACGCGCACGTTGATGAAGCCGGGGCCGGCGATTTCCACTGCCTCGATCAAGCCCTGGCCAGCCGGGTTGGCCAGCACGGCCGTAACGATGGTTTGCGCCAGTTCGCGAGGATTCTGTTTCAGCTGCTTGGCCAGTTGCATGGCGATGTTGCAGGCGACGTCGCCATGCGATGCATCGCGTGGTCGCTCGAGCACCAGGGATGGCGTCAGCGAGGTGCCGGCCAGGACGGGAGCGAGGGCGGCCTGGAACAGGGCGATGATTTCTTGTTTCTGTTGGGCGAGCATGAGCAGGATGGCGGTGGAACCGCGTTAAGAATGAATAGAATGAATCAAAAAGCAAAACGGACGGCAATTACCCAAGCCGCCCAGACTGCGTTAATTATACTGGTTTGCCGGCGGGAACAATACGCTTGCCGGCAAGGTCCCCGCGCCGGCGCATTTCACGATATTATCAGGACAACATGCCCATGTTGGTGCATGAAAACATCAGCATGGTGCATTCTGCTTGTATATATGCAGTTTTTTGCCGCAAATTGCCCATATCGCTGCAATCGCTTGGGCCAGAGGGCGCCACAAACGCTACAATCGACCCTTTATTGATGACGCGCGGCCGCGTATTTGCCTTCATGGCGCCAGCCGCGCGCAGCCACACCGGATAATTATGAACAAGCGCCCCACGCTGAAATTGAAAACCAAGCCGGCGCCAGGCCAGGCTCCTGCCCCTGCCGCACCGAAATTGCGTCCCAGCTACCATCCCGACCTGAAACCGGTCTTGCAGCCAGGCTTCCAACCCGATTTGCGCGCCGACTCGCTGGCGTTTTGCCTGCTGGGTGCCGCCAATGCCGTGGCGCAAGTGCGTACGGGCACGGCCCTGCCGCAGGCGCTGGCCAAGGTGTTTGCGCAGTCGAGCGCCAATCCGCAGGCGCGCGGCGCCATCCAGGATATTTCCTACCGCACCATGCGCCAGCTGGGCCGCAGCGAAACCCTGGTTGGCCTGATGACGTCGAAGGCACCCGAGCCGCCGATGCTCGCTGCGCTGCTGTGCTGCGCGCTGTCCTTGATGTCGGCCGAGCCGGGCGAGCAGCCGTACGAAGAATTCACGGTCGTTGACCAGGCTGTCACGGTGGCCACCTCGCACCCTGACCTGGCGCATGCCAAGGGCATGGTGAATGCCGTTTTGCGGCGTTTCTTGCGCGAGCGCAAGTCCTTGCTGGAAGCAGCCCTGCAGCAACCTTTGGCGCAATGGAATTATCCGCAATGGTGGATCGATTCGCTGCGCCTGGCCTATCCGCGCGACTGGCAAGCCATTCTGACGGCCGGCAATGCCGTGCCGCCACTGACCCTGCGCGTGAATCGCCGCAAGAGCACGGTTGAGACATATCTGGCCGTGCTGTCCGAGGCGGGCATTGCTGCGCGCCAGGTGGGACCGTTTGCCGTGCGGCTGGACAAGCCCATCGGGGTGGCGCTGATTCCCGGCTTCGAGCAGGGCGTCGTCTCCGTGCAGGATGCCGGCGCGCAACTGGCTGCACCGCTGCTGGACTTGCAAGATGGCATGCGCGTGCTGGACGCCTGCGCAGCGCCCGGCGGCAAGACGTGCCACATCCTGGAACTGGCCGATGTGCAGGTCACGGCCATCGATGCGGACGCCAAGCGCCTGCCGCGCATCGCGGAAAACCTCGAGCGCCTGGGCCTGGACGCCACCTTGAAGGCGCAGGATGCGCAATCGAGCGCGTGGTGGGACGGCCAGCAGTACGACCGCATCCTGGCCGACGTGCCGTGCACGGCCTCGGGCATCGTGCGCCGCCATCCCGACATTCGCTGGTTGCGCCGCAAGGGCGATGCGTTCCAACTTGCAACACTTTCCTCCAAAATTCTGGACAACCTGTGGCAGATGCTGCGCCCCGATGGTAAATTGCTGTTCGTGACATGCTCATTGTGGCCGCAGGAGTCTGAGGCACAGGCGGCGGCATTTGCGGTGCGCAATAATGCGACCCGTTTGACAGCGCCTGGCCAGCTGTTGCCGACTGGCAGCGCGGAGCAGGACCATGACGGCTTGTTCTATGCGCTATTCCAAAAAAATGCGACTTGAGCGATTCGTCAAACCTTTTCTTACGGACACCACCGGCACACTTGTGACAACACGACTCTTCCGACTCCTGGCCCTGCTGCTGATGCTGGCATGTAGCATGCCACGCGCGCATGCCGCCGACATGGTCGAGATCACCCGTGCCTACATCGAGGCTAGCGAAGAGGGCTACAAGCTGGCCGCCACGTATTCCTTCGAGCTCAATCACGATCTCGATGATGCCGTGCAGCATGGCGTGCCGCTGTATTTCACGACGGAAATCGAACTGACCCGGCCCCGCTGGTACTGGTTCGATGAAAAAGCCATCGTGGCGCGCCAGACCAGCAAGTTGTCCTACAATGTGCTGACGCGGCAGTATCATGTGTCGGGCGGTGGCTTGCAGCAAAGCTTCCCCACCCTCGACGATGCGCTGTTTCTGATCCGCCGCCCCAGCCGCTGGCTGGTGGCGCGGCGCGGCGAACTGAAAGTGGGACAGACATATAACGTCACCTTGCGCATGGGCATGGACCGCGACTACTTGCCCAAGCCGATACAGGTCAATGCCTTCAATAACAGCGACTGGCGCCTGGCTTCGAATAAAAAAACCTTCTTGTATACGGCGGAGTAGTGAGTCAAGCATTGCGCTATCTGCTGGTGGTGGGCGGCGGCATTGTCAGTATCCTGCTGTTCCTGCTGGCGTCGGCTTCCGACAATTCCGGCTTTTTTGACCGCTATTACACTTGGCTGCTGGGCCTGAACGCGGCCGTGGCCGTATCCCTGCTGGCGCTGGTGGGCATTTCCCTGGGCCGCCTGTACGCGCGCTACAAGAGCGGCAAGTTCGGCTCCAAGCTGATGACACGCCTGGTGATGCTGTTCGCCGCCGTCGGCATCCTGCCGGGCCTGGTGATTTTCCTTGTCTCCGTGCAATTTGTTTCCCACTCCATCGAGTCCTGGTTCAACGTCAAGATCGAAGCGGCGCTGGAATCGGGGATTGAGCTGGGCCGTGCCGGCCTCGATGCGGCCCTGGTCGAGCTGGACCACCGAGGTCACAAGGCGGTCGAGGAACTGGGTGCCGACCCGGTGGCCGGTCCGGCCGTGCTGACCAGCCTGCTGCGCGAAGAGGGCATGCAAAATGTCATGATCGTCAGCGGCGACGGCGTGCTGCTGGCCAGCGCCGGGCCGCACAGCGCGGCTGACTTGCCCACGCCGCCCATGCTGGTGCAAGCCGCTTCGCCGGCCGGCTATGCCTCCGCCGAAGGGGGGCTGGAGTTGCACGACGATGGCACGGAGTCGGGTGGCGGCGGTTTCCGCGCGGGCACGCCGGCATCGCTGGAAACGGCGGCCAGCCTGCGCCTGCGCGTGCTGGTGGCCGTGCCGGGTCCCTCCGTTTCGCCCCGCTACCTGCAACTGCTGCAAGCGGTGCCGCCCAAGCTGGCGACGAATGGCGAGGTGCTGCGCGCCGCCTACAGCGAATACAAGGAACGTTTCGTCGCGCGCGTGGGCTTGCGCAAGATGTACATGGAAATCCTCACCTTGACCCTGCTGCTGGCCATTTTTGGCGCCATCGGCAGCGCTTTCCTGATCGCGGGGAACCTGGCCCAGCCCCTGCTGCTGTTGGCCGAAGGCACGCGTGCCGTGGCCGAGGGGGACCTGTCGCCGCGTCCCATCGTCGCCACCAAGGATGAACTGGGTACCCTGACGCAGTCGTTCAACATCATGACGCGCCAGCTGCTCGATGCGCGCACGGCAGTGGAAAGCAACCGCGCCGCGCTGCAAAACGCCAAGGCTCACCTGGAATCGGTGCTGGCGAACATGTCGGCCGGCGTGATGGTGCTCGACGGCGATTTCAATCTGGTGACCTGCAATGAATCGGTCGAGCGCATCCTGCAGCATGCGGGCATGAGCATGGTGGGCCAGCCGCTGGCGCATATTGCTGGGATGGAAGAGTTTGGCTCGGCCATCATCAGCGCCTTCACGGCGCAAAGCGCGCAATCGGCCTCGGGCCGCAACCAGCAGCGCCTGCATTGGCAGCGCCAGATCGAGATTCCACGCCGCCTGGGCAGTAGTGCCGACGAGCATGACATCACCCTGCTGGCGCGCGGTTCGCGCCTGCCGCTGGAGTCCGGCAGCGGCTACATCGTCGTCTTCGATGATATTTCCGATGTCATTTCTGCGCAGCGCTCGATCGCCTGGGGCGAGGTGGCGCGCCGTCTGGCGCATGAAATCAAGAATCCGCTCACGCCCATCCAGTTGTCGGCCGAGCGACTGCAGATGAAGCTCGAAGGCAAGCTGGAGCAGCCGGATGCCGACCTGCTCAACCGCGCCACCACCACCATCGTCAAGCAGGTCGATGCGATGAAGCGCATGGTCGACGACTTCCGCGACTATGCGCGCACGCCGCCGGCCGTGCTTACGCCGCTGCGCCTGAATGAACTGATCGAAGAGATCCTGAACCTGTACCTGCGCGGCGACGATGGCGACATCATCCACCCGCAACTGGCGCCGAATCTGCCGATGGTGATGGGCGATCCGACCCAGTTGCGGCAGGTGATCCATAACTTGCTGCAGAACGCGCAGGACGCCATGGCCGACCTGCCGCCGGACTCGCCGCATCCGCGGATTGACGTAAGGACGGAAGCAATTCATTATCGTAGTGCGGACGGTGGCGTGAATATCGCCGTGCGGCTGGCCATCACCGACAATGGCCCTGGTTTCGCGCCAAAAATCCTGGCGCGCGCCTTCGAACCCTATGTGACGTCGAAGGCGCGCGGTACGGGATTGGGCCTGGCGATGGTAAAGAAAATTATCGATGAACATGGCGGACGCATCGATATCGAGAACCGGGTCGACGGCAATGGCGCTTCGGTGGTCATTTTGCTGTTAAAGTTAGCTCCCGACACTCCTGCCCAGGAAATCCTGGCGTGAGGGTCTGGTTTAGTATTTAAAACACTAATAAAATCATAGCTGTCCGCCGTGTGCATCTTGTGCGCGAGGGCCGGCGAAATGAGGAAGGCAAGACACGAATGGCAAACATACTCGTAGTGGATGATGAAATGGGTATCCGTGAGTTGCTCTCGGAAATATTGGGCGACGAAGGACATGCTATCCAGCTGGCCGAAAATGCGCAGCAGGCGCGTGAAGCGCGTGCCGCCGGTGCGCCGGATCTGGTATTGCTGGATATCTGGATGCCCGACACCGATGGCGTGACCCTGCTCAAGGAATGGCAGCGCGACGGCTTGTTGACCATGCCGGTGATCATGATGTCGGGCCACGCCACCATCGATACGGCGGTCGAGGCGACGCGCATCGGTGCCATGAACTTCCTGGAAAAACCGATTGCCCTGCAAAAACTGCTGAAAGCAGTCCAGCAAGGCTTGACGCGGGCACAGGAAACCGTGCGCGCGACTAGCGTGGCGCCGCGTCCCGTGGCACCCGTGGTGGCTGAGGAAAGCAGCCATCCCGTGCCCAGCTTTGGCGGCAGCGCGCCGCAACAGCTGATGGTGCGCCCAGGCATCGCCGTACCGGCGGTGGCCGAAGGCCATGGCTACAACCTGTCGTTCGACTTGCCGCTGCGCGAGGCGCGCGACGCGTTCGAGCGCATGTACTTTGAACATCACCTGGGCCGCGAAGGCGGCAGCATGACCCGCGTGGCGGAAAAAACGGGCCTGGAACGCACCCATTTGTACCGCAAGCTGAAACAGCTGGGCGTCGAACCGGGCAAGCTGGCCAAGAAAAACCTGTGACGGCAGCCGTGCGGCGTCCGACGCCGCTGACCCTGGTCAGCGGTGGACGCGCCGCCGGGCGCGAGGCAGCCATCGCGCAAGCCTTGGCGCCGGACGAGCCGGCCGCCGTGATCCTCGAGGGATTGGCCGATGGCAACGCCATCCTGGCCGACCTGGCCGAGCAAGTTTCCTCTTCTCTATCGTCTCCATTGCAACTGTTGCGCATTGCACCCGGTTGCCTGTGCTGCAGCGGCAATCTCGTATTGCGTGTAACATTGAATCGTCTGCTGCGCCATCCCCCCGCGCACTTGTTCATCAGCCTGGCCGACGCCTCGCACATCGAACAATTGCGCACCTGGCTCACTGCCAGTCCCTACGATGCCCTGCTGGCGCTGCAAGCAGACATACAGGTTTCCTGAACACGGTTTCCTGATGATTTCCTGATCGACTTACCGCAGTCGCCATTTGCATCTCGTTACAACTCTGCAGCCCGCCGGGTGGCATGGCGCTTGAAATGGCGCCGTATAGCCCCACCTCTGTTCTGAAACCGCAGGAGCTTCTCCTGCCTGAGCGAAGGATGCAAAATGAACCTGATCTATAACAGCGAACAATACAGCGTCGTGGAATTCGGCGCCGACGTCGACCTGGAAGCCCTGCGCTTTGGCGGCTATGAAATCGTCGACAAGGGCGGCAAGCGTGAAACTTTTATCGCCGGCATCCTTGCGCAAAACTTCCGCCGCGAGGTCACGGAATTGATCGCCAGCGAACCCAGCATGGAAGAGATCGATGAATTTTTGGGCAGTTATGATTCCCTCATGAGCCAGCCAGTGCTGTTGCACTAGGCGGATGGCCATCGCCACCATACCAATCCGCCGGGCGGCATGGTATGGTGGCCGGATTACCCTGCTGCAAACAGACCATGTGCCAACTTCTCGGAATGAATTGCAATGTCCCCACGGACATTGTCTTTAGTTTTACCGGCTTCGCCATGCGCGGCGGCCAGACCGATACCCACCATGATGGCTGGGGCATCGCCTTTTTCGAGGGTGCCGGCGTGCGCCATTTTGTCGACCACCAGGCGGCCATCGCCTCGCCCGTGGCCGAACTGATCAAACGCTATCCCATCAAGTCGCGCAATGTCATCGCGCATATCCGCAAGGCCACGCAAGGCCAGGTGGCGCTGGAAAACTGCCATCCGTTCGTGCGCGAACTGTGGGGCCGCTACTGGGTGTTCGCCCACAATGGCGACTTGAAGCAATTCCATCCCGTGCTGACGGGCAGTTACCGCCCCGTCGGCTGTACGGACAGCGAACTGGCCTTCTGCTATCTGCTGCAGGAGCTGCATGCGCGCTTTGGCGACGCCCCGCCGGCCTTGCCGCAACTGCATGCCGCCCTGGCGGAGTTGTTGCCCCGCATCGCGGCCCATGGCACCTTCAACATGATGCTGTCGAGCGGCGAGGCGCTGTTTGCCCATTGCTCGACCAGCTTGCACTATCTGGTGCGACAACATCCGTTTCCAACTGCTAAACTCTCCGATGAAGACCTGAGCGTGGACTTTTCCCAGGTGACGACGCCCCAGGACCGCGTGGCCGTGATCGTTACCCAGCCGCTGACGACGAATGAGCAATGGACGGCGTTTGCGCCCGGTGAATTGAAATTATTTGTCGACGGGATGGTGCAAGACACGCCAGTGGCCTAATTTGTTGACGATAATACGCTTGATTGCTGCCAAAATACCCACAGCGCGGGCGAAATTCAGCTAAAGTATTGTCAATAGTGAACCTTGATGCGGGCGCCGCGCGGCCGGTGTCACTCGACCTGATTGATGAAGACTTAATGATCGATATTTCCAGCAACGACATCACCCCGAAACCCTTGCGCGTGCGCGAGTTCTATCTGGGTCGACAACCTATCCTTGACCGCAATCAAGCCCTGTTTGGCTATGAGTTGCTATTCCGCAACGCCCCGGTCGGTCCCGCCAACATCACCAGCGACCTGTCCGCCACGGCGTCCGTGATTGCCCACGCTTCCCAGCTGGGGATGGAAAAGGTCATCGGTGACGCACTCGGTTTCGTCAACGTCGATGCCGACGTGATCATGAGCGACATCTTCGTTTTCCTGCCGCGTGAAAAAGTCGTGTTGGAAATCGTCGAATCGATGCCCGTCACGCCGGAAGTGCGCGCGCGCATCAGCGAACTGGTGAACCATGGCTTCACCTTCGCGCTGGAAAACGTGGTGGCCGATACGTCGCAAGTGCAGCAGTTGTTGCCTCTTGTGCAATATGTCAAAATGGACATGAGCACGGTTGACCCGAAGGTGCTGGCAGCGCTGGCCCCCCGTTTCAAGCAGGAGCAGAAGAAACTGGTGGCGGAGAAGGTCGAGACGCGCGAAGAATTCAAGTCTGGCCTGGACCTGGGCTTCGATTATTTCCAGGGTTATTATTTTGCCAAGCCCGCCATCATGACGGGCAAAAAACTGTCGCCGTCGCAACTGGCCGTCATGGAATTGATGACTCTGGTTACCTCCGACGCGGACAACATGGATATCGAGCGCGCCATCAAGCGCGACGTGTCGCTGGCCCTGAACCTGTTGCGTCTGGTGAATACGCCCGCCGTGGGCGCGCGTCAGCGCATCGATTCGCTGAGCCAGGCCGTGACCGTGCTGGGCCGCCGTCAATTGCAGCGCTGGCTGCAAATCATGCTGTACGCGGAGCCAAGCAAGCGCGGCCATAGCATGACGCCGCTGCTGATGCTGGCCACCACGCGCGGCCGTTTGCTGGAGCTGCTCGCGCATAAACTGCGCCCGAACCACGCCCACTCGGCCGATATCGCGTTTACGGTCGGCATCATGTCCCTGATGGATACCCTGTTCGGCGTGCCGATGTCGGAAATCCTCAGCCAGATCGAAGTGATCGATGAAGTGGCCGAAGCGCTGCTGTCGCGCGAGGGCTTCTACGGCGACCTGCTGCGCCTGGCCGAGTGCATCGAGCGCATCGAAGACATGGAAGGCGAGATCGTGCCGACCTTGCGCGAGCTGGCCATGTCGCCGGACGACCTGGTGGAGCTGGAAATGGCGGCCTACGAATGGAGTGACAATGTGGTCAGGTATGCGCTCTGAGGGCACCTGACCTAAGCTACTGCGCGTCGGTATAGGCGGCCTGCGATGCTCACCGTACTAGAGTACGGTTGCGCTTCTTAGCCACCTCTCCCTTCCGCTCGCTACGCTTATGTCAGGTGCTGTGAGGTCGCGTATCTGCTGTGTTGTTCGTAAAAGCCCTGCACCGCCTAGCCGTGGCAGGGTTTTTTAACGCCGCTATACGGCGGCGCCGGGCCAGTGCTTGTGCAGCTCGGGGTCGGTGCGCAATTCCCACAGGGCCAGGATGACGACGGCGATACCGACGAGCAGCTCGTTCCACATGATGACGCGCTGTTCGGCCAGGCTCAGCACCCACGGCGAGGCGGCGACCCAGACGCCCACCAGCAGGTTGACGACGACGGCCCAGAAATACGTCTTGTACAGGTCGAAGGCGGCCAGCACGGCGATCACCAGGCCCGAGACAAAGGCGTTGATCATCTGCGGCGAGCCTTCGGGATAGGAAAAGGCCCAGGGCGAGACGAGCAGCCACAGGCCCAGCAACAGGATCACTTGATCTTGCCAGCGTTTCAGTTTGAAATTGCTTGCCATATATCCTCCTTGGCCAGTTAGGGAACGGGCCGGAGCGGGCATGCAGCATGCCGGCCGGCATACTGCGTTAGTGCACTGCGGCGCGCGATAAGTTCCGCGCGCCTTGTGCTTATCATGACAGATTGGGCGCCAGCCAGCGTTCCACGTCCTCGATGCTGGCGCCACGGCGCTTGGCCATGTCTTCCACCTGGTCCATGCCGATCTTGCCGACAACGAAGTATTTCGACTCCGGGTGGGCAAAATAGAAGCCGGAGACGGCCGCGCCGGGGAACATGGCATACGATTCCGTCAGCAGCATGCCGGTTTCCCCGGCCTGCATGACCTCGAACATCTCTTTCTTGACGGTATGCTCGGGGCAGGCGGGGTAGCCGGGCGCGGGGCGGATGCCGACATATTGCTCGCCGATCATGTCGTCGTTGCTCAGCTTCTCGTCCGGCACATAGCCCCATAAATCCTTGCGTACGCGCTCATGCAGGTATTCGGCAAACGCTTCGGCCAGGCGGTCGGCCAGCGATTTGAGCATGATGGACGAGTAATCGTCGTGCGCATCTTCGAAGCGCTTCTCGTATTTCTCGATGCCCAGGCCGGAGGTGACGGCGAACATGCCGATGTAATCCTTCACGCCCGATGCCTTCGGCGCAATGAAATCGGCCAGGCACTGGTTCGGCCGCTGCACGCCGTCGACTATGGGTTTGACACCCTGCTGGCGCATGCCGTAGTAGGTAAACGCCACGCTACTGCGCGTATCGTCCGTGTACACCTCGATATCGTCGTCATTGACGCTATTGGCTGGCAGCAAGGACACGACGCCATTGGCCGTCAGCCAGCGCCCGTCGATGAGTTTTTTCAGTAAGGCCTGGCCTTCTGCGTACACCTTGGTGGCCGCGTCGCCCACCACTTCATCGGTCAAGATGGCGGGGAAGGGGCCGGCCAGGTCCCAGGTCTGGAAGAACGGGCCCCAGTCGATATAGTTGGCCAGCGTGGCCAGGTCGACATTCTTGAACACGCGGCGGCCGATGAACTTCGGTTTCACGGGCGTGCAAGGGCCATCGAACGGCACAATCATCTTGTTGGCGCGCGCTTGCGCCAGCGGCAGGATGGGCAGCGCCTTCTTGTTGGCATGCTGCTCGCGGATGCGCGCGTAGTCGAGTTCGATGTCTTCCACGTACTTGTCGCGCTGCTCCGGCGTCAGCAACGATTGCGCCACCGAAACGGAACGCGAGGCGTCCGGCACGTAGATCACGGGGCCGTCGTAATTGTGGGCGATTTTCACGGCCGTGTGGGCGCGGCTGGTGGTGGCGCCGCCGATCAGGAGGGGAATCTTGAGCATGCGGAAATGCTCGTCGCGCTGCATTTCCTTGGCGACATACGCCATTTCTTCCAGCGACGGCGTGATCAGGCCCGACAGACCGATGATGTCCGCGTTTTCCACCTTGGCGCGGGCCAGGATTTCCGAGCACGGCACCATCACGCCCATGTTCACCACTTCGAAGTTGTTACATTGCAAGACTACCGTGACGATGTTCTTACCGATGTCATGCACGTCGCCTTTCACGGTGGCCATGATGATCTTGCCCTTCGGCTTGGCGACGATACCCGTGCGTTTTTCTTCCAGCAGCTTTTCTTCCTCGATGTACGGAATCAAATGGGCCACGGCCTGTTTCATCACGCGCGCCGATTTTACCACTTGCGGCAGAAACATCTTGCCCTGGCCAAACAGGTCGCCGACCACGTCCATGCCGGCCATCAAGGGGCCTTCGATCACGTGGATGGGGCGCCCGCCATTGTGCAGCAGTTCCTGGCGCGCTTCTTCCGTGTCTTCGACGATAAATTGCGTGATGCCGTGCACCAGCGCGTGCGACAGGCGCGCCTGCACCGTGCCTTCGCGCCACACCAGGGTTTGCGCCTCGGCCTTGCCGCCCGCCTTCAGGGTGCCGGCGATCTCGATCATGCGCTCGGTGGAATCGTCGCGGCGGTTCAGCACCACGTCTTCCACGCGCTCGCGCAGTTCCGGGTCGAGGTTGTCGTACACGCCCACCATGCCCGCGTTGACGATGCCCATGGTCATGCCGGCCTTGATGGCGTGGTACAGGAAGACGGTATGGATGGCTTCGCGGGCCGGGTCGTTGCCGCGGAAACTGAACGACACGTTCGACACGCCGCCCGAGATCTTCGCGTACGGCAAGTTTTCCTTGATCCAGCGCGTGGCGTTGATGAAGTCGACGGCGTAGTTGTTGTGCTCTTCGATGCCGGTGGCGACGGCAAAGATGTTCGGGTCGAAAATGATGTCTTCCGGCGGGAAGTCCAGCGCATCGAGCAATAAATGATATGCGCGCGCGCAAATCTCGATCTTGCGCTCGAAGGTGTCGGCTTGCCCTTTTTCATCGAACGCCATGACGATCACGGCCGCGCCATAGCGGCGGCACAGCTTGGCTTGGCGCAGGAATTCTTCTTCGCCTTCCTTCATCGAGATGGAATTGACGATGGCCTTGCCTTGCACGCACTTCAAACCCGCCTCGATGACGGACCATTTCGACGAGTCGACCATGATGGGCACGCGTGAAATATCGGGCTCGGAGGCGATCAGGTTCAAAAAGCGCGTCATGGCAGCCAGCGAGTCGAGCATCGCCTCGTCCATGTTGATGTCGATCACCTGCGCGCCGTTTTCCACTTGCTGGCGCGCCACGGACAGGGCTTCGTCGTATTGCTCATTGAGAATCATGCGCGCGAACGCTTTCGAACCCGTGACGTTGGTGCGCTCGCCCACGTTGACGAACAGCGACTCGTCATTGACGACGAACGGTTCCAGGCCGGCCAGGCGCAAGTCGTGCGACGGGGCTGGTACGGTACGCGGGGTGTTTTTCGACAGCAACTCGCCGATGGCGGCGATGTGTTCGGGCGTGGTGCCGCAGCAGCCGCCCGCCATGTTCAAAAAGCCCGCGTCGGCAAATTCGCGCAGCAGGGCGGACGTGTCGGCTGGCAACTCGTCGAAACCCGTGTCGCTCATGGGGTTGGGCAAGCCCGCGTTCGGGTAGATGCACACGAAGGTGTCGGCGATCTTGGCCAGCTCTTCCGCGTACGGACGCATCAGGGCGGCGCCCAGCGCGCAGTTCAGGCCGATGGTCAGCGGTTTCGCGTGGCGCACGGAATTCCAGAAGGCGGGCACGGTCTGGCCCGACAGTATGCGGCCCGAGGCGTCCGTGACGGTGCCGGAAATCATCAGTGGCAGGCGCACGACATGCGGGTTTTGCTCGTAGAAGAGGTCGATGGCGAACAGGGCCGCCTTGCAGTTCAAGGTGTCGAAAATGGTTTCCACCAGCAGCACGTCGGCGCCGCCTTCCACCAGGCCCTGCGTCTGCTGCAGATAGGCGGCCACCAGCTGGTCGAAACTGACGTTGCGCGCGGCCGGGTCGTTCACGTCGGGCGAGATCGATGCCGTTTTCGGCGTGGGGCCCAGGGCGCCGGCGACGAAGCGCGGCTTGTCCGGGGTGGAATATTTATCACAGGCGGCGCGTGCCAGTTTTGCCGCCTGCACGTTCATTTCATAGGCCAGGTGGGCCATGTGGTAATCATCTTGCGCAATCGTCGTGGCGCCGAAAGTATTCGTTTCGATCAGGTCGGCGCCCGCCGCCAGGTAGCGCTCGTGGATTTCCTGGATGATGTGCGGCTGCGTCAGGGTCAGCAGCTCATTATTGCCCTTGACGAACAGTTCGCGCGCGCCACTGTTGGCCGGCGCGGCGAAATCGATGAAGCGGCCGGCGGGGCCGCCACGGTACGCTTCTTCGTCGAGCTTGTATTGCTGGATGATCGTGCCCATCGCGCCGTCGAGGATCATGATCCGTTGCGCCAGAATGGCGCGCAAGGTGGCTTCGGTCGGGGACATGGCGGGGATCACGGTATCGTTCATTTCATGCTTTCAATAGGCAAACGGGCGGCGGCGCGGCGACAAGACTTTAGGAGGCGGATGCGGGTCAGCAGGATCAGCTGACGGAGAGTGCCAGCCGGGTAGGGCAGGCAGAAGGTGGCAATCGCCTGATTTCACCGGGTCTAAAATTATACGGCATCAGGCTGCTTTGGTTTTAAGCAAAAGCGGTGGCAGGCCAGTCTGCCGTGGTTCGAGCAACACAACGGCGCCACGGCCAGCGCTGCGGTGGCAACATCGCGGCCGCGCCTGAAGTGCCATGCCTGAAAAGCATACTCAAAATGTTAATTCTTCCGTCAAGGTTGGCAGGAAGGCATGCCCTCTATGCTGTGGAAAAATTTCCACATTATTTGTATCCGCTCCGACTATTTTTCATGAATGGAATGGCAATAGCTGCAAAGGAAAATAATTGTGGTGTAAGGCAATGCAGAATGAAGCCCATCATGCTGAAAATAAAGTTTGCCAGGAAGGTATTTTAATTATTATCAAAACCAATTAAATCAAAAGCATTAATAGTTGTCTTGTGGAATCGAATTGATCGATAATGTTGGTTCCTCGAAATTAAATTCTCACCAAAAGTCACCGATATGTCACATTTCTCTCGTGTCCTCCCCGGCATCGCGCTGCATCAGCATGGATGCCAGCCATGAAAAACCATTTGCTTGTTGCATTGTTTCTCATGCTGGGCCTGTCCGCTTGCGGCGGCGGCGGGGGCGGTGGCGAAACCATAGTGGCGACCACCTCGGGCAATCCTGTCGTGATTCCCGCCGTGACGGCCGTTTCGGCGGCGAATGTCGCCGTTGGTGGCAGCTTGGTGGTCACGGGCACCAATCTGAGCCGCGTGACGGCCTTCCAGGTGGGTGGCGTGACGCTTGCCAGCAGCGCCGCCAGCGACACCAGCGTGACCCTGGTCATGCCGGGCGCGCCCGTGTCGGGCGCCTTGAGCTTGGTCAGCGCCAGCGGCACTGCGGCCACCAGCTATAACGTCAATGTGTACCTGCCATTGAGCGTGGGCAGCGTCGCGCCATTGACGGGCGGCGTCGGTTCCAGCGTGACGATCGCGGGCGGTGGCATGGGGGCCGTGACGGCGGTGCAGTTTGGCAATGGCGCGGCGGCGACGCCGGAAAGCCAGACTGCCGGCAGCGTGACCGTGGTGGTGCCCTTGGGTGCGGCATCGGGGGCGCTGACGGTGCGCGGTCCGTACAACGATGTCATCAGCAGCGATGCGTACAAGGTCTTGGCGAGCGTGGCAGTGACGTCGATCACGTCGGTCGTCAACAGCGGGACCTTGTCGGTGACGCTGCAGGGCAGCAATCTTGACCAGGTCAGCTCGGCTTCGGTGGGCAATACGCCAGCCGTCATCGTCAGCGCCAGTGCCAGCCAACTGATGTTGTCTGCACCAGGCTCGGCAACGGGCGATGTGATGCTGTCGGCCGCTGCGCGCATTGCCGTCAATGCAGGCACGGTGTCGGCCTTTACCCTGGGTAGCATTGATTTCGCGCAAGTCTTGAACCTGAACGCCAGCGATGCGGCCTTGCGCCTGACGCGCGGCAAGCCGGCCGCCGTGCGCGTGTCCGTGCTGGCCCAGCAAGCAGGTCAGGCCAGTCCCGCCGTGACCTTGGTTGCGACCGCCGCCAATGGCAGCAACCTGGGCAGCATCAGCATGAGCGGTCCGTCGGTCTTGCCGACGGCGAAAAGCGATTACAGTTTCAACGGCAATTTCAGTGCCATCCTGCCCGCTGGCTGGATCTTGCCCGGCGTGCGCGTGCGCGTGACAGCCGTGGGTAATGACGGCGTGCAAGTGAGCCAGGAAGCGGCGCCAGTGGTGGCCAGCCTGGCCCGAATTCGCCTGGTACTCGTGCCCTTGAGCACGGATGATGGCGTGGCGCAACTGCCTGACGCCGAGGTGATCCGTGCTGCGCTGCTGCGCGTGTATCCATATGCGGCGGAAAATATCAGCATCACCACGCACGCTGCGCTGAGCATGCCGGGCAGCAGCACGGCCGACAGCTGGTGGAGCGATACCCTGGGTAAGCTGGACAGCCAGCGCGCGCTGGAAGACAGCGGTGCCTATTATTATGGTTTCGTGCCGAAAATGTCTACCACACGCGCCGCCGGCCTGGCCTACATCAACACGCCTGGCAGTACCTACTACTTCACTTCGGCCATCGGCCTGGACGCCAGGTTCAACAGCATCGCCTCCGTCGATCCGTTTGGCAATGCCTGGCCTGAATGGCTGACCACGCTCGTCCATGAGCTGGGCCACAACCATTCGCTGTACCACGTTGCCTGCGGCGGCCCGGCCAATGCGGCTACCGACTACCCGTATGCGAATGGCGATCTGGGACCGCAACCGCTGTATAACAGTAGCTATGCTGGCAGCATTGGCCAGTTGAGCAAGGCAGTCTATGGCGGCACGCCGATGAAGGACGTAATGAGCTATTGCAGCGGCGCCTGGTTCTCCGATTACAGCTATGCGCGGGTGCAGCAATTCCTGGAAAAACGCAGCACGCAGGTGACGGGCGGCAATGTGCTGGCCGCCAGCATGTCCGTGGCCGAGAATGGCTACCTGACCATTTCCGGGCGCATCACGCCCGCTGGCGTGGCCTTGCGCCCGGCCGTTGCCTCGTCCACGCGTGTTGACACGGCCGCCAGTGGCAGTGGCCAGGCGTACACCCTGCGCATCCTGACGGCGTCGGGAGCGACTATCGACTTGCCCTTCGATGCCGTCACCGTGGCCGACCATGGCGGCAGCGCCATGAGCCACTTCCGCGTCAGCTTCGCCAACCCGGGCGATATCAGCGACGTGGAAGTATTGTCAAATGGTAAGCCATTGACCAGGCTGGAGCGTTCGGCGCGCCGCAGCAAGGCCGCCAACGATGGCAGCTTTGAGGTAACGCAAGGCAGCGGCAAGCTGGCGCTGGTCTGGGATGCCCAAGCGGAGCCCTATGCGACCGTGCTGCACGTGGCCGCAGATGGCCGCAAGACGGTGGTCGCCAGCGGCTTGACGGGTGGAAATGCCAGCGTCGATGTGAGCGCCTTGCCGGCCGGCGGGCGTTTCGAGGTCAGCCTGTCGTCGTCCGTGGGCGGACGTTTGATGAAGGTGCAGCGCCGCTAGGCAAGGGTGCTGGATGCAAAAAGGGCTTGCTGCGGCAAGCCCTTTTTTTATGTGCGCAGGCATTGGTGCACAAACTGCACGGATCCTGTGCCTGGCGGAGGCTGCCACTTTTCATCCTGTCTGCCTAGAATGGGTCTTCATCCACTTGCGGAGCATCCCATGCCCATTCTGAACCTGCGTTTGTCCACCGCGCCCGATGCGGGCCAGTCGGCCGCCATCGCCGCCACCCTGAGCGCCCTGACGGCGCGGCTGCTGCACAAGGCGCCCGAATTGACGTCGGTGACGATCAGCCATGCCGATGCGGCGCACTGGTTTGTCGGCGGGCCCTCGCTGCAAGCCCAGGGCAAGGCCAGTTTTTTCCTCGATATCCTGATCAGCGATGAAACGAATACGGCAGATGAAAAAGCCGCGTATATCGCCGCCGTGTTCGCCGCCATGCAGGAATATCTCGGCACCTTGCATGACGTCAGCTACATCCACGTGCATGACGCGCGCCAGGCGGCCTGGGGCTACGGCGGCTTGACGCAGCAGTTTCGCGCCGTGCGCAAGGCGCTGCAGCAGTCGTGATCAATCCCAGTGGCGATCTTGATAGTGCTGCACGGCAAAATCGACGAAGACCCTGACCTTCGGCGACAGTTGGCGGCTGTGCGGATACAGTGCGTACAAGGTGCGTGGGCGCAAGGTGTAGCCGGGTAAAATCTCGACCAACTGGCCGCTGTGCAGCGCGTCGCGCACGATGAAGGCGGCCGCGCCGGCAATCCCCATGCCGCCCACGGCGGCCTCGCGCAGGGCGACACTGGTATTGGCTTGCAGGCTGCCGCGCACGGCTACCTTGTGCGTGGCGCCGTCACTATCCGTGAACAACCACTCCGCCGGCTTGTCGCCCGATGTGTACATCAAGCAATTGTGCTGCATCAGGTCTTGTGGCGTGGCCGGATGGCCATGGCGGGCCAGGTAGGCGGGCGAAGCGATGGCCAAGGTGCGGCTGCTGGCCAACTGGCGCGCCACCAGGGTGGAATCGGGCAAGCCGCGCGCCAGTCGCAGCGCCACGTCGAAGCCATCGTCGATCAGGTCGACGATGCGGTCATTGCAGACGAGGTCGATGTGGATGTGCGGGTATTGGCGGGTAAAATCGGGCAGCCAGGCGGCCAGTTCCAGGGTGCCGAAAGCCATCGGCGCATTGATGCGCAGGCTGCCGGACGGCTGCGCCTGGTGCCTGGCGATGGCGCGGTCGGCCGCATCGAGCGCGTCGAGAATGTCGCGGCTGGCCAGATAGTATTCCTGGCCGGCGGCCGTCAGGGCGAAGCGGCGCGTGGTGCGATTGAGCAACTGGGCGCCCAGCTGGTTTTCCAGCTGGCGGATCTGGCGCGATACGATGGAGTGGGAAATGCCCAGCGCGGCGCCGGCGGCCGTAAAACTGCCAAGTTCCACGACGCGGCGCAAGGCGCGCAGGGCGGTCAGCTGGTCCACGGGGCGCTTGCCGCCGGGCTAGTTGGGGTGTGAATTAAACGAAACGTTTGCCTTCCAGCGGGAAGCCCTTGATGAATTCAACTGCGGGCAGGCGCTTGCCGCCCGGTTTTTGCAATTCCGTCAGGCGCAAGGAACCATTGCCGCAGGCCACGACGATGCCGTGCTGGGCGTCGGCCGCCAGCACCTGGCCTGGCGCTTCCTTGCTGTCCGCTTCAATTACCTCGGCGGACCAGATCTTGATGGTCACGCCATCGACCTGGCCGCAGGCGCCGGGAAACGGATTGAAGGCGCGGATTTTCAGGCCCAGTTCCAGCGCCGGCTGGCTGAAATCGAGCGCCGCCTCATCCTTGGCGATTTTTGCCGCGTAGGTGACGCCCGCTTCCGGTTGCGGCACGGCTTCGAGCGGCTGCTGCTGCATCTTGCGCAGGGTCTCGACGATCATCTTGCCGCCCAGCGTGGCCAGCTTGTCGTGCAGGCTGGCGGTGGAATCGCCCGCTTCGATGGGCGTGCGCTCGATGGCCAGCATGGGGCCCGTATCGAGGCCTTCTTCCATTTGCATGATGGTCACGCCCGTTTCATCGTCACCGGCCTCGATGGCGCGGTGAATCGGCGCCGCACCGCGCCAGCGCGGCAGCAATGAACCGTGGATATTGATGCAAGGTTTGATATCGAGCGTGCTGCGCGGCAAGATCAAGCCGTAGGCCGCCACTACCATCACGTCGTAATCGGTGGCCAGCAGGCGCTCGTGGGCTGCCTTTGCCTCGGCTGCGCGCTGCGGGTCCTTGCTGTCCATGCGCAGGGACAGCGGCTGCAGCACTTCGATGCCGTGTTCCTGCGCGTATTGCTTGACGGCCGAGGCGTGCATCTGCATGCCGCGTCCGGCAGGGCGGTCGGGCTGGGTCAGCACCAGCGGAATCTCAAAACCCGCTTCGTGCAAGTCTTTCAGGGCCGTGGCGGCAAATTCAGGCGTGCCTGCGAAGATCACTTTCATATGGTTCCTTGACGTGAGGTGCGCAGGCCTGCGCCGGAGGGCGCCAGGCTGGCGTGGTGTGGCGACTACTGTTGCTGCTTAGTCTATCAGCAGTACTGAAATACTGGCTTAGAAACGGCGATTCTGTGCGCGCAGGCTCGCTTCGCGCTCGAGACCACGGATTTCCTTGATCATCTTGGCCTTGATGCGGTTGCGCTTGAGCGGCGACAGGTATTCGACGAATACCTTGCCCAGCAGATGATCCATCTCATGCTGGATGCAGACAGCCAGCAAGCCATCGGCTTCCAGCTCGAACTGCTTGCCGTGACGGTCCAGGGCGCGCACCTTGATGCGGGCCGGACGCTCGACGCCATCGTAGACGCCAGGCACGGACAAACAGCCTTCGTCGTAGACCTGCGTTTCTTCGCTGGCCCAGGTGATTTCCGGGTTGAGGAATACTTGCAGCTGGTTTTTCTCTTCGGTGATGTCGATCACCATCATCTGGATATGCGCGTCCACTTGCGACGCGGCCAGGCCGACGCCAGGGGCGTCGTACATGGTTTCGGCCATGTCGTCGATCAGGGTTTGCAGGCGCTCGCCAAATTCGGTGACGGGCTTGGCGATCGTGTGCAGGCGAGGATCGGGGTAACGCAGGATATTTAATATGGACATACGGATTCGACTGGTTAAGGTGGGCGCCGGTGCGCCTGATTATTCATGCCTGGGCCATGCGGACGATGGCAGGGCTATTTATTTTGAGTACGCTACGGTTGGGCGCGTATGGCGCAACGACGCGGCAGATGCGTTTGCCAGTGCGCTATTCGTTTGCTGCAAAGGGAAATTTTATCACAGACGCCCATGACGCTGTGGATGAGGGACCGTTTTGCAGCGCCATTGCACGCATCCTTGCGCGCGTCGGTATCGCGTGCGCGCCATGGCGCTAGCATGGGATGGCACAGTACACAGTGAGGTTGTCATGCATGCAATTGCAACGACGGCAGACGCGGCCACGGAACTGGCGGGCTGGTTGCGCCTGCAGCATCTTCCCGGCGTGGGTCCGGTGGCGGCGCGCGCCTTGCTGGCCCGCTTCGGCTTGCCGCCGAATATTTTTTCCACGCCGTTCGAGGCCTTGCGCGAGGTGGTGCCGGCCAGCGTGGCGCGTGCCATCGTGCAGCCGCCCAAGCCGGTGGCCAACAGCCAGCTGGCGCTCACCCTGCAGTGGCTGCAGCGGCCCGGCAATGCCGTGCTGACCCTGGCCGATTCGGCGTATCCGCCCCTGCTGCTGGAAATCGCCGATCCGCCGCTATTGTTATATATACGGGGGCGGGCGGAACTGCTGTCGCGTCCCGGCGTGGCCATCATCGGCAGCCGCAATGCCAGCGCGCAGGGCATGCAGAATGCGGCTGCCTTTGCGCAGGCCCTCAGCACGGCGGGCTTGACCATTATTTCCGGGCTGGCGCTGGGCATCGACACGCATGCGCACGAGGGTGGCTTGCGCGGCGCGGGCGCTACCGTGGCCGTGATCGGCACGGGCGCCGATCTGGTGTATCCGCGACGCAACCTTGATCTGGCGCAAAGAATTGCCGAGCAGGGTTGCATCGTCAGCGAATATGCGCTGGGCTTGCCGGCCATGCCAGGTAACTTTCCGCGTCGCAATCGTCTGATCAGCGGCCTGGCGCGCGGCGTGCTGGTGATCGAGGCGGCGGCGCAATCGGGTTCCTTGATCACGGCGCGCCTGGCCGGCGAGCAGGGGCGCGATGTGTATGCCTTGCCCGGCTCCATCCATGCCACCCTGGCCAAGGGTTGCCATGCGCTCATCAAGCAGGGCGCCAAGCTGGTCGAGTCGGCCGATGACGTGCTGCAGGAATTGTCCTGGCTGGGGATGCCGGCGGACATTCCGGCGGCGCAGGATGCGGCGCCCGTGGACACGCCGCTGCTGGCCGCGCTGGGCCACGATCCCCACGATGCCGATACCCTGGCCGCGCGCAGCGGCCTGGCCATGGGCGTGCTGATGGGGGAGTTGCTGGCGCTGGAGCTGGCGGGCCTGGTCGAACGCCTGCCGGGAGGACTGTTTCAACGCTGTAAATGACAGCTTGTCACTTGTGTGGCGGCCTTGCCGCACGGGCGCGCTTTGTCGGCGCACACCCTTGTGTCGCAGCGAACTTAGCTGATAGAGTAGAGCCATGTTCGATATCCTGGTGTACCTCTACGAGACTTACTATCGCCCCGACGCCTGCCCCGAGCCGGCAGTCCTGGCGCGCAAACTGTCGGCCGTCGGTTTCGACGACGTGGAGATTTCCGAAGCGCTTGTCTGGCTGACGGACTTGAACGCCATGGCCGGTGTCGAGCAAACCCTGACGGCCAGTTCCAAGGGCACGCGCTTCTATGTCAAGCAGGAAAGCGACGTGCTGGGCACGGCCGCCATCGGTTTCATCCAGTTTTTGGAAAGCGCCAAGGTGCTCTCGCCGCTGCAGCGCGAAATCGTCATCGAACGGGCGCTGGCGCTCGACGAGGCGCCTGTATCGCTGGGCAAGCTGAAAGTCATCGTGCTGATGCTGCTGTGGAGCCAGGGCAAGGAACCGGATGCCCTGATGTTCGATGATTTATTCGTCGACGACGAAGACCTCCCGCCGCGCTTGTTGCACTAATATATAGACGTCGCTGGCGGCCACTGTCGCTGCCTGCCCGATCCTGGCGCCGCTGCCGCGCCATCCCCTTTACTATGTACTGCACCGGCGCACACGCTAGCCCGTTGTGTTTGCGCCTGCGCATTCTTGCTTGCAGATAACTTGCCGAATTCTTCAATAGGCGCTTATCATTGGCCGCTTGACAAGACCACAAGTCACAGGGCCTTGCGCAGACAAAAGCGTCGGCGCCTGGCAATGCACTGTATGATGCGCATGCTGAAACTATCCTAGAGCATTTTTCGAGACCAAAAAATATGACAAAAACCCTCATCATCGCCGAGAAGCCTTCTGTCGCGAACGATATCGCGAAGACGCTTGGCGGCTTCACCAAGCACGATGAGTACTTTGAATCGGATGAATACGTCCTGTCGTCGGCGGTCGGCCACTTGCTGGAGATCGCCGTACCGGAAGAATTCGACGTGAAGCGCGGCAAATGGAGTTTCGCGCACTTGCCGATGATTCCACCGTATTTCGCGCTGAACCCGATCGCCAAGACGGAAGCGCGCCTCAAAGTATTAAACAAGCTGATCAAACGTAAAGACGTCACCACCCTCATCAACGCATGCGATGCGGGGCGCGAAGGCGAGCTGATTTTCCGCCTGATCGCGCAAAACGCCAAGGCCAAGCAACCGGTCAAGCGCCTGTGGCTGCAGTCGATGACGCCGGGCGCCATCCGCGACGGTTTCTCGCACCTGCGCAGCGATGAAGAAATGCTGCCGCTGGCCGATGCAGCCCGCTGCCGTTCGGAAGCCGATTGGTTGATCGGCATCAATGGCACGCGTGCCATGACGGCGTTTAATTCGAAAGAAGGCGGCTTCTATCTGACCACCGTGGGCCGCGTGCAGACGCCAACGCTGTCGATCGTCGTTGAACGTGAAGACAAGATCAAGAAATTCGTGCCGCGCGACTTCTGGGAAGTGCGCGCAGAATTCGTCTGCGCGGCCGGCATCTATGAAGGCCGCTGGCTCGACACCAAGTTCAAGAAGGACGAAAACGATCCCGAGAAGCGCGCCGAGCGCCTGTGGAGCAAGACGGCTGCCGACTCGATCGCCACCGCCTGCCGCGGCCGCCAAGGCATCGTCACGGAAGAATCGAAACCGACCACCTCGATGGCGCCGGGCCTGTTCGACCTGACCAGTTTGCAGCGCGAAGCGAACTCGCGTTTCGGCTTCTCCGCCAAGAACACGCTGGGCCTGGCCCAGGCGTTGTACGAAAAACACAAGGTATTGACGTATCCGCGTACCGATTCGCGCCACCTGCCGGAAGACTACATCCCGACCGTGCTGCAGGCGCTGGAAACGGTCAAGGAAAACAGCAACTACCACCAGTTCGCCAAGCAGATCGTCGACAAGGGCTGGGTCAAGCCGAACAAGCGCATCTTCGATAACACCAAGATCTCGGATCACTTCGCGATCATCCCGACGACGATCGCGCCGAAGAACCTGTCCGAGCCGGAACAAAAATTGTACGACCTGGTCACGCGCCGCTTCATGGCCGTGTTCTTCCCGCCTGCGGAATTCCAGGTCACCACGCGTTACACGGAAGTGTCGGGCCATCAGTTCAAGACTGAAGGCAAGGTCATGACCAATCCGGGCTGGCTGGCCATCTACGGCAAGGAAGCGTCGACGGACGCCGACAAGGAAAACAATGGCAACGGCAACCTGGTGCCCGTCGCCAAGGGCGAGAAAGTACAGACGGAAAGCGTCAACGCCAACGGCCTGGTAACGAAACCGCCTGCGCGCTTCACGGAGGCGACCTTGCTGTCGGCCATGGAAGGCGCCGGCAAGCTGATCGACGACGACGAGCTGCGCGACGCGATGGCTGGCAAGGGCCTGGGCACGCCAGCGACGCGCGCGGCCACCATCGAGGGCTTGCTGACGGAACGCTACCTGATCCGCGAAGGCCGCGAACTGATCCCGACCGCCAAGGCGTCGCAGCTGATGACTTTGCTCAAAGGCCTGGGCGTCAATGAATTGACGGCGCCGGAGCTGACGGGCGAGTGGGAATACAAGCTGTCGCAGATGGAAAAAGGCAAGATTTCGCGCGAAGAATTCATGCGTGAAATCGCGCAGATGACGCAAATCATCGTCAAGCGCGCCAAGGAATACGACAACGATACGATTCCCGGCGATTACGCTACGTTGGAAACGCCCTGCCCGAATTGCAGCAGCGTGGTGAAGGAAAATTACCGTCGTTTCGCCTGCACCAAGTGCGAATTCTCGATGAGCAAGACGCCGGGTTCGCGCCAGTTCGAAATCGCCGAAGTGGAACAATTGCTGAAGGACCGCACCATCGGCCCGCTGCAAGGCTTCCGTTCGAAGATGGGCCGTCCGTTCGCCGCCATCCTGCGCATCGTACGCGATGAAGAGATCAAGAATTTCAAGCTGGAATTCGATTTCGGCCAGAACGACGAAAGCGAAGATGGCGAAGGCGTCGATTTCACGGGCCAGACACCCGTGGGACCTTGCCCCAAGTGCAACGCCGGCGTGTATGAAATGGGCCTGGCCTATGTGTGCGAACACAGCATGGCCAAGCCGAAGACGTGCGATTTCCGCAGCGGCCGCATCATCTTGCAGCAGGAAATCTTGCCGGAACAAATGGCAAAACTGCTCAACGATGGCAAGACGGACTTGTTGCCGGGCTTTGTTTCGCAGCGTACCCGTCGCCCGTTCAAGGCCTTCCTCGTGCGCGGCAAGGATGGCAAAGTGAGCTTCGAGTTTGAAGAACGCAAGGCCAAGCCGGGCGCAAAACCCAAGGCGGCAGCCACTGAGGTGGAAGGCGAAGAAGGCGCGGCGCCAGCGAAGAAAACGGCGGTCAAGAAGGCGGCCGTGAAGAAAGCGCCGGCGAAGAAGGCTGCGGCTGTGAAAAAGCCGGCCGCCAAGAAGGCGCCGGCGAAGAAGGCAGCGGCAGCGGAGTAATCCGGCGCCAGCCAGACGAAAGCCAGGGATCGCTCCCTGGCTTTTTTTACGTCCCGATTTTATGCATCGATGCTCAGCCTGGCGGCGCGGCAGGTGTCACCAGCCCCATTTCCTTGAGCACTTCATGCGCCGAGCGGAAGGCGTCGATGGCCAGCGGCATGCCGCAATACACGGCCGCGTGCAGCAGCACTTCCTGGATTTCCTACATCGATGCGCCATTGTTGACGGCGCCGCGCACGTGGCCGCGCAGCTCCTGGGCGCGGCCCATGGCCGTCAGCATGGCTATCGTCGCCAGGCTGCGCGTTTTCAAGTCCAAGCCGTCGCGGCACCAGGTCGTACCCCAGGCGTTGCGCGTGACGAAGTCTTGCAGGGGCGCCGTGAAGGCGTCCACCTGGGCGAAGGCGCGCTCGACAAAGGCGTCGCCCATCACTTGTTTGCGCATGCGCAAACCATTCTCGAATTGTTCATCCATGCCGCGCTCCCGTTGCTGTACCTTGTCGATACTAGCGAGCGGGCATGGACCTGGTCAAGGGCTTAGTCCAGGTAGTCCGAATACTCGCGCTGCGCGTAGTTTTGCAGATTCGCCCATGGTTGCGCCTTGCTGACGGTCGGCTGCAGCTTGACGTCGACCCTGCGATAGAAGGTGTTCGCGCGGTCGCCGCTCTCGATGACCAGGGGAATCTGCTTTTGCTCATCCCACAGGATGCGCTGGAACACGCCATTTTTTTCCACTTCGCGCCAGCGCGCGCCCGTCACGTTCGATGCCTGTTTCGACAGCGGCATGGCGGCCACCAGTTTCGGGTCCAGCAGATAAAAACTGTTTTCCCAGGAACCGTCGAAATTGACATTTTCGTACTCGGCCTTGGGGATGGAGACGACGATCTTGTCGTGTGCATCGATGTATTCCACGCGCAGGGTGTTCTTTTCCAGCATCACGTGGCGGGGAATCAGCACGGGATTGAAGTGCTTGTGCTCATGCTGCGTGGCCTTCAGTGCTACTTTGGTATTTTCGCCATGCTTGTGGCCCGCATGCGCGTCCGTCGACGGCGCCAGCACGCGCTCGACCCACACGTGGCCGGGGCGGCGCAACATCTTTTCTTCGTAGCGGCTTTCGCGCGTCACGCCTTCCGGCGTCAGCACGCGGCTGTAATAGGTGATGCCCAGGTCCAGGTCGGCGGGAGCAGAAGGTGTTGCAGGAGCGGCTTGCGCGCTGGCGGCAAAGCCGGCGGCGAGGAGGACGGCGATCAGGGTCGATTTCATGGTGTTGCCTTTATCGTGCAAAGGGGGCGGAAGGCAAAACTGCCTTCCGCCCCGGTGGGGTTACCGTGTTGATGCAGATCAGAAGCCGAATGCCGCCTTCAGCAAGTCAAATACCTTGGTGTTGTCCAGCGTGCCCTTGAAGGCCTTGGCGCCGGCGCCCGTGGCTAGCAGCTTGACGTCGCCGCCGCCGTGGGTTTCGCTGGCCAGGCGCACGCCTGTTTCTTGCAGGTAATTGTCGGACAGGGCCGTGGCGCTGTCGACGTTGGTGCGCAGGTCAGGGCGGTTCGGGCCGTTGCCGAACACCAGGGTGGTGTAGGTATTGCCGTCTTCATCCTTGCTCGGCTGGTTATCCTTGTAGCCGCGGTTGATGTCGAGGATAGGATTGCCGCGCTTGCCGTAGCCGTTGAACGCCAGCGTGTGGTCGTGGTCGGCCGTGACGACGATCAGGGTATTTTCCAGCTTTGGATCGGTTTCCCTGACCTTGTCGATGGCCGCCTTGATGGCGTCGTCGAAGGCGATGGTGTCGACCAGTGCGCGCTTGGCATTGATGCCGTGCAAGGCGTGGTCGATGCGGCCGCCTTCGACCATCAGGAAGTAGCCGGCGTTGTTTTTCGACAGCAGGTCGATGGCTTTCAGCGTCATTTCCGACAGGCTAGGCTGGTTGGCGCCGTCGGCCGATGGCTTGGACGAGGTGCGGTCCAGTTCATAGTCGAGGTGGCTCTTCGCGCTGTACAGGCCGATGAACTTCTTGTTGCTCGGCGCGGCTGCCATTTCTGTCTTGTTGGCGGCCACGGTGTAGCCCTTGGCCGCGAATTCGGCCAGCAGGTCGCGGCCGTCGGCGCGGCCGCCCTTGTTGCTGGCGGACCATGGCGTGAAGTGGTTGCGTCCGCCACCCATCAGCACGTCCACGCCGTCGCCCAGGGCTGCGTTGTAGCCGGCGCCGCCCGGCGCCGTTTGCGCGGCGATGGCGTATTGCGCATTGCGGTTGCAGATGTGCGAGAAGGTCGTCGCCGGCGTGGCATGCGTCAATTCCGTGGTGGTGATGGCGCCCACGGCCTTGCCCTTGGCTTTCGCCAGTTCCAGGATGGTGGGCACGCTCTTGCCGCCGGCCGGGCAGTTGTCCACGCCCAGGTTGCCGTTGGCGTCGCGGCCCGGTTCCTTGGCGATGGTCTCCTGCGCCATCGAGATGACTTCATTGTTCATCTTGACGCCGGTCATGTAGGCGGCCATCGATGGGGCGCTGTCCGTCGTCTGCGCATCGTTCGAGAACGTCTTGATGCGCGCCGTGCGTTCCAGCTTGTCCATGTTCAGGCTGCCCTCTTCCTTGTACTTGAAGATGCGCGCTGCCGTCACGACGGAAGGACCCATGCCGTCGCCGAGGAAGAAGATGACGTTCTTGGCGTCGGCGGCGTAGGCGCTGGCGACGCTGGCGGCCACGAGCGTGGTCAGGAAGGAGAGTTTCAGGGCCGATTTCAGTGCGGCGGGTTTCGATGCAAGTTTCATGTGCTTGTCCAATTCTTGTCTCTTGGGGATTACAGACCGCCGGCGGTCTTGACCAGGCCGAATACTGTGGTGTTGTCGATGGTGCCCAGGAAGGTTTCCGAACCCTTGCCGATGGCGCCCAGGAAGACGTCGGTGCCGCCGTGGGTTTCATTGCCGACCGCAGTGCGGATCACCGCTTCCTGATGGTAGGAGTTGGCGCTGGTGACGGTGTCATCGAGGCTGGCCATGGCCGCGCGGCTCGATTGCGTGCGGTTTTCGCCATTGCCGAAGCCGATGATCGAATACGGTGCGCCGTCCAGGTCTTTCTCGACCGCGCCGGTGACGTAGTTCTTCACCAGGCCCAGCACGCCAGGGTTGCCGGCAGCCGTCTTGCCCGTGCGTTTGGCGTAGCCGTTCAGCACCAGGGTGTGGTCATGGTCGGCCGTGACGACGATCAGGGTATTGGCCAAGGTCGGGTCGGTGAGCTTGGCTTTTTCGATGGCGGCCTTGATGGCGTTGTCAAAAGCGACGGTGTCTTGCAGGGCCTTCTTGGCCGTGGTTTCGTGCAGCGCATGGTCGATGCGGCCGCCTTCGACCATCAGGAAATAACCCTTCTTGTTCTTGGCCAATACATCCATGGCCTTGGTGGTCATTTCCGCCAGGCTAGGTTCCTTGGCCGCATCGCGGTCCAGGTCGTAGCTCATGTGGCTGGAGGTGAACACGCCGAACAGGCGGTCCGTCTTGGCCGCATCGACGGCCTTGAAGTCGGTGGCGTTGTTGGCGACGGTGTAGCTCTTCGCTTTCAGCTCGGCCACCAGATCGCGGTCGTCGGAACGCTTGCCGCCGTTCTTGAATGGCGTAAAGAATTGCGCGCCGCCGCCGAGTACCACTTCCAGGCCGGTGGTGCCCAGGGCGCTGTTGTAGCCCGTGCCGCCTGGCACGAGGGCCGCAGCGATATCGTTTTCCAGGTCGCGGTGGCAGATGTGCGAGTAGGTGGCCGCCGGCGTGGCGTGCGTCACGCGCGCCGTGCTGACGACGCCGGCCGCGTAGCCCTTGGCCTTGGCCAGTTCCAGCAAGGTGGTGGCGGGCGTGCCGTTGCCGGTGCCGCATTTGTTGACCAGCTTGTTGCCGTTGGCATCCTTGCCCGGATCGATGGCGAGCGTGTTGGCCGACATGGAAATGACTTCATTGTTCATTTTGACGCCCGTCATGTAGGCGGCCATCGATGGCGCGCTGTCGGTGACTTGCGCATCGTTCGAGAAGGTCTTGACGAAGGCCGTTTCCGGCAGCGTGTCCATGGTCAGCGCACCCTCTTCGCCCACCGAATAGATGCGCGCGGCCGTCATGGTGGTCAGGCCCATGCCATCGCCGAGGAAGAAGATGACGTTTTTCGGTGGTGCTTCGGGCGCCACGTCTTCTTTTTTGGCGTCGCTGCCGCAGGCGGCCAGCATCAGGGTAATGGCGACGCTGCAGCCAGCGACGGAAATTTTTCTGCGTGTCATGTGGTTCATCCGGCTAGGTTTGAAAGAGCTAGCAAGATAACAATCCAATGTGACACCCTCATGACGCTGTGACACGTTTTGTGACACCGCCACGCGGTGGATGCTGGTGCGGCTTTAGCGCACGTCCTCGGTAGAAAAATACAGCGTATCGCGCAAGCGGGCCGTTTGTCCCAGCTGCGAGCGCAAGGCCTGTTGCAAGGTGGCGGCCGGGGTTTCCCGCACGCCCGACTTGGCTACCACGATGTCGCCGTGCGGCGCCTGGGCAGGGCTGGTCCAGGCGACGATATGCTCGAAGTCAGGCCGGCTGTCGATGCGCTTGACGAGGAAGCGCTGCGTGCCGTCGCCCACTTGCAGATAGCGCGCGCTGGCGTTCACGGCGGGTGCGGGCGACAGCTGGCGCATCAGCAGCACGCGCTCGACGATGATGGCGGCAGCGCCATAGCCGGGTTCGGCCTTTCCATGCTTCTCGAAATGCCCGCGCACCACCGTCGCCTGGAACTGGCGCAGCGGCAGCGGCGCGGCGGGCAGCAAGCGCGCCAGCTCGAAGCGCTCCGGCGCCAGGGTCCACAGCGCCGTCTTGCCGTCGAGCTGCCCCCGCAGCCGCGCATCGAGGGCAGGGTCGGCCAGCCGTACTTGCAGCACCACCTGGTAATCGTGCGGCGCATGGAACATGGGCAGATGCGAAGCATACAACCCCTGCTTGCCGCCAAACAGCACCATGCCGTGCACGCCCCAGGTCAGGGGCGCGGCGTGGGCGAGGGTGGACGTGATAAGAAACAGGAACAGGGCAAGGGAACGCAGCATGGGGATAAGCGATAAGTGGCAATGTCAGGATGATAGAGGCGGTATCATGGACGGTACAGCAACCATTTTTCACTTTTTGTGTCCAGCTTGGAAATCATTATGACCATGAGCCTCAGCGACCTGCGCGTGTTTTGCAGCGCCGCGCGCCAGCCGACGCTGGGTGCGGCGGCGCTGGAACTGCACCTGACGCCATCGGCCGTGTCGAAAGCCTTGCGCCGCCTGGAGGGGGACATGGGCGTCTCCCAGTTTGACCGGAGCGGCAAGCAATTGCTGCTCAACGACAATGGCCGCCTGCTGCTGGCGCGGGCGCACACCCTGCTGGCGTTGGCCGAACAGGCGCAGCTGGACGTGATGGGCGAGCGGGGCGCCATCGACGCCCGCATCGCCGGCCCGGCCTTGCTGCTGTGGCGCCACGCGGACACCCTGGCGGCGGCGCTGGACGCGTATCCGCAAGCCAGTTTGCGTCTGCAACCGCAGTTCGAGGATGCGGCGCTGGCGGCCCTGGCGCGCGGTGATTGTCACGCGGCACTGGTGACGCAGGAAGCCATCGCCCAGCGCGGTGGCGACTGGCCTGCCGCCTGGCAATGCACGGCACTGGGCAGCATGCGCATGCTGCTGGCGGCCGGGCGCAGCCATGTGCTGGCGCGCGGCGTACCGCCAGCGTCTGTGTCCGTGCCCTGCAGCATGCAGGGCGTCTTGCCGCATGCGTTTGCCAGTCCCACGCATTCGCTGCTGTGCGGCGAAGAGCGTGGCCGTCATGCTGATGGCTGGCGTGGCGTGGCCGGGCGCACCATCCGCTACTGGAGCGACGATGTGCAGTTGCTGCTGGGCTACGTGCAGTCTGGCCGGGCGCTGGCCTATCTGCCCGACTTCGCCGTGCGCGCGCACGATTTGTTGCAGGTCGAGCTGGCCGGTAGCGTCGATTGCAGCGAACAGGTGCTGCTCGTGTGGGATGGCGTGCTGGCGGGGCAATGGCTGCACACGGTGGCCGAGAAATTGTCGATGACATCGACGATTTGATCGAATTGTGCAATAAACTATTGCGGTTTATCGGGTTTTTCTACCGGATTGAGCAACGTAAGATGCAGTCATCCCAATCATCTTGTGAAGGCGCATCATGTTCTCCAAATCCATCAGCAGCGTTCTTGTTTCCACCCTGTTTGCCGCCGGCGCCGCCTCGGCTGCCACCAGCGCCCCCCTGACCCTGGACGTATTCAACCCGGGCGAAGCGGCCATCTTTCCTGTCGCCTCCGTGCTGGTCGCGGGCAAGCATGACGCGGTGCTGATCGATGCGCAATTTTCGCGCGCCGAAGCGCAAAAGCTGGTGGAGAAGATCCGCGCCAGCGGCAAGAAACTGACGACCGTGTATATCAGCCACAGCGATCCCGATTTTTACTTTGGCCTCGATGTGATCAAGGCCGCTTTCCCGCAGGCAAAAATCGTCGCCACGCCGGAAACGGTGGCGGAAATCCGCCGCAAGGCCGATGCCAAGGTCGCCTACTGGGGTCCTATCCTGAAAGACAACGCGCCGCACAGCATCGTCATTCCCGAAGCGTTGAAAGGCCAGCGCATCACCCTGGAAGGCCAGTCGCTGGACATCGCCGGCCCGACGCCAGCGCGCACCTATGTGTGGATTCCCTCGATCAAGGCTGTCGTGGGCGGCGTGGTGCTGTTTGGCAACTTGCATGTGTGGACCGCCGATACGCAAAGCCTGCAATCGCGCCAGGACTGGCTCAAGACGCTCGATGGCATCGCCGCGCTGAAACCTGTCACCGTCGTGCCCGGCCACTTCAAGGTCGGTTCCAGCCTGACGCCCGACAGCATCGGCTTTACGCGCGATTACCTGGTGACGTTCGAAGCGGAAACGGCCAAGGCCGCCAATTCCGCCGCCCTGATCGAGGCCATGAAACAGCACTACCCAAGCCTGGGCCTCGAAGGCGCTTTAGAAACGAGCGCGAAAGTGGCCAAAGGTGAAATGAAATGGTAAGCGGCAACCAGGAGCCTGTTAAGCCTACACTGCACTACATTTTCGATCCCCTGTGCGGCTGGTGCTACGGCGCCGCGCCGCTGGTCGAGGCGGCGCGCGCCGTGCCCGGCCTGACGGTGGCCTTTCACGGCGGCGGCATGATGACGGGCAGCAATCGCCGCCGGATCACGCCCGAATGGCGCGGCTACGTCTTGCCGCATGACCGGCGCATCGAGCAACTGTCCGGCCAGCCATTTGGCGATGCCTATGTCAACGGCTTGCTGAACGACACCACGGCCATGATGGATTCCGAACCGCCGATCACGGCCATCCTGGCGGCTAAAGTATTGGCCGGCAAGGGCCTGGACATGCTGCAGCGCGTGCAGCGCGCCCATTACGTGGACGGCTTGCGCATCGCCGACTTGCCCGTGCTGCTGGCGCTGGCGCAAGAACTGGGCATGGATGGCGCCGCTTTCCAAACGGCATATGCGCAGCAGGCGGGCGCCGCCACGCAGCAGCACATCGACGCCAGCCGCGCCTTGCTGGCGCAGGTGGGCGGGCAGGGCTTTCCCACGTTCGTGCTCGACGATGGCAGCGGCAAGTTGTCCGTGATCGATATCGGGGGCTTTTTGGGCCAGCCGGCGAAGTTGCAGGCGCAATTGGGCGGCGTATGCGACGCCCATGGCTGTTCATTGTAAATATCTATCACATCGATAAAATCAATTAGCTTTTCCTTTGTTGTTGACCTCGTTACACTGCATCTATTAGTCAACAACGAAGGAAAAGCCGCCATGCGCCAACAGCCGCCATTCAGTACCGCCTCGGGCATCCCCGTCGCCGACAAGCAGAATTCCATCAGCGCCGGTCCCCGCGGCCCGCTGCTGCTGCAAGACTTCCACCTGATCGAAAAACTCCAGCATTTCAACCGCGAGCGCATTCCCGAGCGCGTCGTGCATGCAAAAGGTTCGGGCGCCTACGGCACTTTTACCGTCACGCACGACATCGCGCGTTATACCAAGGCCAAATTGTTTGCCGAAGTGGGCAAGCAGACGGCCACCTTCGCGCGCTTTTCCACCGTCGGTGGCGAACGCGGCAGTGCTGATACGGAACGCGACCCGCGCGGCTTCGCCGTACGCTTCTATACGGAAGAAGGCAATTGGGATTTGGTCGGCAACAACACGCCCATGTTCTTCATCAAGGACCCGATCAAGTTCCCCGACTTTGTCCACACGCAAAAGCGCGATCCGCAAAGCAATCTGAAATCGGCCGAGATGATGTTCGACTTCTGGAGCCATGCGCCGGAAAGCCTGCACCAGGTCACCATGCTGTTCTCGGACCGCGGCACGCCGGACGGTTACCGCCACATGGACGGCTTCGGCAGCCACACGTATAGCCTGATCAACGCCGATGGCCAGCGCGTGTACGTGAAATGGCACTTCAAGACGCGCCAGGGCATCAAAAATCTGCCGGCGGCGGAAGCGGGCCGCCTGGCCGGTGCCGATCCCGACTACGCCCAGCGCGACCTGTTCGGCGCCATCGAGCGCGGTGATTTCCCGCAGTGGGAAGTCAAGCTGCAGGTGGCGACGCAGGAGCAACTCGATGCATGGGAGCAGCGCACGGGCTGGAACCCGTTCGACTTGACGAAAGTGTGGCCGCACGCGGACTTCCCGCTGCTGCCGGTGGGTATTTTCGAGCTGAACCGCAACCCGGACAATTACCACGCGGAAGTCGAGCAGGCAGCCTTTTCGCCCGCCAACGCCGTGCCGGGCATGGGATACTCTCCGGACAAGATGCTGCAAGGCCGGCTGTTCGCCTACCACGACGCCCAGCTGTACAGGGTCGGCACCAACCACCAGCATCTGCCCGTGAATGCGGCCCGCTGCCCCTTCCATAACCAGCAGCGCGACGGCAGCATGGCGATCAACAATGGCGGCGCGGCGCAGAACTACGCGAACGTGGCGGCGGCAGGCACGCAGCCGCAAGGCCTGGGCCATGGCGAGGGGGCGCTGGCGCTCGACGGCGGCGCGGCGCGCTACGATGGGCGCGGCGTGGAAGACGATTACACGCAGGCCGGCAATCTGTTCCGTCTGATGTCGGTCCAGGCGAAACAGAACCTGTTCGACAACCTGGCCGGTCCCTTGAGCCAGGTGCGCGCGGAAACCTTGCAGCGTCAGCTGGCGCACTTCGACCGGGCCGACCCGGCCTATGGCGCCGGCGTGCGTGCCGCCTTGCAGGCACGCGCCGTGGCGCTGTAATCATGTGTTGCAGGCGGACCTATCCTGTTCCGCCTGTTGTTGATATAGCACAAATTAAAGGGTGATATCAAATATTGCCGTATGGACATATTTGCCTTCCCTGCGTAGACTTGTCTGTCTGATGATCGCACCGTCGTCCTGGCGGCGTCCTGACTAGAAAGTCTTGTAATATGAATATGGTGAAGCTGTCGGTGCATGGGGACGACCCCACGCTCAAATCCATCCTCGAAGTCTTGCCCACCGATCCGGAACGGCAATGGCGCAAGGGCGAGGCGAAGGGCGCTGGCCGCGTGCATCTCGATTCCGGCTTCGACGTACTGATCGCACAGGCGTCCAAAGCGCAAGTGTTGCCCTCACGCATACGCAGCTACCTGGCCGAATGCCGCTCGCGCGGCGTCACATTCACCATGCCGCGCATCGTGGCCGAGTTGCAACTGGAGTTGAATGGCGACGACACGGTCGACGCGCCGCTGGACCTGACCCTGACCGACATGCAGCACCTGACGGAAATGGGCATCAGCCTGAGCCTGGTGACGCGCTGCGCGGCAGCCTGATACCTGGGCCTGACGTGGATGCATAGAAGAATGGCCGCCTGTTCAGGGCGGCCATTTTTCGTCATGGTTCTTCGAGCTCGACGGTGACCATATTGTCATCGGGTTTGCGGTCGATCAGCTTGTTGTCGGGATCGATGCCGGCCTTGCCGGGCCGGCTGCTGACGATGACGGTGTAGCTTGCTTCACGCGCCGTCATGCGCAGGCGTTCGCGCAGCAGCGGATGGCCATTCGCGTCGTCGACGCCGATCTCGATCCAGTCGTGCAGGGGCGCGTCGTGTTCCTCTCCCTGTTCACCTGCCGTCAATTTGCTCGCCTGCACCTTGAGGGTGACGACGTATTTGCCATCGCTGCGTTTGGTGGCGGTGGCCGACAGGGCGCGGTTGTCGAACAGAACAATTTTCTCGAACAGATCGTCGATCAGGTAAGCCTGCTCGGGCGGCGTGACCTGGCGCAAGCCGGCAATCAGGGCCGTCACGCTGGCATATGGCGGGCCTTTCTGGCCATGGGTCTTGAGCAGCTCGCGCAGCACGCCGTTGACCTTGTCTTCGCCGATGATGTCTTGCAGCAAGTACATGGCCAGGCTGCCCTTGTGGTAATGGATGTAGGCCTGGTTTTCATTCTCGGCCAGCGGCAGTTCCTTCTTGCGCTCTTCGCTGCGCCCCATCAGGTATTGATTCAAGTCATAACGCAGGAAGCGGCGCATCTTGGCCGGCCCCACGGTTTTCTTCATCACCATCAGGGCCGAATATTCGGCCAGGGTTTCGCTGAGCACGGTGGCGCCCCGTGTGTTGCCGCCGACCAATTGATGCGCCCACCACTGATGCGCCACCTCATGCGCCGTGATGTAGAACGGATAGTCGATATCTTTCGGATTCTTGTCGTCCACCTTGGCGATGAAACCCAGGCCTTCCGAATACGGAATCGTGTTCGGAAACGATTGCGCAAAGGTGGCGTAGCGGGGAAATTCGACTATGCGCAAGACTTTGTGCTGGTAGGGGCCGAAGTTCTTCGTGTAGTACTCGAGCGCTTCCTTGCTGCCGCGCACGAAACGATCGAGGTTGTATTCATGGCCAGGATGGTAATACACGTCGATGGCCACATCCTGCCAGCGCTCGTGCCTGACGGCGTAGCGGGCCGACTGGAACGCGTAGAAATTCAGGATCGGCTGCTCCATCGTGTAATGGAAGTAATGGCGGCCCTTGGCGATCCAGTCGTTGTCCAGCATGCCCGGCGCGATGGCCGTCTGGCCGTCGACGGTGCTGACGGTGGCGTCAAAGTTGATGCGGTCGGCGTCGTTGCTGACGTAATTGTCGGCCAGCCCCCGTGCATCGTCGCGCGGCAAGGCCCGTTCGCGCGCGGGCAAGCCGTGTTTCTTGCGGTCGCGCGGGTCCGTCAATTCCAGCTGCGGCTGGTAGCCGATGTGCGGCAGCACGGCATTCGTGAAGAAGGTGCCGTTGGCCACCACGGGCGTGTCCTGGCCCAGGCCGAAGATGCCGCGTGGCGCATAGGAAATGTCGAAATCGAGGCCCAGGCTGGCGCCGGGCGCCAGCGGCGCGGCCAGGCGATAGCTGTAAAAGCCCAGCTTGCCGTCATCGAGGCCGGGATGCACGCGCGCATCGAAACGCAGGCGCATGGTGGAGGTCGGGTCTTGCTGCACAAAAATGTGGCTGATCGGCAGGCTGGTCTTGTTTTGCAGCACATAGCGGCCCGTGACGGCCAGGGTGCGCTGCGCCGGGTAGATGGCCACGTCGAGTTTCACGTCGGTGATTCTCGGCTGTGGCGTGGCGGCAAACTTGCGGTACTGGCGCTCGACACTGGCGCGGTCCGCATCGCGGGCGAATTCGGACTTGTAATCGTTGGCCACGTGGAAGACGTAGAACAGCACCGCGCCGGCGCCGACGAAGATCAGGGCGCCGCCGGAAAAACTGGCCAGCACGCCTTGCGTCAGGTCGTGGCGCGCCAGGCGCAGGCGGATGCGCCAGCTGTCCTGCGCGCCGCGGGGCCAGAACAGCAGCGACAGCACCGTCAGCATGACGGCCGCGCCGCTCCAGTACAGCAAGTACCAGCGCTCGCGCAACACATAGTGGTCGGCGCCGTTCATGGCCGAATACATGAAGTCCGGCGTGCTGCCGTACAGCAGCAGCGGGTCGCCCAAGCCCAGCGAGGAAAAGCTGATGCTGGCGATGTGGTACAGAATCATGGCGAAATACGCCAGATATTTGTGATTGATCAACACCTGCAGGAAGATGGCCAGCACGGCGATCAGCGCGTAATAGGGCAGGTGCGACAGGAACAGCGATTCCACATACAGGCCGGGGTCGAGGCGGTAATAGCCCTTGAACACCTGGATTGACATGCCGCACAGCATGATGACCAGGCTTAGCAAGGTTTGCAGGCCGATCAGCGCAAACAGTTTCGACAGCAGGGGCAGCCAGTTCGGCACGGGCAGGGCGTCGAGCATCAAGTGCGTGCCCGCCTCGCGCTCGCGCCACACCAGTTCGCCCGCGTAGAAGGTGGTAATGATCAGCATGAACAGGGCGAACGAGGCGTTGACCATTTCCAGCACCTTTTCCGTCACCGGATAGGTATTCGTGCCGTAGATGGAGCCCATGTCGAGCGCGCCGCCATACATGGTCAGCACGCCGGCCAGCACGATGACGACAAAATAGATGTTCTTGATGGTTTCGCGCAGGTTCAGCCAGCTCATCTTGACGAGCAGGGTGGCCAGGTTGCGCTGCGCGAAGTCCGGCGCTTCCTGCGTGGACAGTGAGGCGTTCGACAGGCGCAGCGGCACGTCACCGTCGCTGCGGCGCTTGCTGGCGCCCGCGTCCGTCGTGGCGTGGAACTGGAAGCGCCAGTAGCCGAGCAGCAAGGCCACCAGGGCAAAGCCGGACCAGATGGCGCGGTTCAGCAAATACACGCCCTCTAATGTCACCAGGCGCGTATTGCGCTCCGCGTTTGGCCAGTATTCCGTCAGGCGTATCAGCGCCGTCGTGCCAAAGGGATCGATCAGGGCGGCCAGGGTCTTGTAGTCGAGGTCGCGCGCCAGCGAGGGCGCCACCAGGTAGCCGATCAGCATGACTACCGAGCTGATGTACACGGGCAACATGCGCCGCGTCAGGGCGGCGATGACGAAGAAGATGGCGCCGAAGATGAACAGGTTCGGCAGCAGGGTAAACACATACGGCATCAGGTAGGCCAGCGCGCGTTGCGGGCCCAGCCGTTCCGGGTCGATGCCGGGCAGCCAGGCGCCCAGCCACGCACCGATCACGATACTGGAAAACACCACGGCCAGTACCAGATAGGCGCCCAGGAAGCGGCCAAAGACATACTGGTATTTTTTGATCGGCGCGCTGAAGAAGAAATGCTGCATGCCGTACTCGAAATCCTGCTGCACCGAGCGGCCCATCATGGCGGCCACCACCACGGCGCCGAAGCAGCCCAGCAGGCTGCAGGTGAACGCCAGCGAGCGGGGCGCGTTGATCAGGAACTTGCCGCCAAAACTGATGCTCGCTTCCTTGAAGACGCCGCCGGCGGCGGCCATCCACAGCATGGCCAGCGCCAAAAACATGACGAAATACACCCAGGTGGACAGCAGCTTGAGCCGCTGTCGCGCTTCAAAGCGGGCGATGGCAAACATGGCCGCCCCCTCAGTCGCACTGCGGGGCGACGCGGTGGCGCCCGGCAATGGTGGCGAAATACAGGTCTTCCAGGTCGCCTATGGCTTCCTCGAAGCCGTCGCCCGGATCATCGTCGCTGTAGACGTGGATCAAGGTGCGGCCCGACAGCAAGCGTGTGGAAATGACGGCGTGGCGCTGCTGAAAGCTGGCCAGCTCCTTCTTTTCGACAAAGCGCGCCCAGATCTTGCAGCTGACTTCGTCGATGAGTTCCAGGGTCTTGCCGCACAGCAGCAAATGGCCCTTGTTGATGATGGCCATGTTGGCGCACAGGTCGGCCACGTCGGAGACGATGTGGGTCGACAGGATCACCGTCTTGTCTTCGCCTATGTCGGACAGCAAGTTGTGGAAGCGCACGCGCTCCTGCGGGTCGAGGCCGGCAGTCGGCTCGTCGACGATGATCAGTTTCGGGTCGCCCAGCAGGGCCTGGGCGATGCCGAAGCGCTGGCGCATGCCGCCGGAAAAGCTGCCCAGGCGCTGGTGGCGCACGTCGAACAGGTTGGTTTGCTGCAACAGGCCATCGACAACTTCGCGCCGGCGCGCCCGCTGCGACAGCCCTTTCAAGGTGGCGAAGTGGTCGAGCAGCTCGTAGGCCGTCACTTTCGGGTACAGGCCGAAGTCTTGCGGCAGGTAGCCCAGCATGCGGCGGATCTCGTCCTTGTCGTCGAGCACGTCATAGTCGCCGAAGAAGATGGAGCCGGAATCGCATTCCTGCAAGGTGGCCAGGGTGCGCATCAGGGTCGACTTGCCGGCGCCGTTCGGGCCCAGCAAGCCAAACATCCCGGGCGGTATCGTCAGCGATACGTTATCCAGCGCCACCACGCCATTCGCGTAGGTCTTCGACAATTTACGGATCTGCAATTCCATACAACTCCTAACTCATGCGTTGCTGCCCGATGCTACAGGGCTACTCTATGCTGGCATTGTATTGAATTTAAGACGTACTGGGCAGTTGCATGCGATACACGGTATTTTCGTGTGCCCAGAGTGCAGATGGGCGGGGTGGATGGCGCGCCATATCGGAGGCTGTTTTGCCCCGCGGGCGCGCCGCGTGACTATCAATTACGGAATAGGACCGATTCCCGGTTAAACCACCAGCGGCACAGCATCAGCAGCGCGCCCGCGATCACCGTGGTCGAAGCCAGGATCACGCCGAACATGCGGTAATCCATGGTGCCTTTCACCAGTTCCTTCATGGCCAGCGACACGTTGGTCAGCGGCACCATGGCCCACATCCAGTTCAGCTCGACGCCGGGTAGCATGGCCGCCACGGTAGGCAGGATGACAAACAGCATCAATGGCGTGATCATGCCGGCCGCTTCCTTGTAGCTTTTCGCGTAGATCGAGATCGACAGAAGCAGCGAGGCAAAGATGGCGGCCGTCGGCACCAGCATCAGGGTCACCATGGCCAGGTCGGGCAAGCCGATGCTGCGCACCATGATGGCCATGTGGCCTTCCAGTGAACTGCCGAAGATGGCCAGCAGGGCGCCCATGCTGCCCACCATCAGCACGGCCGAGGTCATGCCGACGGTAAACAGCACGAGGAACTTGGCCAGCACGATGGCGCTGCGCGGCACGGGCGCCAGCAGCAGGGTTTCCAGCGTGCCCCGCTCCTTTTCGCCGGCGCCCAGGTCGATGGCCGGGTACATGGCCGCCGTCAGGCACACCATCAGCAGCAAATAGGGCAGCATGCCGCCGACGATGGCACCCATCTGCTCACGCTCGTTGGCCGTCGACTGCTTGTCGAGCACGATGGGGTGCAGGGCAAAGGCCAGCTGGGCCGGGCTCAGGTTCAGGGCCGACAGCGCCCCTTCGCGCAGGCTGGCGTTGTAGGTATCGACAATGTCGCGCACCCGCTGCTGGGTCACGTCGACCGTGCTGGCGCTGTTGTAATGCAGGGTCACCTTGGCTTGCTGATGTTGCTGCAGCGCTTCTTCAAAATGGGGCGGAATGACCACGGCGAACTTGATGCTGTCGTCGCCGATGGCGCGCCGGATCTCCGTTTCGCTGGCCAGCGGCACTTCGCGCAAGTTGTGCTGCTGCGCAAAACGCGCGCTCAAGCCCGGCGAATAGTCCTTGCCGAACAGGGCGTAGCGCATTTCTGCCGTCTTGGCGCTCTTGAACATATTGCTTGAAACATAAGCGAAGCCACCAAAGATCAGCGGCATGGCAAAGATGGGGATGAGGATGGTGAAAATCAGCGTCTTGCGGTCGCGCGTGAGTTCCAGCAACTCTTTCAGATAAATGGTCCACATGGCTCAGGTTCCCTGGTTGATGACGCTGACAAAGGCATCGTACAGATCGGCACTGCCGCCCAATTGGCGCAGTTCCTTGACCGTGCCATGGAAGGCGGTGGTGCCGCGGTTGATGATGCAGACGCGGTCGCACAGCTTTTCCACCTCGTGCAGATGGTGCGTGGAAAAGATCAGCGGCACGCGCAGCGCCTTGTAGCTGGCGATGAAGTCGAGCAGGATCTTGGCCGACATCACGTCCAGGCCCGTCGTCGGTTCGTCGAGGATCACCACTTGGGGCTCATGCACGACGGTGCGGGCGATCGCGCATTTCTGTTTCATGCCCGTCGACAATTGATCGGCCCGCTTGCTGCCGTATTCCTCCATTTGCAGCAGGGCAAACAGCTCGTCGCAGCGGCGTTTCAGCTTGTCGGCCGGCATGCCATGCAGGCGGCCAAAGTACTCGACGTTCTCGCGCGCCGTCAGGCGGCCATACAGCCCCGTCGAACCGGACAGGAAACCGATGCTCTGGCGCGCCACCAGCGGCTGGCGCAGCACATCGATGCCGTTCACCAGGGCGCTGCCTGCGTCCGCTTGCAGGGCCGTCGACAGCAGGCGCAAGGTGGTGGTCTTGCCGGCGCCATTCGGACCTAGCAGGCCCAACACTTCGCCCGGGGCGCAGCTGAAACTGACGTCGCGCACGGCGTGAAACCAGCCCTCATGTTCGCGCGGATCGCTGACGTGCACGCCCTTGCCCTTGTGGGACGGCATGCGGAAACGTTTTGCCAGGTGTTTGACCTCAATCATGTGTTTCATCCATTCAACGGTGAAGAACGAGAGTAGCATGCAAAAAATGTAACTTGCAAGATGGAAATATCGTTTGGTCTATTGAAAAAAACAGCATCTTCATGCAAGCTGGCCTGGTGGGCGCCGGCGGACGGCGCGGGAGAGCGCAATGCGAACGATCGATCAGGCAATGCAGGACAAGGTACTGGCCATGGCGCGCGCCGGCATGACCAGTGCCGAAGCCATCGGTTTCTTCCGCGTCAGCCTGGGCTTGTACTACCTGGCTGGCCTGATGACGGAAGAAGCCCTCGATTTCAAGCAGATCGACGCAAAGTACAACCGTTTTATTTATCACTCGATAGGTGGCGGGCACAGCATCGCCAGCGTGCTGCAATTCATGAGCGGCGAGAAAGTCTTGCGCGTGCTGCAATCGGAGCGTTTTCGCGCCGCGTTTGCCGAGCATTGCCCGGACATCCCCGTCGATAGCATTTCTTTCCTGATTTCATTGAACCTGGGCGTGGCGAAAAGCCTGTCCGGCCTGGACGCCGTGGGTCCCGTGGTCGATTGGATCGAGCAGGAAAAAGCGCGCACAAGTCAATAAAGCCCCGTTCACCCTGCACGCGGCGTGGGTACGGCTGGCCCCGATCGTCCTATAATTCATGTTTTCCCTTATATGAATAGCCACGATGACCGCGAACCGCCATTTTGACCCCCTGGATCGTTTGATTGTTGGCGCCGACAAGGCCCTGCGCGTCATCGCGGGCGTGGCTTCGGCCTCGCGCCCGTCGCCGGCCGCGCACGCGCCCGATGCGGCGCTGAGCGCGGCCGAGCAGCGCCACAGCGCCGGTTTGATGCGCGTCAACCACGTGGGCGAAGTCTGCGCGCAGGCCCTGTACAACTCGCAGGCGCGCTATGCGCACAGCCCGGCCATCCGCGCCCAGTTCGATGAAGCGGGGCGGGAAGAGGAAGACCACCTGGCTTGGACGGCGCAGCGCCTGACGGAGCTGGGCTCGCGCTTGAGTCTGCTCAATCCCCTGTGGTACGCGGGTTCCTTTGCGCTGGGCACCATTGCCGCGCGCATGGGCGATGGCCGCAGCCTGGGTTTTGTGGTGGAAACGGAGCGCCAGGTGGAAGCGCACCTGGCCAGCCACTTGCAAGAATTGCCGCCGCAGGACGCCAAGTCGCGCGCCATCGTCAAGCAGATGGCCATCGACGAAGTGGAACATGGCGCCGCCGCCCAGAGATTAGGCGCCATCGACACCCCGGCGCCCGTCAAGGCGCTGATGGGGCTGATGGGTAAAGTGATGACAAAAACGGCTTACTATATTTAGGCGCAGAAAAGAGCCGGGGTCAGACCCGTCGGGTCTGACCCCAGTTTTCTGCTGCATCCAAGCAAATTGTGCCGATTATTCCTCGATGATTTCGAAGGAATGCGTAATTTCCGCGGTTTTCGCCAGCATGATTGATGCCGAGCAATACTTGTCATGCGACAAAGTCACGGCCCGTTCCACGGCCGTCGGTTTCAGGGCCTTGCCCCGCACGGTGAAATGGAAGTGGATCTTGGTAAACACTTTCGGGTCGGTGTCGGCGCGCTCGGCCTTCAGGGTCACTTCGCAGCCACTGACGGCTTCGCGCCCCCGTTTCAGGATCAGCACCACGTCATAGGCGGTGCAGCCGCCCGTGCCCAGCAAGACCATTTCCATGGGGCGTGGCGCCAGGTTGTGGCCGCCGCCATCGGGCGCGCCATCCATGGTCACCAGGTGGCCGGAGCCGGTTTCTGCCCGAAAACTCATGCCCGACGGGCCATTCCAGCTGACTTTGCATTCCATCGTACTCTCCGAAAATTGTAAGCGTTTTGTATTGTAATAGAGGAATGCCTGTCCATGTGCCGCCCGCCAGCCCGCAGCGGGTCTGCATCGTGGCTTGACGCGGCAAGGCAAAGCCGCTTATACTTGTCGGCTTTCCGTTCGCTCAGGAAAAGTAAATAAGGCAGAGTCCGCATAGCAACATCGGCGGAACCACCATTTGAGCGTGTAATCTATTAGGAAGTCAACATGAAAACATTTTCCGCTAAAGGACATGAAGTCCAGCGCGATTGGTTCGTGGTTGACGCGACGGACAAAGTCCTCGGACGTGTTGCCAGCGAAGTGGCACTCCGACTGCGCGGCAAACACAAACCAGAATTTACTCCTCACGTCGATACCGGCGACTTTATCGTCGTCATCAACGCAGGCAAACTGCGTGTGACCGGTACCAAAGCTACTGAGAAAATTTACTACCGTCACTCTGGCTATCCAGGCGGCATCTATGAAACCAACTTCCAGAAAATGCAACAGCGTTTTCCAGGTCGCGCGCTTGAGAAAGCGGTCAAGGGCATGCTGCCTAAAGGCCCACTCGGCTACGCAATGATCAAGAAGCTGAAAGTGTACGCGGAAGGTTCCCATCCGCACGCTGCTCAGCAACCTAAAGCACTTGTTCTCTAAGGAACTGACATGATCGGTAATTACAATTATGGAACCGGCCGTCGCAAAAGTGCAGTGGCTCGGGTTTTTATCAAAGTTGGCACAGGCTTGATCGTTGTTAACGGCAAACCAGCAAACGAATACTTTTCGCGCGAAACGGGTCTGATGGTCATCCGTCAACCTCTGGAACTGACCGGCAATGTCGAGCGTTTCGACATCAAAGTCAACGTCCATGGCGGCGGTGAGTCGGGCCAGGCTGGTGCAGTTCGTCACGGCATCACCCGCGCTCTGATCGACTACGATGCAGCGCTGAAACCGGAACTGGCGAAAGCCGGCTTCGTTACCCGCGATGCACGTGAAGTCGAGCGTAAAAAAGTTGGTCTGCGCAAAGCACGTCGCGCAAAGCAATTCTCGAAGCGTTAATTTCTACGCTACAGCACCTTCGGGTGCTGGTCGAAAAGCCGCTGGACTTCGGTCCTGCGGCTTTTTTGCATTTCAGCGGGATGCGCCGTTGCGCTGTAAAATACGCGGAAAACCCGCAGGGGTAGCGTTTCCCCTCATCTTTATGCAATCTATACACAAGGAAAGAACATGATCAAAGTTGGCATCGTCGGCGGCACTGGATACACGGGCGTGGAATTGCTGCGCTTGCTGGCAACCCATCCAGATGTCGAGTTGACGGCGATTACCTCGCGCAAGGAAGATGGCTTGCCCGTTGCTGACATGTATCCTTCCCTGCGTGGCCACGTCAAACTGGCTTTTTCCTCGCCGGACAAGGCCAACCTGGAACAGTGCGACGTGGTCTTCTTTGCCACGCCACACGGCGTTGCCATGGCGCAAGCACCAGCCCTGCTGGCCGCCGGCGTGAAAGTCATCGACCTGGCCGCCGACTTCCGCCTGAAAGACCAGGCCAAGTTCGAACAGTGGTACAAGATTCCCCACACGGCGCCCGAGCTGATCGAGCAAGCCGTGTACGGCTTGCCGGAACTGAACCGTGAAGATATTAAAAAAGCCAGCCTGATCGCCAATCCCGGTTGCTACCCGACCACCATGCAGCTGGGCTTTTACCCGCTGCTCAAGGCGGGCCTGGTCAACGCGGGCGGCTTGATCGCAGACTGCAAGTCGGGCGTGTCCGGCGCCGGCCGCAAGGCGGAAATCGGCATCCTGTTCTCGGAAAGCAGCGACAGTTTCAAAGCCTACGGCGTGGCCGGCCACCGCCACTTGCCGGAAACGACGGCGCAATTGCAGCGTTTCACGGACGAAAAAGTGGCGCTGACCTTTACGCCGCACCTGGTGCCGATGATACGCGGCATGCACTCGACCCTGTACGCGCAGCTGAACAAGGATGTCAGCAATGAGGAATTGCAAGCCTTGTTCGAAGAGCAATACAAGGATGAACCTTTCGTCGATGTGATGCCGTTCGGTTCGCACCCGGAAACGCGCTCCACGCGTGGCTCGAACATGCTGCGCCTGGCCTTGCACCGCCCTGAAGGCGGCAATACCGTCATCGTGCTGGTGGTGCAGGACAATCTGGTCAAGGGCGCATCGGGCCAGGCCGTGCAGTGCATGAACTTGATGTTTGGCTTGAAAGAAACGGCCGGTTTGCAACACATCGCCCTGCTGCCGTAAAAATAGGCAGCCGTGCTTGCGCAGGTCCGGCGCCTTTTTGCCGGACCTGTGCTAAATTGGACTGCCACCTACCCCGACAGGATGACGTTCATGTTCGAGCGCAACGCGAAAAACCCCATCGACACCCTGATCGGCGCCTCCACGCGGATTGAGGGCGACTTGCTGTTTTGCGGCGGCTTGCGCATCGATGGCCATGTGCGCGGCAATGTCACTGGCGAAGCAGGCGAGCCCACGTACGTGGTGCTGGGCGAGGCGGGCCGCATCGATGGCGAGGTGCGCTGCTCCAGCCTGGTCGTCAGCGGCGAGATCAATGGCCCCGTGTATGTGTCCGAAATGCTTGAAATCCAGCCGAAAGCCCGCATTGTAGGAGAGGTCTATTACAAGGTGCTGGAAATGCACAGCGGCGCCTTGGTGCAAGGCAAGCTCAGTCGCCACGACAGCGCCGACCCCGTGCTGCACCTGGCCGTGTCTGAAATGTGAGCAGGAACAACACCGTCCAGCCGCATCGGCGGCGGCCGCAGCGCGACTTGCGGCAACAGTCTATAATGAGTTAATGTTTTCTAGTAGGAGTGTCCGATATGAATGCCGTCGCTGAAATGCAAGATGTGATCCCTTCACCCATTATCTTTACCGATAGCGCCGCTGAAAAAGTCGCGCAGCTGATCGAAGAAGAAGGCAATCCCGACCTGAAATTGCGCGTCTTCGTGCAGGGTGGCGGCTGTTCCGGCTTCCAGTATGGCTTCACCTTCGACGAAATCGTCAATGAAGATGACACCACCATGGTTAAGAACGGCGTCCAGCTGTTGATCGATTCCATGAGCTACCAGTATCTGGTCGGCGCGGAAATCGATTACAAGGATGATCTGGAAGGTGCGCAGTTCGTGATTAAAAACCCAACGGCTACTTCTACCTGCGGTTGCGGTTCGTCCTTCTCCGTTTAAGTATTAAGCGGAGCAAGTAAGAAAATAGCGGATCGATGATCCGCTATTTGTGTTTCTAGGTCTGCTCAACGCGGATACAGCGCACCCAGCACTCGTAAACCTTGCGCGCCTGTCACGGCCGGCAAGTTGCCCGGCTTGCGCTGCGTGAAGCGCCAGGCCAGCCAGGCGAACGCCAGCGCCTCGACCTGGCTGGGCGCCACGCCCAGCGCTTCCGTCGATGCCACCGCCATGCCCGGCAGTTCGCGCGCCAGCGCCGCCATCAGGCTGGCGTTCTGCGCGCCGCCGCCACACACATACACCGTTTCCGCCTGCGCCCCGTCGCGCGCAATGGCGTGCGCCAGGCTGGCGGCCGTCAGTTGCGTCAAGGTCGCCTGCACGTCGGCCGGCCGGGCGGCTGGATGCCTGGCCAGCTTGCCTTGCAGCCAGTCGGCATGGAACAGGTCGCGTCCCGTGCTTTTCGGCGCCGGCAAGTCAAAATACGCTTCATTGAGTAATTCTGCCAGCAGGGCAGGGATGACCTTGCCCGTGGCGGCCCAGGCGCCGTTGGCGTCGTACGGCTGGCCCAGGTGTCGCAAGACCCAGCCATCCATCAGCGCATTGCCGGGGCCCGTGTCGTAGCCCGTTACCGTGTCGTCCGCGTGCAGCACGCTGATATTGCTGATGCCGCCGATATTGGCCAGCACACGCGTGTGGCCGGGGACATTGAAAATGGCTTGATGGAAAGCCGGCACCAGCGGCGCCCCCTGGCCGCCGGCCGCCACGTCGCGGCTGCGCAAGTCGGCGATGACATCGATGCCCGTCAGTTCGGCCAGCAAGGCCGGGTTGTTCAACTGGCGCGTAAAGCCCAGCTCGGGGCGGTGGCGGATGGTCTGGCCATGTGCGCCGATGGCGACGATGGCGTCCGGGCCGATGCCAGCGTTACTCAATAGCATGGTGACGCAGTCGGCGTAGTGGCGCACGAGTTGATTGGCCGCCAGCGCTTCGCGTTCGATTTCATTCTGGCCGGCACTTTGCAGTGCCATCAGGTCGGCGCGCAGGCTGGCGGGAAAGGCAATATAGGCGTCGTCCAGGCTGCGCACGCTGCCATCGTCGGAAAAATCGACCAAGGCGCCGTCGACGCCATCGAGGCTGGTGCCCGACATCAAACCGATATACAGCATGGGTGTTTCCTTGAATGCGTAAGTGATGGATGCATTGTGCCGCATTTTCCTGCGCACATAAAACAAAGGCACCGGCCATCTGCATGGGCGGTGCCTTTGTTCGTTGCCCGAGGGCAGTATTGCTTAGCGTGAAGCCAGTGCCGTGTCGTTAGGACGCAGCAGGGTGAAGCGGTGCATCATGTCATTGGACACCATGCGGAAGCGGCTCAGCTCGGCTGCCGTCAGCGGCGCCTGGGCTTGGACGTTCAGTTTGCTTGGGTCTTGTGCCACGCCGCCGACGCGGAATTCATAGTGCAAATGGGCGCCCGTGGACCAGCCGGTGGTGCCGACGTAGCCGATCACATCGCCCTGGCTCACTTTTTGACCTTTTTTCAAGCCCGAAGCGAAACGGCTCATGTGGGCGTAGGCGGTGGTGTAGTTGGCCCAGTGTTTCAGAACAACAACATTGCCGTAGCCGTTTTGACTGCCGACGGTATCGACCACGCCGTCGCCCGAGGCGCGGATAGGCGTGCCCGTTGCAGCGGCGAAATCGATGCCCTTGTGGGCTTTCCAGTTGCCGGAAATCGGGTGCACGCGCATGGAGAAGCCGGACGAGATGCGGGAGAATTCGAGGGGGGATTTCAGGAAGGCTTTTTTGAGGGACTTGCCGTCGAAACTGTAGTAACCGCCGCCTTGCTTGCTGGCTGGGTCCTGGAACCAAACGGACTGGTAAGTCGTGCCGCGGTTGGTGAATTCACCGGCCAGGATGCGGCCCGCTCGGACAAATTCGCCATCTTGCCAGAACGTTTCGTAGACCACGTTGAACGAGTCACCGCGTTTCAGGTCGGAGCGGAAGTCGATATTGGTGGAGAACATTTCCACGATTTGCGCGGAAATCGAGTCTGGCAGGCGGGTGCCGTCCAGGCTGGAGTCGGTGGCGGCGAACAGGGTGGAAGTAATCTTGCGCGCGTGCATTTCAACGCGGCGTTCCAGCTGGGCTGCCACTTCCGTGGCCACGAACTTGTCGCCCTTGCGGGTGATCAGGATGTTCTTGACTGATTTGTCCGTGCCATCGACGAGGGTGGCGCGCATCCAGTTGAGGTCGCCGTTTTCGGACGTTTGCGCTTGCACGCGCTTGCCCGATTTGAGCAACATCACGCCGCGCGCAATCTTGTCGGTCTTGATGAAATTGGCGGCCGCCGTATCATCCACGCCGAGACGGGTCAGCAGGGTGGCGAGGGTATCGCCAGCGCGGACTTTTTCTTCGTGGGTGAAATTCTGGTCTACCTGTTCCATCGCGGAAATTTGCGAGGCGAGATCAGGCATCTCCAGGTTCTGGGCGATGGACGTGACCGGCAAGTCGGATGCGTCCGGTGCCATGGGAGACACAGCGACAGCGCCGAAGGCGGCAACGGCGAGCAGCACTGCCGACGCGCCAATAATGCGCGCCTTGCGTGTCGTCGTCAGCTGTGTGTACAAGCGTGAGCCTGTGATTTTATGTATAGGGTTCATGCAATCAGTTAAAATTTGCCCTTGAACGTGACCTGAACTAATGCTCTTTGTTATTGTTATTTTGGTTCGTTTTCATACGGCAAGATTGATGGGATCGAGCATTATAGCAAACTCCGCAAACCTACTACCATTTTGAGATCTACAGTCAAATTTTATGGAAATCAACACCACCGCATCGCCTATAAAGGCTAACGCCGCTCAGACCGCACTTCCACTGTCGGACAGAGTACAAGAAGCCCTCGCGATTACCAAGCGTGGCGTCGACGAACTCTTGATCGAAAGCGAATTTGCGCAAAAATTAGCACGTTCCGAGAAAACCGGTGTTCCACTGCGCATCAAACTGGGCCTGGACCCGACTGCACCCGACTTGCATCTGGGCCACACTGTCGTGCTGAACAAGATGCGCCAGCTGCAAAACCTGGGCCATCAAGTCATTTTCCTCATCGGCGACTTCACTTCGATGATCGGCGACCCTTCGGGCCGCAACGTCACGCGCCCGCCGCTGACCAAGGAACAGATCGAGATTAACGCGATGACGTATTTCGCGCAAGCGTCTTTAGTGTTGGACGCCAGCAAGACTGAAATCCGCTATAACTCCGAGTGGTGCGATCCGCTGGGTGCGCGCGGCATCATCCAACTCGCTTCCCACTACACGGTGGCGCGCATGATCGAGCGCGACGACTTCACCAAGCGCTTCCAGGGCGGCATTCCTATTTCCGTGCATGAATTCCTGTACCCGCTGATGCAAGGTTACGACTCGGTGGCCCTGAAATCGGACCTGGAACTGGGCGGCACGGACCAGAAGTTCAACCTGCTGGTGGGCCGCGAACTGCAAAAGCAGTACGGACAGGAGCAGCAGTGTATTTTGACCATGCCGCTGCTGGAAGGTTTGGATGGCGTGGAAAAAATGTCCAAGTCGAAGAATAACTACATCGGTATCACGGAACCGGGCAACACCATGTTCGCCAAGCTGATGAGCATTTCCGACGTCATGATGTGGCGCTACTACGAGCTGCTGTCGTGGCGCTCGATCGCCGAACTGGCGCAGCTGAAGAGCGAAGTGGAAGGCGGGCGCAATCCACGCGATGCCAAGGTTGCCCTGGCGCAAGAAATCGTCGCCCGTTTCCATTCGCAGCAGGCAGCGGAAGATGCGCTGGCCGACTTCGTCAACCGTTCGAAGGGCGGCATTCCCGACGATATCCCGGAAGTGAGCCTGGCTGGCGCGCCGCTGGGCATCCCGCAATTGCTCAAGCAGGCTGGCCTGTGCCCATCGACGTCGGAAGCCATGCGCATGATCGAGCAAGGCGGCGTGCGCATCGACGGCACCGTTATCAGCGACAAGGCGCTGCAAGTGGCGGCAGGCGAATTCGTGTTGCAAGTTGGCAAGCGCAAATTTGCGCGCGTCACCCTGGCGGCATGATCGCGCTGCTGCAACGCGTTACGCAGGCAAAAGTCGATGTCGGCGGCGCCACCATCGGCGCCATCGACGCCGGCCTGATGGTGCTCGTGTGCGCCGAGCGGGGTGATACGGAGAAGGAAGCGGACGCCTTGCTGAGCAAATTGCTCGGCTATCGCGTCTTTGCCGACGAGGCGGGCAAGATGAACCGCAGCGTGACGGACGTGGCCGGCGGCTTGTTGCTGGTGCCCCAGTTCACCCTGGCCGCCGACACCAAGTCCGGCACGCGCCCGTCGTTTACGCCGGCGGCCGCGCCACAGGACGGCTTGCGCCTGTTCACGCATTTCGTGGAGCAGGCGCGCCACCGCCATGCGACCGTGCAAACGGGGCAGTTTGGCGCCGACATGCAGGTGTCGCTGACGAATGATGGCCCCGTCACGTTCTGGCTGCAAGTGAATGCCAAATAAACCTACTGCGCGTCGCCATTTGCGGCCTGCGATGCTCACTGTGCTTCAGCACAGTTGCGCTTCTCGGCCACAACTGGCTGCCGCTCGCTACGGTTTATTGCTGAAATTTTAATTATAAAGGGGAGCAAGCGATGAAATTGTGGAGCGAGACGTTTCGTGATGGCGGCTTGATGCCGGCCGAGTATGCGTTTGCCGAGATCGAGCCGGCCAGCCGCGTGCGCCTTGCAGGCAACCGCAATCCCCATCTGGCCTGGGACGAGGTGCCGAACGGCACCGAGTCGCAGGCCCTGTTCTGCATCGACCCTGATGCGCCGCAAGACGCCAGCCTGGCCAATCGCGATGACCAGGCCCTGCCGCTGACGGCGTCGCGCGGCGACTTTTATCACTGGAGCTTGCTCGACTTGCCGTCGGCCATGCGCTCGATTGCCGCCGGTGAATTTTCCAGCGGCATCACGCCGCGCGGCAAGGCCGCCGGCACTGTTTCTGGGCTGCAATTGCGCCAGGGCCTCAACGATTACACGGGCTGGTTTGCGGGCGATCCTGACATGGCCGGCGATTATTACGGCTATGATGGTCCGTGCCCGCCGTGGAATGACGAGCGCATCCACCATTACATTTTCCGCCTGTATGCGCTCGACGTGCCGCGCCTTGCCTTGCCCGAGCGTTTTACGGGGCAGCAAGCGCATGCCGCCATGTACGGCCATATCCTCGACGAAGCACAGCTCGTCGTTGCCTACTCGCTCAACCCCGAGCTGGCACTTACCCTGAAGAAATAAAGCATGAGCACCACGATCTTATTGATACGCCATGGCGAAACGGCCTGGAATGCGGGCCGCCGCCTGCAGGGCCATATCGACATCGCCTTGAACGAGGCGGGCCTGGCGCAAGCGGCGGCACTGGGGCAGGCGCTGGCGGATGCACCGCTGGCCGCCATCATCGCCAGCGATCTGCAGCGCGCGCAGCAGACGGCGCACGCTGTGGCGAACATGAACCAGTTGCCCGTGCAGACCGATCCCTTGCTGCGCGAGCGCTGCTATGGCGCCTTCGAAGGCTTGCTGTATGCGGACATCGCCGCGCGCTATCCGCATGAGTATGCGCAGTGGCAATCGCGGCAGATCGATGCCGTGATGCCGTCGGGCGAGCGCGAAGCCGAAAGTTTCCGCCAGTTCTATGCGCGCGCGAACGGCGCCATCGCCCGCTGGGCCGGGCAGTATGACGGCCAGACGATTGCCATCGTGGCCCACGGTGGCGTGCTCGAGTGCGCTTATCGCGAGGCGGTCGGCATGACGCTCGACAGTCCGCGCGACTTCCAGGTTCAAAATGCCAGCGTCAACCGCTTCTTGTATGCGGATGGCAAGCTGCAATTAGAGCACTGGGGTGACATCGACCACCTGAGCGTGCCCGCAATGGACGAGCTGAGCTAACAGTCCGGGCGAACTGCCGGACCGGGCCGCCAGCGGTCCGTTTTGTTGTGCTGCACAAGCGTGGCGCCCACTCTGGCGCACTGAAACAAAAAAATAGTGCTTATTAAATAGGCAGGGAATCGGTTAAAATAGCAGGCTCCCCCGTCCATTCCAGGTTCTTCAGTGCAAATCGGCCCTCACATTCTGCGCAACAACGTTTTCGTCGCTCCCATGGCGGGCGTGACGGATCGGCCTTTCCGCCAGTTGTGCAAGCAGCTGGGCGCCGGCTATGCCGTGTCGGAGATGGCGGCGTCGAATCCGCGCCTGTGGGCGACGGAAAAAAGCGCGCGCCGCACGGACCACGAGGGCGAAATGGAGCCGAAAGCCGTGCAAATCGCCGGTGCCGATCCGCAAGACCTGGCCGATTGCGCCAAGTTCAACGTGGACCGGGGTGCGCAGATCATCGACATCAACATGGGTTGCCCCGTGAAGAAGGTGTGCAACAGCTGGTGCGGTTCAGCCTTGTTGCAAAACGAAAGCCTGGTCGAAAAGATCTTGCATGCCGTCGTCAACGCCGTCGACGTGCCCGTCACCCTGAAATTTCGCACGGGCTGGAACCGCGAAAACAAGAATGCCCTGAGAATCGCCCGCATCGCCGAGCAAGCCGGCATCCAGATGCTGACCTTGCACGGCCGCACGCGCGCCGATGGCTACAAGGGCGATGCCGAATATGAAACGATTGCCGCCGTGAAAGCGTCGGTGGGCATACCCGTGGTGGCCAATGGCGACATTACCAGTCCACAGAAAGCCCGCTTTGTGCTCGATCAAACGGGCGCCGATGCCGTCATGATCGGCCGCGCGGCGCAGGGCCGGCCGTGGATTTGCCGCGAGATCGACCATTTCTTGCGCACCGGCACTTTGCTGCCGGCACCCTACGTGGATGAAGTGCGTACCTTGATGGATGAGCATTTGCGCGCCCATTACGCGTTTTATGGCGAATTTCTGGGCGTGCGCACGGCGCGCAAGCACATCGGCTGGTATGTAAAAGACCTGGAAGGCGGCGAAGCGTTCCGACAGCAGATGAACTTGCTGGAGTCGACGGACGCGCAGTTGCTGGCCGTCGATCAATTTTTTGAGTCGCAATGGAAATTTGGCGAACGGTTACAATACCGCCTCTCCGAATCCAGTGAAAGTGGTCTGCTCGATGTGATCAAACTTACGGCCACGGCAGCATGAGCAGATAGCAACAAGCAGGGTAAATCAGTTACCAGCAGTACAAGGGCGAGCGCCTATATACAGAGCGTCATGCAATATTAATTACAACACCGAGGCAAGACGGCAGCAGGCGGACCGCATGAGCGGCGCGGCAGCGGATGGTCAGGTGTTCAGCCGGTTGAAGCATAAAAATGAGCAAAGAAAGCATTCAGGAAGTCGTACAGAAAAGTCTAGAAGATTACTTCAATGACCTGGGCGAACAGCAAGCATCGAATATCTATGACATGGTCGTGCTGACCGTGGAAAAGCCCATCCTGGAAGTCGTGATGACACGCGCCGATGGCAACCAGTCGCACGCCGCGCAGATGCTGGGCATCAACCGCAATACCCTGCGCAAGAAATTGCAGGAGCACGGTTTGCTGTAATGCCGGCATGCAAGTGACGCCAAGATTTGAATCCGCCGCAGCAGTCTTCGTCTGAGGACTGAACTGCGCCATTCGCCAAGAACACTTAACCACCTAGCCACAGCCATGATCAAACAAGCTCTCCTCTCCGTTTCCGACAAGACCGGCGTTCTCGAATTCGCCCGCGCCCTGTCCGCACTCGGCGTCAACCTCCTGTCCACCGGCGGCACCGCCAAATTGCTGGCAGACAACGGTGTTCCCGTCACGGAAGTTGCCGATTACACGGGTTTCCCGGAGATGCTCGATGGCCGTGTGAAAACCCTGCACCCGAAAGTGCATGGCGGTATCCTGGCGCGCCGCGATTTCCCTGAGCACATGTCGAAACTGGTCGAGCACGACATGCCAACCATCGACATGGTGGTGGTCAACCTGTATCCGTTCCAGGGCACGGTCGCCAAGGCCGATTGCACACTGGAAGACGCGATCGAAAACATCGATATCGGCGGCCCGACCATGCTGCGTTCGGCAGCCAAGAACCACAAGGACGTGGTCGTCATCTGTGATCCGACCGACTACGACGCCGTGCTGGCGGAGTTGCGCTCGGCCGATGGTACGGCCGGCACGGTCAGCTACGACACCAAGTTCATGCTGGCGAAAAAAGTCTTTGCGCACACGGCGCAATACGATGGCGCCATCACCAACTACCTGACCAGCCTGGGCCCGACGAAAGTGCACGCTGAGCGCGGCACCTATCCGCAAGTATTGAATGTTGCATTTGAGAAAGTGCAAGACATGCGTTACGGTGAAAACCCGCACCAGAGCGCCGCCTTCTACCGCGACCTCGTCACCATCGATGGCGCGCTGGCCAACTACCGCCAGCTGCAAGGCAAGGAATTGTCTTACAACAACATCGCCGATGCCGATGCGGCCTGGGAATGCGTGAAGAGCCTGGGCGGTTTCGAGCAAAGCGTCGCCTGCGTGATCGTCAAGCACGCGAACCCATGCGGCGTCGCCCTGGGCAAGAATGTGGCCGAAGCGTATGCGCGCGCCCTGCAGACGGACCCGACTTCCGCGTTTGGCGGCATCATCGCCTTCAACACGGAACTCGACGGTGCCACGGCCGGTGAAATCGCCAAGCTGTTCGTCGAAGTGCTGATCGCTCCGTCGTTCTCCGCCGAAGCGAAACAGATTCTGTCGAGCAAGCAGAACGTGCGCATGCTGGAAATCCCGCTGGGTTCCGGCGTCAATGCCATGGACTTCAAGCGCGTGGGTGGCGGCTTGCTGGTGCAATCGCCGGACGCGAAAAACGTCGGTATCGGCGACTTGCGCGTGGTCAGCAAGCTGCAGCCTACGCCGCAGCAATTGTCCGACCTGATGTTCGCCTGGAAAGTGGCGAAATTCGTCAAGTCGAACGCCATCGTTTTCTGCGGCAATAACATGACCCTGGGCGTAGGTGCTGGCCAGATGAGCCGTATCGACTCGGCCCGCATCGCTTCCATCAAGGCGCAAAACGCGGGCCTGTCGCTGACGGGCTCCGTGGTGGCGTCGGACGCCTTCTTCCCGTTCCGCGACGGCCTCGACGTCGTCGTCGACGCGGGCGCGACTTGCGTGATCCACCCGGGCGGCTCCATGCGCGACCAGGAAGTGATTGACGCGGCGGACGAACGCGGCGTCGTGATGTTGTACACAGGCACGCGTCACTTCCGTCATTGATGAAGGCTGGGGTCAGACCCGGCGGGTCTGACCCCAAGCGAGCGGTAACTTAAACGGCAGGCATCGGTTATTCACCGGTGCCTGCCGTATTCATTATAGAATCTGGCGATGATTATTCTTGGCATCGATCCTGGCCTGCGCACCACCGGCTTTGGGGTCATTGAAAAACACGGCAACAAGCTGCGCTATATCGCGTCGGGGACCGTCAAGACGGGTTCCGAAGGGGAATTGCCGCCGCGCCTGAAGATCATCCTGCAGGGCGTGAGCGAAATCGTCGGCACCTACCAGCCCGATTGCGCGGCCATTGAAAAAGTGTTTGTCAACGTCAATCCCCAATCGACCCTGCTACTGGGCCAGGCGCGCGGCGCGGCCATTTGCGCGCTCGTGCATGCCGACCTGTCGGTGGCCGAATATACGGCGCTGCAAGTGAAGCAGGCTGTCACGGGCCACGGCAAGGCGGCCAAGGAGCAGGTGCAGGAGATGGTGTCCCGGCTGTTATCCTTGCCCGGCTTGCCCGGCACGGATGCGGCCGATGCCCTGGGCGTGGCCATTTGCCACGCCAACAGCATCGATGCGCTGGCCATGATCGGCGCGCTGGCGCCCCAATTGCAGGGCTTGCGTATGAAGCGCGGCCGCCTCGTCGGATAGTTGCGACTGCCTTGCCCTGAACATGGCCTGACAGCCGCAATACTCCAGCAAGCTTTTGTTTACAATTTAATTTCATTAGGAACACGCGATGATAGGCCGTCTCTCCGGTATTTTGCTTGAAAAGAATCCGCCACAATTGCTGGTCGATTGCCAGGGCGTCGGCTATGAAGTCGATGTGCCGATGAGCACGTTTTACAACTTGCCCCACGTGGGCGAAAAAGTCGTGTTGTTCACGCACCAGGCCATCCGCGAAGATGCGCATCTGTTGTTTGGTTTCGGCAATGCCGCCGAGCGGGCCGTATTTCGCCAGTTGATCAAGATCACGGGCGTGGGCGCGCGCATGGCCTTGTCCATCCTGTCCGGCATGACGATTGCCGACCTGGCGCAGGCCATCACCCTGCAGGATTCCGGCCGTCTCGTGAAAGTACCGGGCATCGGCAAGAAGACGGCGGAACGGCTATTGCTGGAATTGAAGGGCAAGCTGGGGGCCGACATCGGCGCTGGCGGCGCGCATGCGGCGCCCGATGCGAAATCGGACATTTTGAACGCCCTGGTGGCGCTCGGCTATTCGGACAAGGAAGCGCTGGCTGCCGTGAAGAACGTGCCTGCCGGCAGCAGTGTCTCTGACGGCATCAAACTGGCGCTGAAAGCGCTGTCGAAAGGCTGATAAGGCATGAGCATTCAGACCGACAGCTTCACGGAACAGCGCATCATCGACGCGGCGCCCATCTCGCATAACGAAGAAGCCATCGAGCGCGCCTTGCGCCCCAAGCAACTTGATGAATATGTGGGACAGGAAAAGATCCGCGACCAGCTGGAAATCTTCATCACGGCCGCGCGCCAGCGCAAGGAAGCGCTCGATCACACCTTGCTGTTCGGCCCGCCGGGCCTGGGCAAGACCACCTTGGCGCACATCATCGCGCGTGAAATGGGCGTGAATCTGCGCCAGACCTCCGGTCCCGTGCTGGAGCGCCCGGGCGACTTGGCGGCGATTTTGACGAACCTGGAAGCGAATGATGTCCTGTTCATCGATGAAATCCACCGCCTGTCGCCTGTCGTGGAAGAGATTTTATATCCGGCCCTTGAAGATTATCAAATCGATATCATGATCGGCGAAGGCCCGGCTGCCCGTTCCGTGAAGCTCGATTTGCAACCATTTACATTGGTCGGCGCCACTACGCGCGCCGGCATGCTGACCAACCCGCTGCGCGACCGTTTCGGCATCGTCGCGCGGCTGGAGTTTTATAACACGAGCGAATTGACCAAGATCGTTACGCGCAGCGCCGCCTTGCTGAAAGCGCCGATCGACCCGGAAGGCGCGCACGAGATCGCCCAGCGCGCGCGCGGCACGCCCCGTATCGCCAACCGCCTGTTGCGCCGCGTGCGCGATTTCGCGGAAGTCAAAAGCAATGGCGAGATCACCAAGGTGGTGGCCGACCGCGCGCTGGCCATGCTCGACGTCGATTCCGCCGGCTTTGACGTGATGGACCGCAAGCTGCTCGAAGCCGTGCTGTTCAAGTTCGGCGGCGGCCCCGTCGGCATAGGGAATTTGGCGGCTGCCATCGGCGAAGCGGCCGATACCATCGAAGACGTGCTGGAACCATACCTGATCCAGCAAGGCTTTTTGCAGCGCACGCCGCGTGGCCGCGTGGCCACGCCGGCCGCCTATTTGCACTTCGGCGTCAGCGCGCCGCGCATGGGCCCCGGCGGCGAAGCGTGGGAACTGTGATGGCGGACGAGGGAAGGCCGGGCATGCCGGGTATGCAAATTTGGATCGACGCCGATGCCTGTCCCGTGGTTATCAAGGAAATTTTATACAGAGTCGCCGAGCGCCTGGAGTTACCGCTCACTTTGGTGGCCAACCAGGGTTTGCGCGTGCCTCCCTCGCGTTTTATCCGCACCGTGCAAGTGCCGTCCGGCGCCGACGTGGCCGACCAGGAAATCGTGCGCTTGCTCAATCCTGGCGACCTGGTCATCACGGGCGACATTCCGCTGGCGGCCGATGTCTTGACCAAGGGCGGCTATGCCTTGAATCCGCGCGGTGAGTTTTACACGAAGGACAATATCGCCCAGCAACTGACGATGCGCGCCTTCATGGAAGAATTGCGCAGCGGCGGCGTGGACACGGGCGGCCCGGCCGCCTTCAGCCAGTCCGACCGGCAGCAGTTCGCCAACAGCCTCGACAGGCATTTGAGCAAGCATCACCGCAAGCCGGCGGTGGCCTTGCGCCAGACGTAAAAAAACCGGCGCAAGCCGGTTTTTTACGTGCGCATGAAACTTAGCGCATGACTTTTCTCGTGCCCACCACTTCCACCGTCACGCGGCGGTTCTTGGCGCGGCCGGCGGCACTGGTGTTGTCGGCTACGGGTTGCGTTTCTCCCTTGCCTTCCGTGTAGACGCGGTGCGTTTCCACGCCTTGCGCTACCAGGTAAGCCTTGACGGCTTCGGCGCGGCGCTGCGACAGTTTCTGGTTGTAGGCGTCGGAACCGACGGCATCCGTATGGCCGACCGTGACGATGACTTCCAGGTCCATGCCCGTCAGCTGGCCCAGCAACTGGTCCAGCGCGGCTTTGCCTTGCGGCTTGAGCGTCGATTGATCGAAATCAAACAATGCCTCCGAAGCAAACGACACTTTTTCCGCCACGGGGACAGGTGCCGGTGCGGCCACGACGACGGGCGCCGGCATGGCGACGACAGGGGCGACTTCGGGCGCCGGCTGGTAGGCGGGCGTGGCGCTGGCCGGGCGGCCCAGCTTGTACACGAGGCTGACGGAATACAGGTCCGCATCGCCGCGGTTGCCGACGGCGTCGTTCAAGCGATAACGCTCGACTTCGCCGCGCAGGGCCAGCGCTTCGCTGAACTTGTATTCCAGGCCCAGGCCCAGCTTGGCGTTGAGCTTGCGCTCGCTGGCATGCGTATTCGTCGAACCCAGCAGGCGATTGCCGCTGAACTCCGTGTTCGTCTTGGTGTAGTGCATGCCGACCCGGCCCAGCAGGGAAAAACGCTGCGACAGCGGCAGCTGGCCCAGCAAGTCCAGGTTCACGCCGCGAAAGGCCGCTTGTCCGTTGAGTACGCCATTGCCGCTGGTGGTCGACTTGAAATCGAACTTGCCCAGGTCAAAGTAACCCGCTTCCACGGCGAAATACTGGTTCAGCTGCCGGCCGACAAACAATTTGTAGCCCGTGTCGCGCTGGTCCTTGGTAAAAGCGGTGACGCTTTCGCCATTCGCGGCCAGGCTGGCGCGCAGGCGTGGCTCGTCGATCGTGGCGCGCGACTGGCCCACGCCCGCACCGAGGTACCAGGCGCTGTTGGCCCAGTCCGGATTGATGAAGGTGTTGTCCTGCGCTTGCGCCGCTTGCGCCGCCAGCAAGGCGCCGGCCATCACGCTCAGGGCGCCCAGTGTGTGTGCAATAGTCATGGTCATGTCCCGATTATTTGGTGATCTGGTTGTTGCGCAGGGTGACGGCGGCAGCCGTCAGCACGCGGCCATTGAGCAGGGTCGTGTTGTCGCCTACCGTGATGGCGGCAGACTGGCCCAGGATATTGCCCTTGAAGACGCTGTTGGCGGCCAAGGTGGTGGGGCCGACAGGCAGCCAGCTGACGTTGTCGGCCGTGGCGCCATTGTTCAGGGCGACGATGGAATTGACGGTCGAATCCAGGGTCAATGCCGTGCGGAAGATGTACACGCCGGGACCGTTTAGTGTCAGGGTGCCCGTAATGCTGATGGCGCCTGCATAGCAATACACGCCGGGACCAAAGGTCTGGCCGCCCAGATCGATGCCGCCGGCAAAGCTGACGTCGCAGGTCCGGCTATTGCCATCGGTGATCGCCGCTTGCAAATCCGTCATGGCGCCGGCCAGGATGGCGCCCGACTTGTAGTTGGTAAAACCGGCCGCCTGCGTCGGATCGGTGGTCTGCGATGGCGCGCCCACGTCGCCCGTGATCAGGGTGGTGCCGCCCGAATTGTTCGTGATCGAGGTGCCGGCCAGCACGCCGAACGGTGCCGCGCGGCCCAGGATGATCGAGTTGAATACGGGCGGGATGGCCACTGCCGTGACAGTCAGCAGCGCGCTGCCCGACTGGCCGCCGGCCGTGGCGGTGATGTTGCTGGTGCCGGTGGCGATGCCGGTGGCGACGCCCGTGTTCAGCACGCTAGCGGTGGCAACGGTGCCCGAAGTCCAGCTGGCGCCGGCCGTGACGATGGCGTTCGAATTGTTCGAATACGTTGCGGTGGCAACGAATTGCTGCTGAGCACCGACAGCGATGCTGGCGGTAGCCGGCGTGACGGCGATGCTGACCAGGGCGAGGGCAGGCACGGTGACGGTGGTGCTGGCCGTCTTGCCGTTGAAGCTGGCGCTCATGACGCTGTTACCAAAGGCAACGCCGGTGACCAGGCCACCGCTGGCAACGGTGGCGAACGCGGGCGTGGCCGCAAGGAAGCTGCTGCTGGCCGTGACATTCACGGTGCTGCCATCCGAATACGTGGCAAGGACGGCCAGCTGGCGCGTCGCGGCGACGGGGATGACAGGGTTTTGCGGCGTGACGGCAATCGACAGCAAGGTCGCTGGCGTGACGGTCAGCACGGCGCTGGCGCTCTTGCCGCCGAACGCGGCAGCAATGTTCGAGGTGCCGGCAGCGATGCCGCTGCTCATGCCCGTGGCGGCATTGACGGTCGCGCTGGCCGGCGTGGCCGACGTCCAGGCCGCCTTGGCGCTGACGTCTTGCGCGGAACCGTCGCTATACGTGGCGATGGCCGTGAATTGCTGGCCGGCACCGATGGCGACCGTCGCCGTGGCTGGCGTGACGGCCAGGCTGGACAGGGTGGCGCCCGGCAAGCCGAGGATGGGATCGCGTCCCTGGTCGCCGCCGCCGCAACCGGCCAGGGCGGCCATGGCCAGCAAACCTGCCGCGACGAGCAGCGGGTTCAGATATCGTTTGAAGAGGTTCATGTGTTTCCTTTGTGCATGGCAGTCACTGCCGGGCATCCGCGGATGAGGTCATCCAGCAGAGCCATGCCGCCCATCGCTACTGGGCGATGGCGTCACTGGCATGCACTATTTCATTTAGGAAACTGGAGGTATGTGCGCTGGCGCGCTTAGCTTCCCCACATAGGGAAATACCTTGAAAGAAGAGGAATTCGGCCTGGAAAACAACAGGTGTGGCGCAGGTGGACGTAAAAAAGCCGGCGCAGGGCCGGCTTCGATAGGGCTGGGGGCGCTGCTTATTCTTCGCGCACCCACGTCTGCGAGCGGCCAAACATCGGCACGCCGATATAGCCGCGCACTTGCAGCTTGCTGCCGCCTTCCGTCAGTTCGGCCTTGCTCTTGTAGGTCTTGCCATTGGCCGGGTCCGTGATTTCGCCGCCCGTCCATTCCTTGCCGTCATATTTCAGGCCGGACAGGATCACCAGGCCGATGATGGGCTGGTCCTTGTTGGCGCCCGTGCACTTGTCGCACTTGGGGTTTTGATCTTCATTCGGGCCGCGGAACAGCTTGTCGATCTTGCCTTGCAAGACGCCGTTGTTTTCCGTGATGACGACGAGCGATTTCGGCTTGCCGGTGGCGTCGTCGATGGTTTTCCACGTGCCCACTGGGGTGTGATTGTCGTCGCGCGCGCTGGCGCTGCCGGCGATGGCCAGGGCGGCCACCATGATGCTTGCTGTGACGCTTGCTTTGAATAGTGTATGCATCGCTAGTCTCCTATGGTTTTTTTGATCGGGTCACGAACAGTTTATATACCAAGGCAAGACCAGCAGTGCTGCGCGGCGTCACGGATGACGCCGCGCAATCCTTCCAAACTTGCCTTATGCGCTGGCTAGTTTAGCAAACTGTTCGCGCAGTTTTTCAATTGTCGCCGAAAAACTGAGCAAGCGCTCGTTTTCTTGTGCAACGATGGCAGCCGGGGCGCGCGCGACAAAGCTTTCATTGCCTAATTTGCCATTTACTTTGGCAATTTCAGCTTCGATGCGGGCGATTTCCTTGCCCAGGCGTTCGCGTTCGGCCGCCACGTCGATTTCCACTTTCAGCATCAGCTTGGTGGTGCCGACGATGGCGACGGCCGCAGGCGAGTCCGGCAACGCATCGACGATCTGCACTTCGGCCAGCTTGCCCAGCGACTGGATGTAGGGTGCGTACGAAGCCAGCGCGGCCTTTTCCGTTGCATTGCCCGCTTCGACGATCAGCGGCACGCGCACGGAAGGAGAAATTTGCATTTCGCCGCGCAGGTTGCGCGTGGCATCCGTCAAGGCTTTCAACTGCTGCATCCACGCTTCGGCCGACTCGTCGATCTTGTCGGTGTTGGCGATCGGGTACGGCTGCATCATGATGGAATCACCCTCTGGCTTGAGCGTCTTGCCAGCCAATGGGGCCACGGTTTGCCACAGGGCTTCCGTGACGAACGGGATGATCGGATGGGCCAGGCGCAGCACCACTTCCAGCACGCGCAGCAGGGTGTGGCGGGTGGCGCGCTGCTGGCCTTCCGTGCCCTGTTGCACTTGGACTTTCGCGACTTCCAGGTACCAGTCGCAATACTCGTCCCAGACGAATTTGTAGATGGTGGCGGCGATGTTGTCGAAACGGAAATCTTCGAAGCCCTTGGCCACGTCCAGTTCCGCCTTTTGCAGCAGGGAAATGATCCACTTGTCCGCTTGCGACAGGTCGGCCTCGTTCGGGGTGCAGTCCTTGCCTTCCGTATTCATCATGACGAAACGGGTGGCGTTCCACATCTTGTTGCAGAAGTTGCGGTAGCCTTCGCAGCGGCCCAGGTCGAAATTGATGTTGCGGCCCAGCGATGCATAGCTGGCCATGGTGAAGCGCACGGCATCCGTGCCGTAGGCCGAAATGCCTTCCGGGAATTCCTTGCGCGTTGCCTTGGTGATCTTTTCCGCGTCGCGCGGATTCATCAGGCCCGTGGTGCGCTTGACGATCAAGCCTTCCAGGTCGATGCCGTCGATCAGGTCGATAGGGTCCAGCGTGTTGCCCTTCGACTTGGACATTTTCTGTCCTGTCGAATCGCGCACCAGGCCGTGCACGTAGACGGTTTCAAACGGCACCTTGCCCGTGAAGTGCGCCGTCATCATGACCATGCGCGCGACCCAGAAGAAGATGATGTCGAAACCTGTCACCAGCACGGACGACGGCAGGAAAGCCTTCATGTCCGGCGTTTCTTCAGGCCAACCCATGGTCGAGAACGGCACGAGAGCCGACGAGAACCACGTGTCGAGCACGTCGTCGTCGCGTTTCAACGGGCCCGTGCTGCCGGCGGCCAGGGCCTTGGCTTGCGCTTCAGCTTCCGTCTTGGCAACAAAAATATTGCCCTTGTCGTCATACCAGGCCGGGATTTGATGGCCCCACCACAGCTGGCGCGAGATGCACCAGTCCTGGATGTTGTTGAGCCACTGGTTGTAGGTGGTGCTCCAGTTTTCCGGCACGAACTTGATTTCGCCATTGGCGACCTTGTCCAGCGCCGTTTCCGCGATCGATTTGCCTGGGAAGAAGGTGCCTTCCGGGGCCGGTTTGCTCATGGCGACAAACCACTGGTCCGTCAGCATCGGCTCGATGACGACGCCCGTGCGGTCGCCGCGAGGCACCATCAGTTTATGCGGCTTGACCTGCTCCAGCAAGCCTTGCGCATCGAGGTCGGCGACGATCTGCTTGCGCGCGGCGAAGCGGTCCAGGCCGCGATACGCTTCCGGCGCGTCGTCGGTAATCTTCGCGTCCAGCGTCAGGATGACGATCTGCGCCAGTTTGTGGCGCTGGCCCACGGCGTAATCGTTCATGTCGTGCGCTGGGGTAATTTTGACGCAGCCCGTGCCGAATTCCTTGTCGACGTATTCGTCGGCGATGATGGGAATTTCGCGGTCGGTCAGCGGCAGTTTCAGCATCTTGCCCACCAGTGGCAGGTAGCGCTCGTCCGTCGGATCGACGGCCACGGCCACGTCGCCCAGCATGGTTTCAGGACGCGTGGTGGCCACCGTCAGGAAACCGCTGCCATCGACCAGCGGGTACTTGATGTACCACATGGAGCCGTCTTCTTCTTCGGACACCACTTCCAGGTCCGAGACAGCCGTGCCCAGCACGGGGTCCCAGTTGACCAGGCGCTTGCCCCGGTAGATCAGGCCTTGCTCGAACAGGCGCACGAAGACGTCGGTGACGACTTTCGAGCGTGGCTCGTCCATCGTGAAGTATTCGCGCTGCCAGTCGGCCGAGGCGCCCAGGCGACGCATTTGCCCGGTGATGATGGAACCGGATTTTTCTTTCCATTCCCACACTTTTTCCACGAATTTCTCGCGGCCCAGGTCATGGCGCGAAATCTTTTGCGCGTCCAACTGGCGTTGCACGACGATTTGCGTGGCGATGCCCGCGTGGTCGGTGCCGGGAATCCAGGCCGTGTTGTGGCCCAGCATGCGGTGGTAGCGGGTCAGGCCATCCATGATGGTCTGGTTGAACGCATGGCCCATGTGCAGGGTGCCGGTGACGTTCGGCGGCGGCAACTGGATGCTGAAGGAAGGTTTTCCCGCATCGAGGGTGGCGGTAAAGTAACCGCGCTGTTCCCACTCGGTGCGCCAGAATTGTTCAATGTCGGCGGGCTCGAAAGACTTGGCTAATTCCATGATTTGGCGTGTGATTGGCAAAAGGAACCATTATAGATGACGCGGCATCGCCTGCAGCGTGGCATGCGGCCTTTTTCAGTGTTTTGGCGGCTTTGCGGGCCGTTTTCCCGCAACAGAACGGGGAGTAAAACGCTGCCGATGTTATAATGCTGGCCTCGGCGCCTCCTGCCCCATCTTTGCGGACGGCGCCAGCAGACGCAGTTGCATCTACTTCATGCCAGCTCCCGTCCGCGTCACAAGGCCAGTGCATCTGCGATGCCAGCCATCTCAGAGCGTCCCCTTCGGGCAGGGCGCCTGAGCCACGCGCACCGCCAGCGGTGCACCATTCACGGCGGACTACCGCGCGCCCTCGTCTTGACCGGCCGCGCCGCCACAGCTTAGCCAGGAATGTTGTTATCTGGCCCGTCGTCTTTCGATACGGCACGTCCCGCAGCGCCTGACCGCCTGTGGCTGTGCCATGGCCGCGCGCTTTCCCGGTTTGGCTTTTACAAGGAAACCAGCATGAAAACAATCTCGATCACCGTCGGCCTTGTGTCGACCATCGCCGCCCTGGGCGCCCCGCCTGCCGCCCACGCCCAGTCGTCCGTCGATGTGTATGGCTTGATGGACGCGGCCCTGGTGCAGGAACGCGGCATCAGCAAGCTCACCAGTGGCGTGTCGGCCGGCTCGCGCCTGGGCCTGCGCGGCACGGAGTCGTTGGGCGATGGCTGGCAAGCCGTGTTCACGCTGGAAGCAGGCTTGTTGAGCGATACGGGCCGCTCCGACCAGGCAGGCCAGTTGTTCGGCCGCCAGGCCTTTGTCGGCCTGAGCAGCCCGCTGGGCATGCTGACCGTGGGCCGCCAGTACAACCTGCAAAGCCAGGCGCTGACGGACGTGGCCGACCCGTTCGAGGGCGGCATGGCCGGTGCGTCGACCAACCTGGCCGGCTATTCGGCCACGCGCATCGACAATACCGTGCGCTACACCTCGCCGGAATGGCGCGGCGTGACGGGCACCGTCATGGTCGGCGCTGGCGAACACACGGGGATTGCGGCAGATCAACGTTCGCTGGGCCTGGCCCTGGGCTATGTCAACGGTCCCCTGACCCTGCGCCTGGCACGCCAGAGCCGGGGCGGCGAATTCGGCAAGGCCGACGTCAACAACACCATTCTGGCCGGCAACTACAACTTCGGCGTGGCCACCGCGTTTGCCGGTTATGGCCGCAACACGGGCGACGGCAGCAGCATGTTCTTTGCGGAAAACCCGTATGGCGCAGCGCAGGCGCCGGCCCAGTCGAGCGACAGCCGCGACGCCATCGTCGGCGTGTCCGTGCCGCTGGGCGCGACCACCTTGCTGGCCTCTTTCATCCACAAGGATGACCGCGACGCGGCCAACCGCGACGCGCAGCAGCTGGCCATTGGCGCCACGTACGCCTTGTCGACGCGCAGCAAGGTGTATCTGGCCTACGCGCATATCCGCAACCGCAACGATGCCGCCTATATGGTGGGCAATGCCACGGAGGTGGGCAGCGGCAACCGCGCGCTGAACATCGGCTTGCGTCACGCGTTTTAAGCAGCGGCCAGCATGCTGCCTTCGTGCAGCAGCGCTTCGAAGGCGGTGGCGGTCAGCGGGCGGCTGAACAGGTAGCCCTGCATCTGGTCGCAGCCGTGCTGGCGCAGGAAGGCCAGTTGCTGCGCCGTTTCCACGCCCTCCGCGATGACTTTCAGGCGCAGACTGTGCGCCAGCGAAATGATGGCGCGCACGATGGCCGCATCGTCGTCGCTGTGCGTGATGTCGCTGACGAAGGTCTTGTCGATTTTTAGTACGTCGATGGGGAAGTGGCGCAGGTAGGCCAGGCTGGAATAGCCGGTGCCGAAGTCGTCGATGGACAGTTGCACGCCCAGTCCCTTCAGCTTGCTCATGATGGCCGTGGCTTGCTCCACGTTATGCATGACCATGCTTTCCGTCAATTCCAGTTCCAGATGGGCGGCATCGAGGCCGGTCTCGGCCAGTGCCTGCGCCACCGCGTGCAGCAGATTCCTTTGCTTGAATTGCCGCGCCGACAAGTTGACGGCCAGGCGCAGCGGGCCATGGCCGGCCAGTTGCCAGGCGTGTGCCTGTGCGCACGCCGTGCGCAGGGCCCAGTCGCCGATGGCGATGATCAAGCCCATTTCCTCGGCCAGGCCGATAAAGCTGGCAGGCGGAATGCGCCCCAGTTGCGGATGTTGCCAGCGCAACAGCGCTTCCATGCCCACCACCGCGCCGCTGGCCAGATCCAGCTGGGGCTGGTATTCGAGATGGAACTGTCCGCGCTCCAGGGCGTGGCGCAACTCGCTTTCCAGTCCCAGCCGCTCCAGGGTACCCTCATTCATGCTGGATGCATAAAATTGCCACTGGCCCCGTCCCTGCTCCTTGGCGCGGTACATGGCGATGTCGGCATGCTTGATCAAGGTGTCGGCATTCTGGCCGTCGTCGGGATACACGGCCACACCCATGCAGCAGCTGAGAATGAATTCATACTCGCCCAGTTGCAGCGGCTGTGCTACGGCGTCCAGGATGCGCTGCAGGATGGCGGCACCCGGTTCGCCAGTGCCATGCTGGGGCAACAGCAGCACGAATTCGTCGCCGCCCAGGCGCGCCACCGTGTCGACTTCGCGCGTGGCGTCGCGCAGGCGCCTGGCCACGTTTTTCAGCACCTGGTCGCCGGCGTCGTGGCCCAGGGTATCGTTGACGAATTTAAAACGGTCGAGGTCGATGAATACCACCCACAGGGGCAGGTCGCTGCGGCGCGTCACGGCCATCGCCTGCTCCAGCCGTTCTCGCAGTAGTGCCCGGTTGGCCAGGCCTGTGAGGATATCGTGCCTGGCCTGGAATTCCATCTCCTGTTCGAAGCGCATGACGGTACTGATGTCGTATTGCGCTACGACAAAGTGGCTGACGGGGCCATCGCCATCTTCGCGCACGGGCGCGACGAACAGTTCGCTCCAGTAGCAACTGCCATCCTTGCGGAAATTGCGTACGATGGCCTTGCCTTCGCGCTGTTCGCGCAGGGCGGCTGTAATCTCATGCATGTCTTGCCGCCCTTGCTCGGGACCCTGCAAGTCTTCCAGGCGCTGGCCTATGACTTCGCCGGCCGCATAGCCGGTGATGCGCTCGAAGGCGGGGTTGACGTATTCGATCAGGAAGCCCGGCGCATCGGCGCTGCACAGAATGACGGCATTGGCCGACACTTCGATGATGCGTTCGCGCAAACGCAGCGACTTTTCATTGTGCATGCGCGCGGCGATGTCTTCGGACAGGCGCAAGTTGGCAAACTGCAGCGCCGCCGTGCGTTCGCCCGTGATGCGGGCAATCACCGAATTGCGCGACACCAGCTGAAACACATACGCCGTTGCCAGCAGACTCGACAGTAATCCGCCCAGCAGCACGTACAGGGAACCGCGATGGTTGGCGTCCAGGCTCATGCCGCTGGCCGGCAGCAGGGCCGCTCCCGGCGCGTGAGCGCTGGCGTAGTACTGCAGCAGCCGCCGGGTACTTTCCGACTCGATCTGGCGCGCCGAGGCGTAGCACAGGGCCGTCAGGCACAGCCCGACCGCCAGCGTGATCAGGGCCGAGGTGGAAACGGAAATGGAAATGCGTTTGAAGAATGATTGCATGATGGCGTCCGGTAGGCAGCGCCGGTGCCGATCCATGATCCGGCAGTCCTGGCAGTGACTGACTGTAGGGCCCGGGGCACGTGGCTGTCCGTTCGCTGGCGAACAGACAACCAGACCCGCAAGAAATATAGTCGCATCATTGTGCAAACGCCGTGTTAGGCTCCAGCATATGGCGGCCCTCGTTCGGACGTCTTTCATTTATCTCCTAGCTGACGACTGGAAACCAGGAATCCTGCCCATGTCGAGTCCGCATGCCCAGCTACACAACCCGAATTAAAATCATTTGCTCGCCGCCATGCTCGACGCCGATTTCGCGCGCCTGGCCCCCCATCTGGAGCAAGTCTCCATGCTGCTGGGCGACGTAATCTACGACTCGGGCGACAAGCTGCAGCATGTGTACTTTCCCACCACCGCCATCGTTTCTCTGCATTACCTGCTGGAAAACGGCGGTTCGTCGGAAATTGCCGGCGTGGGCAATGAGGGCGTGGTGGGCGTGTCGCTGTTTATGGGCGGCAACTCGACCCCCAGCCGCGCCGTGGTGCAGACGGGCGGTGTCGGCTATCGCCTGAAGGCGCACTTGCTGATGGAAGAATTCGACCGCGCCGGCCCCGTCATGCGCTTGCTGCTGCGCTATACGCAAGCCTTGATCACGCAAATGTCGCAGACGGCCGTGTGCAACCGCCACCATACGGTGGAACAGCAGCTGTGCCGCTGGCTGCTGCTGACCATGGATCGCTTGCCGGGCCGCGAACTGACCATGACCCAGGAATTGATCGCCAATATGCTGGGCGTGCGCCGCGAAGGCGTGACGGAAGCGGCCGGGCGCTTGCAGGCGCGCGGCTTCATCAGTTACCGGCGCGGCCATATTTCCGTGCTGGACCGCGCCGGGCTCGAAGGCCATGTGTGCGAATGCTATGGCGTGGTGAAGAAGGAATTCACGCGCCTGCTATCGGACGTGCGCCAGCGTCAGGGTTCCTAATACCGCATTTCCCTTTTTATCGTTGTCATTGCCCAGGCTCATCATGCAATCTGTCGAAAACACTCCCCCGCGCGCACCCTCGCGCTGGCCCATGGCGCTGGCATTTTCGTTCAGCGCCGTCGTGCTGCTGGCCGTCGGCGTGCTGGCCTGGCGCGCGCCGTTCGAGACGGCATGCGCCATTGACGCGCTGGCCTTCCTGCTGCTGATGCTGCTGGTGGCACTGTACCGACGCACGGTGGCGGCCAGCCTGCCACGCCAACTGCTCAAGGCGGGCGCCTTGCAGGATGCGATCTTCAACAGCGCCAATTTCTCCTGCATCGCCACCGATGCCCAGGGCGTGATCCAGATTTTCAATGTGGGCGCCGAACGCATGCTCGGCTATGAAGCCAGCGACGTGGTCGACAAGCTGACGCCGGCCGGTATTTCCGACGCGCAAGAAATTATCGCGCGCGCCGCCGCCCTCAGTGCTGAACTCGACACTGTCATCACGCCCGGCGTCGAAGCGCTGGTGTTCAAGGCTATGCGCGGCATCGAAGACATTTATGAGCTGACTTATATCCGCAAGGATGGTAGCCGCTTCCCCGCCATCGTCTCCGTGACGGCCCTGCGCGACGCGCAGAGCAAGGTCATCGGCTACTTGCTGATCGGCACCGATAACACGGCGCGCAAGCAGGTCGAGGCGGAACAGGCGCTGCTGGACCAGCGCTTGCGCGACCAGCAGTTTTATACGCGCTCGCTGATCGAATCGAATATCGATGCCTTGATGACGACGGACCCGCGCGGCATCATCAGCGACGTCAATCAGCAGATGGAAGCGTTGACGGGCTGCACCCGCGACGAGCTGATCGGCGCGCCATGCAAAAATTACTTTACGGAACCGGAACGGGCCGAGGAAGCCATCGTGCGCGTGTTGCGTGAAGGAAAATTGACCAATTACGAGCTGACAGCCCTGGCGCGTGACGGCAAGCAGACTTTTGTTTCCTACAACGCCTCGACCTTCCACGACCGCGACCGCAAGCTGCAGGGCGTGTTTGCCGCCGCGCGCGATGTCACGGAGCGCAAGCAATTTGAACAGGCCTTGCAGGACACGAATATCGAGATGGAAAAAGCCCGCGAGGCGGCGGAAAAGGCCAACCTGGCGAAGTCCGAATTCCTGTCGAGCATGAGCCATGAATTGCGCACGCCCTTGAACGCCGTGCTGGGCTTTGCCCAGTTGATGGCATCCGAGACGCCGGCGCCCAGCTTGCCGCAGCAGCGCTCGATCGACCAGATCCTCAAGGGCGGCTGGTATCTGTTGCGTTTGATTAATGAAATCCTCGACCTGGCCATGATCGAATCGGGCAAGGTCACCATGTCGGAAGAGGCGATGTCCTTGCTCGACGTGCTGCAGGATTGCCAGGCGATGATCGCGCCACAGGCGGAAAAACGCGGCATCAGCATGCATTTCCCCCGCTGCGGCAAGGCCTTTTATGTGCATGCCGACCGCACGCGCGTAAAACAGGTGATGATCAATCTGCTGTCGAACGCCATCAAATACAACCAGAGCGGCGGCAGCGTGAAGGTCGATTGCCGCCAGCACGGCGACAAGGTGCGCACCAGCGTCACCGACACCGGCGCCGGCCTGGATGCCGAGCAGATGGCGCAGCTGTTCCAGCCTTTCAACCGCCTGGGCCAGGAAAGCAGCACGGAAGAGGGCACGGGCATCGGCCTGGTCGTCACCAAGCAGCTGGTCGAACTAATGGGCGGCCAGATTGGCGTCGACAGCACGGTGGGCCTGGGCACTACCTTCTGGGTGGAATTCAAAGCCTCGCGCGCGCCGGAACTGCACCTGGAAGAGGGTGGAGTGCTGCCCGTGGTGCAGGAAGACCAGGAAAGCCAGCGCACCTTGCTGTACGTGGAAGACAATCCGGCCAACCTGGCACTGGTGGAGCAATTGATCGCCCGTCGCAGCGATTTGAAACTGCTGACCGCCATCGATGCGCACCTGGGCATCGATCTGGCGCGCACGTATCAGCCGGACGTGATCTTGATGGATATCAACCTGCCCGGCATCAGCGGCTACGGCGCGCTGCACATCCTGCACGACGATCCGCTGACCAGTCATATTCCCGTCATGGCGCTGTCGGCCAATGCAGTGCCGCGCGACATAGAAAAAGGGTTGGAGGCGGGCTTCTTCCGCTACCTGACCAAGCCGATCAAGGTCGTCGAATTCATGGAGGCGCTCGACGTGGCCCTGCACCATGCGGCCGCGCATGGCCTGGCCGACGACACTCACGCAGTACGCTAATTCAGCACTTCATTTTAGGAATACCGCCATGCTTCAAGCCACCGAGATCCTGAACGCCAGCATCCTCATCGTTGACGACCAGGAGGCCAACGTCATGCTGCTGGAACAGATGCTGCGCAATGCCGGCTACACCCGCATTACGTCCACCATGGACCCGCAAGCCGTGCACGCGCTGCACCAGCAGCACCGCTACGACCTGATCCTGCTCGACTTGCAGATGCCGGAAATGGATGGCTTCGAAGTCATGGAAGGCTTGCGCGACATCGAGGCGGGCAGCTATCTGCCCGTGCTGGTGATCACGGCCCAGCCCGGCCACAAGCTGCGCGCGCTGCAGGCGGGCGCCAAGGATTTCGTCAGCAAGCCCTTCGACCTGGTGGAAGTGAAGACGCGCATCCACAACATGCTGGAAGTGCGTTTGCTGTACCAGAAGCTGGCCGAATACAACAAGTCGCTGGAACAGATGGTGGAAGAGCGCACGGCGGAGTTGCGCGAAAGCGAAGCGCGCTTCCAGCGCTTCACGGAGCTGTCGTCCGACTGGTACTGGGAACAGGATGCGCAGGGCAATCTGACGCGCTTTTCCGGCCCCGTGGCCGAAATGCTGGGCATCGGCAGCGAAGAACAGCCGCAACGCTGGAACGCGGCCGAGCGCGCCTCGCTCGACGCAAAAATTGCCGCGCGCGAACCCTTCCTCGACTTCATCTACAGCCGCGCCAACCTCGATGGCAGCACGCAGTACCTGCAAGTCAGCGGCGAACCGATGTTCGACAATGGCAGCCGCTTCATCGGCTACCGCGGCATCGGCCTCGATGTCACGGAGCGCCATCGAAGCGCCTGATTTATACTTGTTGCTATCGATATCGACAAGGAAAGCACCATGGCAGACAAATCACCACCCCACTACTGGTTCCCCGCCAAGACCTATGGCTGGGGCTGGGGCTTGCCCATCACCTGGCAGGGCTGGCTGGTGTTTCTGGCCGCGCTGGCGCTGTTCGCCTGCGGCGCCTTCCTGTTTCCCCCTCAAACCATGCTGGTCGGCTACATCGTGTATGAAGTGGCCGTCGTTGCCGTGCTCATTTTCATCTGCCAGCTGAAGGGCGAACCGACCAGCTGGCGCTGGGGCAAGAAGAAATAAGCGTGCTGGCATCTGCTGCATTGCAGCAGATGCACATAGACGACAAACCAAGAAATCATCTGGCCACGCGGCGCGAACCGCGTATAATTGGCTCGCTGCCGCAAGGCGGCAAACGCTAGGGGTCCTGCCTTTCGCTGTGGAAACACAGTGCAAGCGCGGGTGAGAAATACCCTCCGAACCTGATCTGGATAATGCCAGCGAAGGGAAGCTTTAGGATGAACGCACCACGCTTTTCCGCGTGCGCGCAGCCGAACCTCCTTAGCTGGCTCCAGGCTTAAAAATAGTCTAGCCAAGGAGCCAAAATGAACGCCAACCCGAAATTCCTCTCCGCCACCGCCACGGTCGACGAAGCCGCCATCGCGCCGCTGCCCAATTCGCGCAAGATTTACGTCGAAGGCAGCCGCCCCGACATCCGCGTGCCCATGCGCCAGATCAGCCAGTCCGACACGGAAGCGTCGTTCGGCGGCGAAAAGAATCCACCGATCTACGTCTACGACACGTCCGGGCCCTACACGGACCCGGACGTGAACATCGACATCCGCTCGGGCCTCGATACGCCGCGCCTGCCGTGGATCCTGGAGCGGGCCGACACGGAAGAATTGCCCGGCCCCACCTCCGACTACGGCATCGCCCGCCTAGCGGACCCGAAACTGGCCGAGCTGCGCTTCAACCTGCACCGCAAGCCGCGCCGCGCCATTGCCGGCAAGAATGTGACGCAAATGCACTATGCGCGCCAGGGCATCATCACGCCGGAAATGGAGTTCGTCGCCATCCGCGAAAACATGCGTCGCCAGGAATACTTGCGCGAGCTCAAGGCTTCCGGTCCCATGGGCGAACGCCTGGCCGAACTGATGGGTCGCCAGCACCCGGGTCAGTCGTTTGGCGCCAGCATCCCGGCCGAAATCACGCCTGAATTCGTGCGCGAGGAAATCGCCCGCGGCCGCGCCATTATTCCCGCCAACATCAACCACCCGGAAGTCGAACCGATGATTATCGGCCGCAATTTTCTGGTGAAAATCAACGCGAACATCGGCAACTCGGCCGTCACCTCGTCGATTGGCGAGGAAGTGGAAAAGATGACCTGGGCCATCCGCTGGGGCGGCGACAATGTGATGGACTTGTCCACCGGCAAGCACATCCATGAAACGCGCGAATGGATCGTGCGCAACAGCCCCGTGCCCATCGGCACCGTGCCCATTTACCAGGCGCTGGAAAAGGTCAATGGCAAGGCGGAAGATCTGACGTGGGAAATCTTCCGCGACACCCTGATCGAACAGGCCGAGCAGGGCGTCGATTACTTCACCATCCACGCGGGCGTGCTGCTGCGCTACGTGCCAATGACGGCCAAGCGCCTGACCGGCATCGTCTCGCGCGGCGGTTCCATCATGGCGAAATGGTGTCTGGCGCACCACCAGGAATCGTTCCTGTACACGCATTTCGAAGATATCTGCGACATCATGAAGGCGTATGACGTCTCGTTCTCGCTGGGCGACGGCTTGCGCCCCGGCTCCATCTACGACGCCAACGACGAAGCGCAACTGGGCGAACTGAAAACCCTGGGCGAACTGACGCAAGTTGCCTGGAAGCACGACGTGCAAGTGATGATCGAGGGCCCGGGCCACGTGCCCATGCAGCTGATCAAGGAAAACATGGACTTGCAGCTGGAGCAGTGCGGCGAAGCGCCGTTCTACACGCTGGGGCCGTTGACCACCGACATCGCGCCCGGCTACGACCACATCACGTCCGGCATTGGCGCGGCCATGATCGGCTGGTATGGCACGGCCATGCTGTGCTACGTGACGCCGAAGGAACACCTGGGCCTGCCCAACAAGGCCGACGTCAAGGACGGCATCATCACGTATAAAATCGCGGCGCACGCGGCCGACCTGGCGAAGGGCCATCCGGGCGCGCAAATCCGCGACAATGCCCTGTCGAAAGCGCGCTTCGAATTCCGCTGGGACGACCAGTTCAACATCGGCCTGGACCCGGACAAGGCGCGCGAATTCCACGATGAAACTTTGCCCAAGGATTCGGCCAAGGTGGCGCATTTCTGCTCCATGTGCGGCCCGCATTTCTGCTCGATGAAGATCACGCAGGAAGTGCGCGAATACGCGGCCGGCATGGGCATCGCGGAAGACAAGGCGCTCAAGCAGGGCATGGAAATCAAGGCCATCGAGTTCATCAAGAACGGCGCCGAGCTGTACCGCAAGGTCTGAAGGAGAGCGTGATGCCTGCATTGATATCCATCACGCTCAACGGCGCGCCGCATCAGGTGCCGCCGGGGCAAACCCTGGATCAACTGATTGCCGCGCTGTCGCTGGAAAACCAGGCGCTGGCGCTGGCCGTCAACCGCAACGTCGTTCCGCGCAAGGCGTGGCCTGGACAGGTCTTGCAGGTGCAAGACCAAGTGGAAATCGTCCGCGCCATCGGCGGCGGCTAGACTAAGGAAAAAGCAATGACAAGTAATAACAATGACGACCTGCTGACCATCGCAGGCAAACAGTACCAATCGCGCTTGCTGGTGGGCAGCGGCAAGTACAAGGACTTGCCGCAGACGCGCGAAGCGACGGACGCTGCGGAAGCGCAAATCATCACGGTGGCGATACGCCGCGTGAATATCGGGCAAGACCCTAACGCGCCCAGCCTGCTCGATTTCGTGCCGCCCGACCAGTACACGATTTTGCCGAACACAGCCGGCTGCTACAACGCGAAGGATGCCGTCTACACCTTGCAACTGGCGCGGGAACTCTTGGGTGGACGCAATCTGGTGAAACTGGAAGTGCTGGGCGATGAAAAGACCCTGTTTCCGCATATGCCGGAAACGCTGATCGCCGCCGAAGCGCTGGTCAAGGATGGCTTTGACGTGATGGTCTATTGCAGCGACGACCCCATCCAGGCAAAGATTCTGGAAGATATTGGCTGCGTGGCCGTCATGCCGCTGGCATCCCTGATCGGTTCGGGCATGGGCATCTTGAATCCGTGGAATTTGTCGCTGATCATAGACCAGGCGAAAGTGCCCGTGCTCGTCGATGCAGGCGTGGGTACGGCGTCCGATGCGGCGATTGCCATGGAGCTTGGCTGCGATGGCGTGCTGATGAACACGGCCATTGCCGGCGCGCGCGACCCCGTGCGCATGGCGCATGCGATGAAGCTGGCCGTGCGGGCCGGACGCGAAGCGTTTCTGGCGGGACGCATGCCCCGTAAATTCGCCGCTTCGCCGTCGTCGCCGATGGCGGGCCGCCTGGCGTGATGGTGCAACAGCGTCTGCCGTGTCGTCCGGTTGTGCTGGTGTTTGCCGGCCTCGACCCGTCGGGCGGCGCCGGCCTGGCCGCCGATATCGTGGCCATTGCGGCGCAGGGCGCGCATGCGCTGCCCGTGATCACGGCGCTGACGGTGCAGGACAACGACCGCGTGTTTGCTGTCGAACCGGTGGCGCCGGAATTGCTGCGCCGCCAGGCGCAGGCGCTGATCGACAAGATGGTGATCAGCGCCGTGAAAATCGGCATCCCGGGCAGCGCCGCGAATGCGGCCGCAATTGCGCAACTGATCGCGCAATTGCGGCTGGCCCGGCCGGATTTACCTGTCGTGCTCGACCCCGTGCTGGCCAGCGGCCATGGCGACGTGCTCAGCACGGGTGATGCCGTGCTGGTGCTGGCGCCCTTGCTGCCGCTGACGACCGTGATCGTGCCGAACGGCCCCGAAGCGCTGGCTCTCGGTGGCGAAGGACACTTGCGCGCGCAAGGCTGCAAGAACGTGCTGGTGACGGGCGGGCATGGCGACGGTGAGGAAGTGCTCAACCGTTGGCTTGATGCTGGAGGCGGGGAGCAGACATGGCGCTGGCCACGCCTGCCCGGCGCCTTCCACGGCAGCGGCTGTACGTTAGCCTCCGCCATCGCGGCGCGTATGGCATTGGGCCAGCCGCTGGCGGAAGCGCTTGCGCTGGCGCAAAGCTATTGCCATGCGGCCCTGGCCGGCGCGTATGCGATTGCGCCAGGTCAGCTGATACCGCAACGATTCAATGACTAAGGAAAACATCATGCGTGGACTGTATCTGGTCACCCCCGACTGGGATGACACCGACCGCCTGCTCGACGTGAGCGAGCAAGCCTTGCAGGAAGGCGTGGCCCTGCTGCAATATCGCCACAAGAGCGCCGAGGCGGACCAACGGCGCGAGCAGGCGGGCGCCTTGCTGGCCCTGGCCCGCAAGTATGGCGTGCCCTTCATCATCAACGATTTTATCGAGCTGTGCGAAGAGCTCGACGCCGATGGCGTGCATGTGGGCGGTACGGACGCTTCCGTGGCGCAGGTGCGCGCGCGCCTGGGGGCAGGCAAGATCGTCGGCGCTTCCTGTTATGGCGATATGGCCCTGGCACGGACGGCCGAGGCCGGCGGCGCCAGCTATGTGGCCTTCGGCGGTTTTTACCCTTCGCTGGTGAAAAAGTACCCGGTGACGACGCCCCTCGATATCGTGCTGCAAGCCAAACGCGAGATCAGCTTGCCGTGCGTGGTGATCGGCGGCATGACGCCCGAGAACGCGGCGCCGCTGATCGCGCGTGGCGCCGACATGGTGGCGGCCATCAGCAGCGTATTTGGCAACGTATTGAGCAAGGTCTCCCAGGCGGACGATGTGACTATTGCAGTGCAGCAATTTAATCAAATGTTTGTGGCGTGAGCATGGGCACGGGGGGCTGATTTGGGCGAATAATCGGCATATAATAAGAGCATCATTCATTACCGAGGTTCCTTTACCCATGAGTCAGCCAGCCGCCGCGAAACGCCTTATCCTGATCGTTGACGATGACCAGCTCCTGTTGGAGTTCCTCGGCGAAGTCCTGCGCCATGCCGGCTACGAGACGGCCCTGGCCAATTCGGCCGAAGTGGCGCTGCAAATGGTCGCCCAGCGCGAGCCGGACCTGGCCTTGCTCGACATCCACATGCCGGGCATGTCCGGCCTGGAACTTGCCAAGCGCCTGCATGGCGAGACGGGCGTGCCGTTCATGTTCCTGTCCGGCAGTGGCGACAGCGAATCGGGCAAGCAGGCGGCCGCCTACGGCGCCGTCGGCTACGTGGTGAAACCCGTCGATGAAGGCCGCTTGATGCCCGCCTTCGAAGCGGGCCTGGCGCGCGCCGATGAAATCCGCCAGCTGCGTCGCACCGAGCTGAACCTGAACGCGGCGCTGGCCGCCGGCCGCGAAACGAGTTTGGCCGTGGGTTTGCTGATGGGCAAGTTCCAGACGGACCGCAACACGGCCTTCGAAGTGCTGCGCGACCATGCCCGCTCCAGCCGCCGCAAGATCAATGAGATCGCCAGCCAGCTGCTGCTGGCCGAGGAAACCCTGAATGGCCTGCATGGCGCATTCCTGAACAGGGCAAAAACCAAGTAAACCGCTTGCGCCGGTGTGGCACACCGGTGCGTGCCTTGTTATCATGGACAGATGCTGGCGCCTATTGCAGGCAATGCGCGCCATATCCCATAACTGACAGGACACACATGAAAACCAAAGCAGCGATTGCATGGAAGGCGGGCGCACCTTTGAGCGTCGAAGAAGTCGACCTGGCCGGCCCGCGCGAGGGCGAGGTACTGGTCGAGATCAAGGCCACGGGCATTTGCCACACCGATTACTACACCCTGTCGGGCGCCGACCCGGAAGGCATCTTCCCGGCTATCCTGGGCCATGAAGGCGCCGGCATCGTCGTCGACGTGGGCCCGGGCGTGAAAAGCCTGAAAAAGGATGACCACGTCATTCCCCTGTACACGCCGGAATGCCGCCAGTGCAAGTTCTGCCTGTCGCAGAAAACCAATCTGTGCCAGTCGATCCGCTCCACGCAGGGCCGCGGCCTGATGCCGGACGCGACCTCGCGCTTTTCCATCGACGGCAAGCCCATTTTCCACTACATGGGCACGTCCACCTTCTCGAATTACATCGTCGTGCCGGAAATCGCCCTGGCCAAGATTCGCGAAGACGCGCCATTCGACAAGGTTTGCTACATCGGTTGCGGCGTGACGACGGGCGTGGGCGCCGTGCTGTTTACTGCCAAGGTCGAGGCGGGCGCCAACGTGGTGGTGTTCGGCCTGGGCGGCATCGGCCTGAACGTGATCCAGGCGGCGAAGATGGTCGGCGCCGATAAAATCATCGGCGTGGACATCAACCCGGCGCGCCAGGCCATCGCGCGCAAGTTCGGCATGACGCATTTCGTCAACGCCAACGAGGTGGAAAACGTGGTCGACACCATCGTGCAACTGACGGACGGCGGCGCCGACTACAGTTTTGAATGTATCGGCAATACCACCACCATGCGCCAATCGCTCGAGTGCTGCCACAAGGGCTGGGGCCAGTCCATCATCATCGGCGTGGCGGCAGCCGGCCAGGAAATCTCCACCCGTCCATTCCAGCTGGTGACGGGGCGCGTGTGGAAAGGTTCCGCTTTCGGCGGCGCGCGCGGTCGCACGGACGTGCCGAAGATCGTCGACTGGTACATGGAAGGCAAGCTCAATATCGATGATTTGATCACGCACCGTTTGAAACTCGAAGATATCAACCAGGGTTTCGACTTGATGAAGAGCGGTGAATCGATCCGCTCCGTCGTGCTGTACTGATGTCAGATACGCCGTATCACGGCGTTTTTGCGGAGGCTGCGGCCTCCGTTTTTTTTGCCGCCGCGTTTGCCATCCATCGGGCATGGCTGTCGCCTGACCCTTCATCCCGGCAATTCATCGCACGGCGCTGGCGGTGCCGGCCGCCAGCGCTTATCGTGATTCTCGTCGCTGTACCACAGCGGCTTTACGGAGGCCCCTGGCCTCCTTTTTTTACCCGTGCTTTGCCATTCATCGCGCAAGCCTGCCGTCCAGGCGCGCCTTTTTGCAGCCTGTCGCACCGCGCTGGAGCCGCCCGCCGTGCCTGGTTAGAGTAGACGCTCCAACCATACACACGAGGCAGCCATGTCCACTTCCCACCGTTTGATCCTCAGCCTGGCCGGTATCCTGCTTGGCGGCAGTGCGCTGGCCGTGCAGCCACCCGAGCCGCCAGCGCCACCTGCGCCGCCCGCGCCGCCCAGCAAACAAATCAGTATTTCCATGGGCAGCAGCGATGGTTATGCGCTCGTCGACAGCAGCAAGGACAGCGTCACCATGGCCGGCACCGATGTCGATGGCCAGCAGATCAAGCAGTTGCAGCACTCGCTCAAGGGGCAGTTCCTGTGGTTCCGCGACCAGGGCAAGAACTATGTGATGCAGGATGCCGCGCTGCTGGCCCGCGTGCGCGACGCCTGGAAACCGTCGCAGCAACTGGGGCAGGAAATGAGCGGCCTGGGCAAGCAGATGAGCGAGCATGGCAAGGCGATGGGCGAACTGGGCAGCAAGATGGGTGCCCATGGCCAGGCGCAGGCGAATGGCGGCACGCGCGATGCGGAGCAGTTGCAAACGCTGGGCCGCCAGCAGCAGGAACTGGGCCGCAAGCTGGGCGAGGCGGCGCGGCGCCAGGCGCAGGCTGGCACGGAGACGGCGCGCCGCGCGGCAGTGCGCGACGTGGCGCGTTTGCAGCAGCAGATGGAAGATGCGCAGGACGCCATGGAAGAGGTCAACGACCGCATTACTGCCAAGCAAGAGGTCGAAGCGGCCAAGGCGGACGCGCTGTCGCGCCAGATGGATCAACGCGGCAAGCCGATGGAAACCCTGGGCAAGCAAATGGAAGTGCTGGGACGCCAGCAGGAAAAGGCATCGAAAGCGGCCGACAAGACCACGCGCCAGGTGATCGCCCAGGCGCTCAGCGAAGGCAAGGCAAAGCTGGTGCGCTGAGTCAGCGGGCCAGTGGCTTGCGCATCAGGCAGCGCAGCGCCGGGTCGTGCCCGTCCTGCGCTTCGTGCGCCAGCTTGAGCGCGTGACCCGTGCCCAGCGCCGCGGCCTCGATTTCGCTGAAACCGTGGCGCGCATAGTAGAGCGCGTTCCATGACAGGTGGCGATACGTGCTCAATGTCAGGCAGGCGCAGCCCAGCGCCTGGGCATGGGCCGCCGCCGCGTCGAGCAGGCGCGCGCCCAGGCCCTGCCGTTGATGCGGCAGTGCAACGGACAATTCCACGATAAACCACTGGCCGTCGAGTGGCTGGGCAGCCAGGAAACCCGATGGCCTGTCCTGGTCATCGGCGGCTACCCAAACACCGCCATGCTGCTGCAGCGTCTGCAAGGTGCTCAGTGGCAAGGGTTCTCCTTGCGCCAGCCACGCCAGTCCGGGGCCGGCCTGGGCAAACAGGGCCGCGGCGCTAAGCTCGACCTGGGCCAGCAGGGGCAGGTCGGCGCTGGTGGCTGCACGAATGGCGTAACTCACGGCGTGTTCCACACGGCGGCCACGGCGCGGTATTGCGCCGGCAACTGCTGCCTGGCCTCGTCCACGCTGGCATACACCTCATCTTGCAGCGTTTCCCAGTGCGCATCGCAGCTGAAACGGTAGACGCGCGCCTCGTCGCCGTAGCGGCAGACGGCCAGGCCGTGGACGGCGATGGGGCCGGCGTCATCGTCGGCGGCGACGTGGCCGAAGGGCAGGTCGGACCAGGCCCAGGCCAGTACGCGGGCGCCGTCGAGGTGAGTGGGTGGTGTCATGGGATACAGGCCGCTGTGTCGGGACGCCGATTGTAGCGCGCACATGGAAAACTGGCGCGACCGCTGGACAAATGCACAGTATTTTTAGCCATGCCGGTATAATCACCGGATGCAAAATCTTCTTCACAACCTCAATCCCGAACAATTGGCTGCCGTCACCTTGCCGGCCCAGCATGCGCTGATCCTGGCTGGCGCCGGTTCGGGCAAGACCCGCGTGCTGACCACCCGCATCGCGTGGCTGATCCAGACCCAGCAGGTATCGCCGCCCGGCATCCTGGCCGTGACCTTCACGAATAAAGCCGCCAAGGAAATGCTCACGCGCCTGTCGGCCATGCTGCCGATCAACACGCGCGGCATGTGGATAGGCACCTTCCACGGCCTGTGCAACCGCTTGCTGCGCACGCACTACCGCGACGCCGCCTTGCCGCAGACCTTCCAGATCCTCGATTCGCAGGATCAGTTGTCGGTGATCAAGCGCTTGTTGAAGGCAAATAACATTGACGATGAAAAATTCCCGCCGAAGACGGTGATGTATTTCATCAACAACGCCAAGGACCAGGGCTTGCGCGCCACGGACGTGGAAGCGTACGACGCGCACGAGCGCAAGATGGTCGAGCTGTACCAGATCTACGACGACCAGTGCCAGCGCGAAGGCGTGGTCGATTTTGCCGAATTGCTGCTGCGCACGTACGAATTGTTGAGTCGCAACCAGCCGCTGCGCGAGCACTACCAGGCGCGCTTCCGCCACATTCTGGTCGACGAGTTCCAGGATACGAACAACCTGCAATATAACTGGCTCAAGTTGCTGGCCGGCCACGGCAGCCGCGATTGCGGCGCCCTGTTCGCCGTAGGCGACGACGACCAGAGCATTTACGCCTTCCGTGGCGCCAACGTGGGCAATATGAGCGCCTTCGAGCACGAGTTTCAGGTCAAGAACTTGATCAAGCTGGAGCAGAACTACCGCTCGCACGGTCACATTCTCGACAGCGCTAACGTGTTGATCGCGAACAATAGCAAGCGCCTGGGCAAGAATCTGCGCACGGACGCGGGCCATGGCGAGCAGGTGCGCGTGTACGAAGCCAGTTCCGACTTGCAGGAAGCGCAGTGGATCATCGAAGAGGCGAAAAGCCTGATCGCCGATGGCGCCTCGCGCAGTGAAATCGCCATTTTGTACCGCTCGAATGCGCAGTCGCGCGTGATCGAGCATGCGCTGTTTTCAGCCAGCATTCCCTATCACGTGTATGGTGGCCAGCGCTACTTCCAGCGCGCCGAGGTCAAGCACGCGATTGCTTATTTGCAATTGATGGACAATCCGCACAACGATTCGGCGTTCTTGCGCGTGGTCAATTTCCCCACACGGGGCATCGGCATGCGCTCGATCGAGCAATTGCAGGCCGCGTCGGAACAGTACGGCATCTCGCTGTATGCGTCCGTGCCCTATGTGGCGGGCAAGGCGGGCAGTGTGCTGGCCGGCTTCGTCAAGCTGATCGAAGGCGTGCGTTTCGAAACGCAGCAATTGTCGTTGCCGGAAATGGTCAGAGTGGTGCTGGAAGCGAGTACCTTGCTGCAGCATTATCAGAATGAAAAGGAAGGCGCCGACCGCATCGAAAATCTGGAACAGATGGTCAGCGCGGCCAGCCAGTTCGTTTCCGAAGAAGGTTTCGGCCAGGCAGCACCGGCCCATCTGGGGCCGGCCGCCCAGGCGCAGTCGGGCGCGCCCGTGGTGAACCAGGATGGCATCGAGATCCTGGATGCCGATGCGCCGTTGCCGGCCGTGATGTCGCCCCTGTCGGCGTTTTTATCGCACGCGTCGCTGGAAGCGGGCGACAACCAGGCGCAGGCGGGCCAGGATGCGCTGCAGATGATGACGGTGCACTCGGCCAAGGGTCTGGAATTCGACAACGTGTTCATCACTGGCCTGGAAGAGGGCCTGTTCCCGCACGAAAGCAGCTCGAAGGAAGACAACGGCGTGGAAGAGGAACGCCGGCTGATGTACGTGGCCATCACGCGCGCGCGCAAGCGGCTATATATGAGCTTTTCTCAGACGCGCATGCTGCATGGCCAGACGCGCTACAACATGAAGTCGCGTTTCTTCGATGAATTGCCGGAAGAAGCGCTGAAATGGCTGTCGCCGAAGGTGCAGGCGAACTGGTTTGGCAACCGCAAGTCGGCCTGGGACGAGGCGCCGCGCCTGGCCAGCCTGGGTTCGGACAATGCGATTGCGCAAAAGATCGCGCAAAAAGCCACGGGCGGCGGCTGGCGCATCGGTGAATCGGTGGCGCACGCCAAGTTCGGCGAAGGCGTGATCGTCAATATCGAAGGCGGTGGCGGCAATGCGCGCGCGCAGATCAATTTTGGCCAGCACGGCATGAAGGTGCTCGATCTTGGCATCGCCAAATTGGAACGCCTGGGCCGCTAAGTTAGCTGAGGAATGCCGGGGTCAGACCCGCCTGGGGGAATGCCTTCCAATGGAAGGCATTCCAATCCGTCAGGACTGACCCCAGTTTTTTTGCTGGTGGGATTACTGCTTGTCCAGCGACACCGTCTTGCTCTCATCGACGGGTACGCCGAAGATCTGGCGGTAGGCGGCGTAGAACGAGCAATGCATGATGATGGTGAGTAGCATCGACAGCGGCATCATCACCTGCATCATCAGCGGCGTGCGGCCAAAGATGACGGCCAGCAACTGGCTGGTGACGACGCTGATGGCGAACCAGGTGGCGGCGAAGACGATGAAGGCCGACAGCGAGCGCCAGACGGCGAAAAAGCTGAAGAACAGCGACTTGCCCAGGCCGGTTTTTCGCCAGTAGATCAGCGGCGCCGCAAAGCAGAAGGCCATGGCGGCCGGCACATACAGCACGATGGCCAGGAGGATGCCCAGGCCCAGACGCGATTCGGGGATGGCAGTGCGCGCCGCTTCTTCCGACAGTTGCCCGGTGACCAGTTGCCACAGCAAGCCGTCGTCCACCAGGGTCGAGGCGCCGATGGCAACGATGGCCATCAGGATGTACAGCACGCCCAGGCCCAGCAGGGATGGAAACGCCGGCTTGCGGAAGCCCGAGATCAACAGGCTGGGCATGACGCGCTTGCCCTGGTCGATATTCAGGCAGCCTTGCACGAAGGCCACGGAAAACACGGGGACCAGGATGACAGGCAGCAATTGGCCGAGCAGGGGCACGATGCTGACGGCCAGCATGCAGAACATATAGCCGAGAAACAGCATCGACATGCCGCCAGGTTGCTTGCGAAACAGGGAGAAGCCTTGTTTCACCCATTGCCAACCTGTACTTGCAGGTAATTTTTCCATGTTTAAAACAGTTCCGGAGCAGGTGTGGCGATACGTTCGCGCAGAATGCGTTCGAAATGCGCCGGATCGTGCGGGGTCAGCATTTCCGCTTCGCGCGGCTGGTAATAATCGTACAGGCGTGACAGCCAGAAGCGCAGCGCGGCAGCGCGCAGCATCGCTTGCCATGCCGACTGTTCTTCATGCGTGAACGGGCGCACGGCCCGGTAGGCGTCGAGCAGGGCGCGCACGCGCACCGTGTCGAGCACGCCCGTGGCCAGGTCCACGCACCAATCGTTGACGGTGACGGCGACATCGAACAGCCAGGTTTCGCAGCCGGCAAAGTAAAAGTCGAAAAAGCCCGTCAGTTGCTCGCCGTCAAACATGACATTGTTGCGGAACAAGTCGGCATGCACGGGACCGCGCGGGATGGCTTTATACGTATCGCAGGCAGCAAAGGCGTCCTGGAAATGGATTTCCGCGCGCAGCAGATGCGCCCTGGCATCATCGAGGTGGTGCAAGACCAGCGGCGTGGTGGCGTTCCACCACTGCAGGCCCCGCAGATTCGGCTGCTGCAGGGGGAAATCGCGCCCCGCCAGGTGCATCTTCGCCAGCATGGCGCCGACAGCTGCGCAATGCACGGCTTGCGGCGCCATCTGCGAGCTGCCGTCGAGTTTGCTGACGATGGCGGCCGGCTTGCCTTGCAAGGCCGTCACCAGTTCGCCATCGGCATTGGCGATCGGCGCGGGCACCAAGACGCCCCGGTCCGCCAAATGACGCATCAGTTGCAGATAAAACGGCAATTGCTCGAAGCTGAGATTCTCAAAGATCGTCAGCACATACTCGCCACGCTCCGTGCTCAGGAAGAAGTTGCTGTTTTCGATGCCGGACGCGATGCCCTTGAGCGCCAGAGGTTTGCCGAGTGGAAACTGCGTGATCCACTGGCCGATATCGTCCAGGTGTAGCGCGGTAAAAACTGCCATGGGAAAGAGAGGAATGGTCTAAAAGGTCAAAAAAAGCCGGCTGCCCAGCAGGTGGCCGGGGCAGGGCAGAGGAGAGTGGCTGCTTACTTCGCTGCTGCGGGCGGTGCTGGCGCATCCGCTGCCTCTTCATCGCGTTGTTTCTGTTTCTTCTTGCCCAGGTCGAATTCCAGCACTTTCCATTGCGGGCCGCGCAGGGCGTTGCCGTTGGCCTGGTCGGCGCCGGCGGCTGGCTTCATGTAATAGGTGCTGCCGCCCGTGGTGACTTTCACCTCGGACGTCACGCCCGCTTCGCGTTTCTCGGTAATCTGCTGCTTGGCGGCGGCCGGTGCCACGGTGATGGGCGCTTCGCCCATTTCCTCGATGCGTTCGAGTTGTGGCGGCGCTTCGCTCGGTTTGGCCGGCGTCTGGGCGCTGGCAATGGCCGAAGCTGCCAGCAGGGGCAGGGCGAGGAATGTCCAGAGTGTCGATGTACGCATCATGATAGGTTCGCTTCCATGTGTGGGACTGCAGCGCATGCAGTGGTGTATTGCCGTCAATTTATCTATAAGGCATTGTAACAAACTGGTAGGCAATGCTGTTTAAATGAGCGGAAATAGGGCCCGGGCGCCGGCCGGGCGGCCAGGCGGGGCGCCAGCCGTGGCAAACAGCGTAAAAAACGCGGGCCGTGTCCCCGGTGGCAAGGGCCTAAACTCTGCGATAATTGGGCGATATTTCACCCGTCTGCCGCTGTTTCCCCGGCTGGCGCGGCTCACCTTATTTTATTGGCATTATGCAAAACACCCTGCTGTTAGTCGACGGTTCCAGTTACCTTTATCGTGCCTTCCATGCGCTGCCCGACCTGCGCAGCCCGGACGGCTATCCCACGGGCGCCATGCACGGCATGGTCAACATGTTGCGCCGCCTGCGCGCCGATTACCCGGCCGCCTACATCGCCTGCGTGTTCGATGCCAAGGGTAAAACGTTTCGCGACGACATGTATCCCGAATACAAGGCCACGCGCGCCTCGATGCCGGACGACCTGCGCCTGCAGATCGAACCCATCCACGAAGCCGTGCGCGCCATGGGCTGGCCTATTTTGATGGTCGACGGCGTGGAAGCCGATGACGTGATTGGGACTTTAGCCGTGCAGGCGGCTGCCGCCGGCATGAACGTGGTGGTGTCGACGGGCGACAAGGATCTGGCGCAGCTGGTCAACAGCCAGGTGACCCTGATCAATACCATGAGCAATGAAAAGCTCGACGAAGCGGGCGTGCTGGCCAAGTTCGGCGTGCCGCCCAACCGCATCATCGATTATCTGTCGCTGATCGGAGATACGGTCGACAACGTGCCGGGCGTGTCGAAATGCGGCCCGAAAACGGCTGTCAAATGGCTGACCTTGTACGACAGCCTGGAAGGCGTGATGGAAAACGCGGCCAAGGTGGGCGGCGCCGTGGGCGAACACCTGCGCACGGCCCTGCCATGGCTGCCGCAGGCGCGCGCCTTGATCACCGTCAAGACCGATTGTGATCTGTCTGGCCACATGACAACGATCGCCGATTCGCTGGTGGCGAAACACGAGGACAAGGAAGCGCTGCTGGCCTTCTTCAACCGCTACGGCTTCAAGGCCCTGCTGCGCGAACTGGGCGCCACGCCGCCGCCGATGTCGCCTGTCGGCGCACCGGCGGCTACTGGTGCAGTATCGAATACCACGGGCGACATGTTTGCCGATGCTGCCCCGGCGATGGAAGCCGTATATGAAACCGTGCTGACGGACGAACAGCTCGATAAATGGATTGCCCTGATCGATGCGGCGCCTTTGAGCGCCGTGGACACGGAAACCACCTCGCTGGAACCGATGACGGCGCAAATGGTCGGTATTTCCCTCTCCGTGGCCGAGCACGCCGCCTGCTACATTCCGCTGGCGCACGATTACGCGGGCGCGCCGGACCAGTTGACGCGCGAACACGTGCTGGCGAAACTGCGTCCGTGGCTGGAAGATGCGAACAAGCCCAAGCTGGGCCAGAACCTCAAATACGACAGCCACATCTTCGCCAACCATGGTGTGACGTTGCGCGGCATCGCCCACGATACCCTGCTCGAATCGTATGTGTTCGAATCGCACAAGAAACACGACATGGACAGCCTTGCCCTGCGCCACCTGAACTACACGACGATTCCTTTCGAAGATGTGTGCGGCAAGGGCGTCAAGCAGATCACGTTTAATCAGGTGGAAGTGGAGCAGGCGGCGAAATATGCGGCCGAGGATGCCGACATCACCTTGCGTTTGCATAATAATATGTGGGGCAACGTGGCGAACGATGAAAAGCTGACCTTCATCTATGAAAAGATCGAGATGCCGACGGCTGTGGTCTTGCAAAAGATCGAGCGCAACGGTGTGCTGATCGACGACGAGTTGCTCAACATCCAGTCGGCCGAGCTGGCCGTGAAAATCCTCGAGCTGGAAAAGAAGGCGTATGAACTGGCCGAGCAGCCGTTTAATTTAGGTTCGCCCAAGCAGATCGGCGAAATCTTCTTCGAGAAGCTGAAGTTGCCGGTGGTTAAGAAAACCCCGACGGGTGCGCCATCGACGGATGAAGAAGTGCTGCAAAAGCTGGCAGAGGATTATCCGCTGCCGAAAGTGCTGCTGGAATACCGCGGCATGGCCAAGCTGAAATCGACATACACGGACAAATTGCCGAAGATGATCAACGTCACCACGGGCAGGGTGCACACGAACTATGCGCAAGCCGTGGCCGTGACGGGGCGCTTGGCGTCGAACGACCCGAACTTGCAGAATATCCCCATCCGCAGCGCGGAAGGCCGCCGCATCCGCGAAGCCTTCATTGCGCCACCAGGCAGCCACATCGTCTCGGCCGACTATTCGCAGATCGAATTGCGCATCATGGCGCATATCTCGGGCGATGAAGCCATGCTGCGCGCGTTTGCCGACGGCATCGACATTCACCGCGCCACGGCCGCTGAAATCTTTGGCGTGCCGGCCGCGGAAGTGCAGAGCGAGCAGCGCCGCTACGCCAAGGTCATCAACTTCGGCTTGATCTACGGCATGAGCGCGTTTGGCTTGGCCGGTAACCTGGGCGTGGACCGCACGGCCGCGCAAAGCTATATCGACCGTTACTTCGCGCGTTTTTCCGGCGTGAAACAGTACATGGAAGACACGCGCCAGCAAGCCAAGGCGCGCGGCTACGTGGAAACCGTGTTCGGCCGCCGTTTGTGGTTGCCGGAAATTAATTCACCGAACGGCCCGCGCCGCCAGGGCGCGGAACGGGCGGCGATTAACGCGCCCATGCAGGGCACGGCTGCCGACTTGATCAAGCTGGCCATGATCGCCGTGCAAGGCTGGCTGGAAACGGACGGCTTGCAGACGAAGATGATCATGCAGGTACACGATGAACTGGTGCTGGAAGTGCCGGACGCGGAGCTGGAATTGGTCAAGCGCAAGCTGCCGGAATTGATGGCCGGCGTGGCTGCGTTGAAAGTACCTCTGACGGCCGAAGTAGGAATTGGGAAAAACTGGGACGAAGCGCACTAAATTTAAACGCAACATTTTCAGGAGAAACGCATGAGCGACATGATCACCGATTGTGAAAGTTTGCTGGGCCAGAGCAGCTTGTCAGGGCCGGATGGCCGGCGTGGTTTCCTGAAGGTGGCGCTGGGGACGGGCTTTGCCGTGGCCGTGTTGCCCGTGGCGGCGCAAAACGTCATTAAGACCGATTCTGCCGGGCTCGTCACGGCCAGCGTGACCGTCATGGTCGATGGCCAGGCCGTGCCCGTGTATGCGGCCCAGCCGGAAGGCAAGACGGGTTTGCCTGTAGTCCTGGTCATTTCGGAAATCTTTGGCGTGCATGAACATATCGCCGACATGGCGCGCCGCTTCGCCAAACAGGGCTATCTGGCCCTGGCGCCCGATTTGTTCGTGCGCCAGGGCGACGCGACCAAGGTGGCCAGCATCCCGGAGTTGATGAAAGGCATTATCGCCAAGACGCCGGACGCGCAAGTGATGACGGACCTCGATGCTGTTGTTGCGTGGGCGAAACAGAATGGCGGCGATACAAGCCGCCTGGGCATCACGGGCTTTTGCTGGGGCGGGCGCATCACCTGGCTGTACGCGGCGCACAATCCGGCCGTCAAGGCGGGCGTGGCCTGGTATGGCCGCCTGGTGGGCGAACCGACCCCCTTGCAGCCGAGCAACCCCATCGATATTGCCGCCAGCTTGAAAGTCCCCGTGCTGGGCTTGTATGGCGGCAAGGATACGGGCATTACGCAGGAATCGATCGCCAAGATGAAGGACGCGCTGGCCAAGGGCGGCAACAAGTCGGAATTTGTCGTCTACGCCGATGCGGGCCACGCCTTCAACGCCGATTACCGCCCCAGCTATGTGGCCGCCGATGCGAAAGACGGCTATGCGCGCTGCCTGGCCTGGTTCAAGACACACGGTGTGGCGTGACGACGTCTGATTAAACCTGCTGCGCGTTGCGACTTGCGGCCTGCGATGCTCACTGTACTTCAGTACAGTTCCGCTTCTCGGCCACAATTCGCTGCCGCTCGCGACGGTTTTATCCGACGTCGAAAGCATGAGAATAGTTAAATTTTCCAGAAGTTGAACCGAAAGGCGCACCGGGCTGTAAAATGCCCGGTGCGCGTCAATGCAGTACAATTGCATCTTCATCGCGCTACGCTGCCGCCAGACGCGCAAAAAATTAAATAATAGATAACAACGCATTCATCAGGCCAGACGCCAGCATCGCGGGCGCCAGTGACCCGGCGCCATTTTGAGGTAAGAAAATCATCGATCCCGTCCTTATATCCATTTTGCTCGCGACCACGCTCGCGGGCGTGTTGAGCATTACTGCGGCGGCGATCTTTTCGTTTGCATTCCTGTCCAAGGTGGTCGAGCGCATGGTCAGCTTGTCCGTCGGCATCATGCTGTCGACGTCATTGCTGCACGCCTTGCCCGAAGCGTTCGAGTCGCAGGCCGATCCGCGCAGCCTGTTCGCGACCCTGCTGGCGGGCTTGCTGGCCTTTTTCATGCTGGAAAAATTCGCCATCCTGCGCCATTCGCACCACCACGAAGGCGATGGCCACCACCATGCGCACGGCCACGACAAGCACGAAGCGGGCAAGGCCGGCTGGATGATCCTCGTCGGCGACGGCATGCACAATTTTACGGATGGCATCCTGATCGCCGCCGCCTTCCTGGCCGACCCGAAACTGGGTCTGGTGACGGGCCTGGCCATCATCGCGCATGAAATTCCACAGGAAATCGGCGACTTCATCGTGCTGCTCAATGCGGGCTTCTCGCGCTTGCGCGCCTACATCTTCAATCTGCTGTGCAGCCTGATGGCGGTGGCCGGTGGCTTGCTCGGCTATTTCACCCTGGACCGCGCCAGCAATCTGATTCCTTACGTGCTCGTGTTCGCCTCGTCCGGCTTCATCTATATCGCCTTGAGCGACCTGATGCCTCAGATGCAGCGCCGCGCCACCTTGCGCGAAACCATCCCGCAAGTGCTGTTGATCGCGCTGGGCGTGTGCATCGTGCTGTTCCTGACGCACAAGCGCCACGGCGGTTGATGCACAGACCTGGTGCGTGTAGTATTGCCTTTCTGACTAACTTGTACAGAAAGGAGGAAAATTTAATGGAAGAAAACTTGTTGCTCGCCTTGTGGCGCGCACGCTCTTTAAGCGCATTTGCCAGCTCTTGCCCACGTTCTATCGCGCTGCGATAACCTGGCCAGAGCAAAGCCACCCTCCTGAATAGAGTTTTTCTCTAGAGTCCTTTCTCGGCTCACGGTTTTCGTTAGCGCTCCTGTTAACGCGGATGCTTGCATCCCGAACAAAGACAAGAGCCATGACTACCCTTATCTCTACCCAAGCTTTACAGCTGGATACCCACGACGGTTTCCTGTTCAACGAACTCGCCTTTACCTTGCGCCAGGGCGACCGCATCGGCCTGATCGGCCACAATGGTTGCGGCAAATCCACCTTGCTGGGCTTGCTCAGCGGCATGCGCGAGGCCACGTCCGGCACCATCCATGTTGCCCGTGCCTGCCGCTTGCAGCACGTGGAGCAGCACTTGCCGGCCGAACTTGCCAGCCTGAGCCTGTACGACGCCTTGTTGGCGCCCGTGCTGGAGCAGCCCGAGCTGCATTGGCGCGTCGACAGCCTGCTGGCCGAACTGGGCTTTGACCTTGATACGGCGCAAGTGCCCGTGCATTCGCTGTCCGGCGGCCAGCATACGCGGCTGTTGTTGGGGCGCGCCCTGCTGCAGGAACCGAACGTGCTGCTGCTGGACGAACCGAGCAATCACCTCGACCTGCCATCGCTGCTGTGGCTGGAGCAATTCCTGCTGAGCTGGCGCGGTGCCTTCATCCTCGTCTCGCATGACCAGCGCCTGCTCGACAACGTGGCCACGCGCAGCTGGATCTTGCGCGATAGCCGGCTGTACGATTTCGATTTGCCGTGCGGCCCCGCGCTGGCGGCGCTGGCCGAAGCCGATATTGCCGCTGCCGCCAGACATGCGGCCGAACAGAAGGAAATCGACCGCCTGTCGGCCAGCAGCGCCCGCCTGGCCCTGTGGGGCCGCACCTATGACAATGAAGACCTGGCGCGCAAGGCCAAAACCATGCAGCGGCGCATCGATAAATTGAAGGATGAGCAATCGTTCGTCAGCGATGGTGCGCCCTGGCGCTTGAGCCTGCGCGGCAAGGCGCTGGCGGCCGACCAGCTGCTGGCGCTGGACTCCCTCGACGTGCGCGCCTTGCCCGCCTCGCCGCTGCTGTTCCAGGTCGGCCAGCTGTGGCTGAAACCGGGCGACAGGGTCGCCTTGCTGGGCGCCAATGGCAGCGGCAAGTCGTCCCTGCTGCGCCTGTGCTGGCAGGCGATACAGGCGCAGGACGAACGGCCCGACTTGCGTTATCACAAGGCGGCGAACATCGGCTATTACGACCAGTCGCTCAGGCAGCTGTCCGACGGGGCCGACCTGTCCGACGCGCTGTATCCGTTTGCCGTGCAAAACGAGGCGGCGCGCAGCCAGGTGGCGCGCAAGCAAGCCTTGATTGCGGCCGGTTTCCCGTATGCGCGCCATGGCCAGACGGTGGCGACCCTGAGCGGCGGCGAGCGGGCGCGGCTGCTGTTCCTGGGGCTGTCCCTGGCCAGTTATCACTTGCTGCTGCTCGACGAACCGAGCAACCACCTGGACATGCAGGGCAAGGGGGAACTGGGGCAAGCGCTGCGCGGTTTTGCGGGCGGCTGCCTGCTGGTGTCGCACGACCGCGACCTGATCGAGACGGCGTGCAACCGTTTTTGGGTAGTGGCCGATGGTCAGCTGGAGGAGTGGCCGGATGCGGCCAGCGCGTATGCACGGCTGAGTCTTGAGGATGGGCAGGCGTTGTTGCCGGTGGCGCGGCCGGTAAACTCACCGCTTGCTCCAGCGCAAACCGATGTCGATCTGCAATTAGAGCGCTTGTGCGAACTGGAGCAATTGCTGGCCGAGGACCTAGCCCGCAAGCCGCGCCACCAGAAGCCGGCCAGCCAGCAGGCGTGGCAGGCGGAACTGGAGCAGCTGAATCAAGCGCTGGGGATAACGGCGTAGTTATCCAAGGGTGAAAAAAATGGCGGACCGCATGGTCCGCCATTTTTTTAATTCCCCGTCACCACCGGCCGTGCCGGATCGGCGCACCATTCGCTCCACGACCCCGGATACAGGGCCGCGCCAGGCAAGCCAGCCACTTCCAGGGCCAGCAGGTTGTGGCACGCCGTCACGCCGGAGCCGCACTGCATGATAGTAGATTCAGCCGTGCTGATTAGGCCCGCGAATTCCTGCTCCAGTTCTTTAGCGGATTTGAAGCGGCCGTCCGCCTGCAAGTTATCCTTGAAGAAACGGTTTTTCGCGCCGGGGATATGGCCGCCCACGGGATCGATGGTTTCGTTTTCGCCGCGATAACGGTCAGGTGCGCGCGCGTCGATGACGCTCAAGGCCTGGGTTTCCAGGTTGGCGACGACGTCCTGCACGCTGACCGTGCGCGTCAGGCTGGCTTTTTCCGTGAGCTTGCCAATAGGGCGGGGTGCCACCGGCGTGACCAGCGGCAAGCCTTGCGCCTCCCAGGCAGCCAGGCCGCCGTCGAGCACGGCGACGGCCGGATGACCGACCCAGCGCAACAGCCACCACAGGCGGGCGGCGAACATGCCGCCTTGCCCGTCATAGGCGATGACTTGCGTGTCGTCATGGATGCCCCAGCCGCGCAGCTTGGCCAGCAGGGCGGTACGGTCGGGCAAGGGATGCCGGCCCGTAAAGTCCGCGCCGCGCGCCGTCTTGGGACCGGACAGGGCCGTGTCGATATCGGCGAACTGCGCGTTCTGGATATGGCCGGCGGCAAACGCGTCGCTGCCGGCCGTGGGCTTGAGCAAGTCGTGGCGGCAATCGAGAATCACCCAGTCGCTGTCCTGCAGGTGGCTGGCCAGTTCGTTGGCCTGGATCAAGGTCGTATACAAGGTAAAGACTCCTTACACTTCGCTGGCGATGGGATCCGTGCGCGCGATGGCGGCGCCACGGGCCGTGTTGCGGGTATTGTAATAGGTTGCTGCGATACCGGAAGCGAGGATGATGCCGATGCCGGCCCAGCCATGCCAGTCGAACAGGTCGCCAAAGATGACCACGCCCCAGAAGCTGGAAAAAACGATGCCCGTATATTGTAAATTAGCAACAACGAGGGTCTTGCCCAGGCGATAGGCGCGCGTCATGGCCATCTGTGCCATGGTGGCGCACAGGCCGATGGCGGCCAGCAAACCGATGCCGTAGCCGCTCGTGTGCGCGTGCCAGATGACGGGACCGCCGCCAGCGCTGGCCACATGGCCGATCACGCCGGCCAGGAAATTGACGACCGAGAAATAAAACACGACGCGGTATTCGGGTTCGCCTAGCAAGCCCAGCTTGCGCACCTGCAAGTAGGCGAGGGCTGACAGCATGCCGGAAATCAAGGCCGTGACGGCGCCACCCACCTGGTCCGTCTCGAACACGGGTTGCAGCAGCAGGGTCACGCCGACAAAGCTCATGGCAATGGCCGCCACCAGCGGCCACTCGACCTGTTGCATGCCTTTCCACCAGCCACCGGCCAGCAGGATCACGGCGATCCAGATGGGCGCCATGTAGTTCAGGGTCATGGCGGTGGCCAGCGGCAGGATGGCGATGGCATAAAACCACAGCCACAGGGCGATCACGCCCACCACGCCGCGCCACAGATGCTGGCCCGGCATCGTCGTTTTAAAGCTGCCGCCCTGGTACAAAATCGTGCAGCTCATGACGGTCATGCCGATGATGCCGCGGTACATGACGATTTCGGAGGTCGAATACAAATCCGACGCCAGTTTCACGCACACGCCCATGATGGCGAACATAAAGCTGGCAAACAGCATCCACAAAGATTGCATTTGATTCCTGAAAAACGCGGGGATAAAAAAAGGCCGCGCAATGCGGCCCCCTACTCATTACAGTTCGATATTGTTGCGGTACCACTCGTGGAAGTGCTGCATGCCGTCTTCCATGGGCGACTGGTAAGGCCCCACTTCGTTTTCGCCGCGCGCCATCAGGGCCTTGCGGCCCGCATCCATGCGCAGGGCGATTTCATCGTCCTCGACGCAGGTTTCCATGTAGGCGGCCCGTTCTGCCTCGACGAAGTCGCGCTCGAACAACACGATTTCCTCCGGGTAATAGAACTCCACCACATTGCGCGTCTTTTGCGGGCCGTCCGGCCACAGGGTCGAGACGATCAGCACGTGCGGATACCATTCGACCATGATGTTCGGATACAAGGTCAGCCAGATGGCGCCATACGGTGGCACTTCTCCACCGCGGAATTGCAGTACCTGCTCCTGCCATTTTTTATAGGCGGGCGAACCGGCCTGCTGCAGGCCGCGGTGCACGCCCACCGTTTGCACGCTGTAATCCTTGCCGAATTCCCAGCGCAGGTCGTCGCAGCTGACAAAGCTGCCCAGCCCCGGGTGGAACGGTTCCACGTGATAATCCTCGAGGTAGACTTCGATGAAGGTCTTCCAGTTGTAGTCGCACTCGTGGATTTCCACGTGGTCGAACATATAGCCGGAAAAATCGAGGTCTTTCGAGACGGACAAATCTTTCAATTTTTCCATCACGTTGTAGCCATTTTGCTCGAACAGCAAGCCGTTCCAGCTTTGCAGCGGCGTTTTCGACAGGTTCAGGCACGGCGTCTCGGGGAAATGCGGCGCGCCGATCAATTCACCCTTGAGGTCGTAGGTCCAGCGGTGCAGCGGGCAGACGATATGGTTCGCATTGCCGCGGCCATTGAACATCAGCGCCTGCCGGTGGCGGCACACGTTGGACAGCACTTCGATGCCATTGGCGTTGCGCACGAGCATGCGCCCTTCGTTCTCAGACGCCAGGGTCGCAAAATCGCCGGTTTCCGGCACCATCAGCGCGTGCCCGACATAACGCGGGCCGGCTTGGAACAATTGCTGCATTTCACGCTGCAACAGCGTTTCGTCAAAATAGACGTGGACCGGAAGTTGCGCGTTTGAACGCGCCAGCTTGGCGTGAGTAGCCAGATCGGACATCCCAACCCCCCATAAATGTACAACGGTCAGCAGTGCCCCAGGCCTATCCCTGGGCAACCGCTACAGAGAGAAAGAATCCGCAAAGACCTGAATTCAAATTTGTTGAAACGGTATTTCGGACAGAACCGGCGATTATAGCGCGGATCGGCCTCGGCATTGCCAAACCCCTCCGGCAAATACGCTATTAATGAGAAACATTGTCATTCACCGTGCAATTTCCGGCCGATGGGGGCGATTGCGCTAGAATTGTCTGCCAAGCTGGCAACGTCTTTCCCTTTGAGCACGCCGATTGCGCTTTAGTTTTCACTTAATAGTGTGGTTTGTTCTAAAATAACGCTTCTATGCTGGCCGGGAGTCCCCGGCGTCTCCCTACATACCCCTCGTGCCACGAAGAGATCTGAGTCTATGTCGAAGAAATTAACTGCCGCTGCCGCAGCGCCGGCCTCGTTTGAAGAGGCAATGGCGGAACTGGCGCAGCTGGTAACGCAAATGGAAGCGGGCCAGTTGCCGCTGGAAGCATCGGTCGCGGCGTATCAGCGTGGCTCGGAACTGGTCAAGTATTGCGCCACCCAGCTCGATAGCGTCGAAGCGCAGGTGAAAGTATTGGAAGGCGACATGTTGAAACCGTTCGTGGATGCCGGCGAGGCCGCGCTATGACGGCCAGCATGCAGCAAGACGGCGTGACCTTCGGCGACTGGATGCAAGCGACCCAGTCCGGCGTGGAAGGCCGGCTCGACCAGTTTTTGCCTTCGGCGGACACCGTGCCGCACAAGCTGCACGCGGCCATGCGTTATGCGCTCTTGGGCGGCGGCAAGCGCGTGCGTCCGCTGCTGGTGATGGCGGCCGGCGAACTGTTTGATGCCGATCAAGATACCCTGGCGCGCGCCGCGTGCGCGCTGGAAATGATTCACGTGTATTCGCTCGTGCACGACGACATGCCTTGCATGGATGACGATGCCTTGCGCCGTGGCAAGCCTACCGTGCACATCGCCTACGATGAAGCGACGGCGCTGCTGGTGGGCGACGCGCTGCAATCGCAAGCGTTCATGCTGCTGGCCGACGGCGCGGCGATTCCTCCCGCGCGCCAGATGGCCATGCTCAAGCTGCTGGCGCACGCTTCCGGTTCCGCGGGCATGTGCGGCGGCCAGGCGATCGACCTCGACAGCGTCGGCCTGGCCTTGAGCCTGCCGCAGCTGGAACAGATGCACCAACTCAAAACGGGCGCCTTGCTGCGCGCGGCCGTGATTCTCGGCGCGCTGGCGGGCAAGGACTTGACGCCAGACGAGATGACGGCGCTGAACGCCTATGCGCGCGCCGTCGGACTGGCGTTCCAGGTGGTCGACGACGTGCTTGACGCGACGGCCGATTCGGCCACCCTGGGCAAGACGGCGGGCAAGGATGCGGCGGCCAACAAGCCCACCTACGTATCGATACTGGGGCTGGAACCATCGAGAGCCCTGGCAGAACAATTGCGGTGCGACGCCCATGCGGCGCTGGCGCCATTCGGGGACAAGGCACGCCGCCTGCGCGAGCTGGCAGACCTGGTCGTGCAGCGGAAGGCATAAATGAAACTGTTAGAAACCATCAATGAACCAGCGCAAGTGCGCAAGCTGGCCCGCTCGCAACTGGTGCCGCTGGCGCAGGAACTGCGCAGCTTCCTGCTCGACTCCGTTTCCAAGACGGGCGGCCATCTGTCGTCCAACCTGGGCACGGTCGAGCTGACCGTCGCGTTGCACTACGTGTTCAATACGCCGCACGACCGCATCGTGTGGGACGTGGGCCACCAGACGTATTCGCACAAGATCCTGACGGGCCGGCGCGAGCGCATGCATACCTTGCGCCAGAAAGATGGCATTTCCGGCTTCCCGAAGCGCGACGAGAGCGAATACGATACGTTTGGCACGGCGCATTCGTCGACGTCGATCTCGGCCGCGCTGGGCATGGCGCAGGCTGCCAAGATCAAGGGCGACCCGCTGCACGCGATCGCCGTGATCGGCGACGGTTCGATGACGGCCGGCATGGCTTTCGAGGCGATGAACAATGCGGGCGTGCAGGAAGACGTCAACCTGCTGGTGATTTTGAACGACAACGACATGTCGATCTCGCCGCCCGTGGGCGCGCTGAACCGCCACCTGGCGCGTTTGATGTCGGGCCAGTTCTATGCGGCGGCCAAAAATGTCGGCAAGTCCGTCTTGCCCGGCCCCGTGCTGGAATTGGCGAAGCGCTTCGAAGAGCACGCCAAGGGCATGGTCGTGCCCGCCACCATGTTCGAAGAATTCGGTTTCAACTATATCGGTCCCATCGACGGCCACGACCTCGATTCGCTGATCCCGACCTTGCAAAATATCAAGCAATTGAAGGGCCCGCAATTCTTGCACGTGGTCACCAAAAAAGGCCAGGGCTACAAGCTGGCCGAGGCGGAACCGATCCTGTACCACGGCACGGGCAAGTTCAATCCGGCCGAGGGCATCAAGCCGGCCACGGCGCCGGCCAAGATGACGTACACGGAAGTGTTCGGCAACTGGCTGTGCGACATGGCCGCGCACGACAAGCGCCTGGTGGGCATCACGCCCGCCATGCGCGAAGGCTCGGGCATGGTGAAATTCGAACAGCAGTTCCCCAACCGTTATTTTGACGTCGGCATCGCCGAGCAGCACTCCGTGACGTTTGCCGCCGGCCTGGCTTGCGAAGGCTTGAAGCCTGTCGTGGCCATCTATTCCACGTTCCTGCAGCGCGCCTACGATCAGCTGATCCACGACGTGGCGCTGCAAAACCTGGACGTGACGTTCGCGCTGGATCGCGCCGGCCTCGTGGGCGCCGATGGCGCCACGCATGCGGGCAACTACGACATGGCGTTCTTGCGCTGCATCCCGAACATGGTCATCATGGCCGCGTCCGACGAAAACGAATGCCGCCAAATGCTCACCACGGGCTACCACTATCCGGGCCCGGCAGCCATCCGCTATCCGCGCGGCGCCGGTGCCGGCGTGGCCATCGTGCCGGAACTGAAGGGCATCGAGATCGGCAAGGGCGAGATCAAGCGCCACGGCAAGCGCATCGCCATCCTGGCCTTCGGTTCCATGGTGGCGCTTAGCGTGGCAGCGGGCGAGAAGCTCGACGCGACGGTGGCCAATATGCGTTTCGTCAAGCCGCTCGACGTGGCGCTGGTGAAACAGCTTGCCGCTGAGCATGATTACCTGGTGACGGTGGAAGAGGGCTGCATCATGGGTGGCGCCGGTTCGGCCGTGGCCGAAGCCCTGGCGGCCGAAGGCATCGTCAAGCCGATTTTGATGCTGGGCTTGCCAGACGTCTTCATCGACCATGGCGACCCCGTGCAGTTGCTGAAAAGCGTGGGCCTGGACGCCACCGGCATCGCCGCGTCGATCGAGCAGCGTTTCCCGGCAGCAGGTCCGCGCCTGGCGATGGTCAGCTAAGACGTTCAAGCAAGATAAAAGCGGCACTGCGGTGCTAATGCCGTTCAGTTAAGGTCTCGTTTCAAGACCCGGACAGTGTAACGCTGAGGCACGGCTTTGACGGCCCGGTCGAATTTTCGACCGGGCCGTTCTTCATTCAGGAGGTCGGTTA
>NZ_JBNYXY010000014.1:87598-227793 GCF_051380895.1 Janthinobacterium breve | reverse complement strand
TAACCGACCTCCTGAATGAAGAACGGCCCGGTCGAAAATTCGACCGGGCCGTCAAAGCCTTGCCTCAGCGTTACACTGTCCGGGTCTTGAAACGAGACCTTAACTGAACGGCATTAGACCCTCGGGTCGGCTTTTTTACGTCTGCAGCATCACTTGATCTTCTCCGCCACCGCCTGCAGGCAGGCGCGGGCGCGGTCCAGGGTGGGGTTGTCGCGCTGGGCCGCATACACGGCGTAGGCGGAATGCGAGAATTCGGGCGCGTTGTGCACGCGGTGCAAGAGGCCCGCATCGAGGTAGGGCTGGGCCGAACCGATGCGAAAGTAACTGGTGCCGCCCACCTCCAGCAGGTACACGAGGGCCAGCGGTCCCAGCGAAATCGACACAGGCGGACTGCTCAATTCCGGATACGCCGCCTGGTGATTGGCCGCGAAGCTGGGACCCCAGTCCACATACACATACGTATCGACATGCATTTGCCCGTCCGCGCGCGTGGTCACCATCACCAGCTTTTCCTCGGCCAGCAATTCGCTGGTCAGGCCCGGGCGCTGCGGCGGGTTGTACAGCACGGCCAGGTCGAGCGAGCCGTCGTGCACGGCGTCGAGCAGGCGCGCTGGACTGTCGACTTCCGCGCGCAAGGCGATCTCGGGGCAATCGCGGCTCATGCGTATCAGCCAGTCGCCCAGCAGCGGCTGCCACAGGCTCAGTTCACAGCCGATGCTGACGGCGTCATTACGCCCCGGCGGCAGGGCTACCTGCTGGCGCGCCCGCTCCCACACCTGCACCATCGTGGCTGCATGGCGCATGAAACGCTCGCCGGCCGACGTCAGGCGGGCGCCCGCCTTGTTGCGCACGAAGAGCTGGCGCCCCAGTTGCTGCTCCAGGGTGCGGATGCGGGCGCTGACGGCCGTTTGCGTCACGTGCATGCGTTCGGCCGCCATGATGAAGCTGCCGCAGGAAGCCACCTCCAGGAAGGTACGCGCTTGATTGATATCCATCAAGCCATGATATCAGCTGCCGCACGTCTCAACTGACACGCTCGTAGCCGCCCAGCACGCCCTGCTTCGACAGCACCCATTGCCACAGCTGCAAATCGCGCGCGCGGAAGGCACCCGCGCAGGACAGCAGGTAATACGACCACATGCGGTGGAAACGTTCGCCCAGCTGGGCGGCAAACCGCGGCCACGCCTGCTCGACATTCGCATGCCAGGCCATCAGGGTCTTGTCGTAGTCGGCGCCGAAGTTGTGCAAGTCCTCGGCCACGAACAGATCGTCCATGGCGTCGCCGATCTGGCCGATCGACGGCAAGTCGCCATTCGGGAAGATGTATTTGTCGATCCACGGGTCGCACGCGGATTGGCGCTTGTTCTTGCCGATGGTGTGCAGCAGGAACAGGCCATCGTCTTCCAGGCAGCGGTGCGCCACTTCCATGAAAGTGCGGTGGTTCTTGTGTCCCACATGCTCGAACATGCCGATGCTGACGATGCGATCGAATTTTTCATTGGTATCGCGGTAATCCTGCAGACGGAAATCCAGGTGTTCTCCGCCCGGCATGCCGCGCGCGTACGCGACCTGCTCTTGCGAGATCGTCACGCCCACGCATTGCACCTGGTATTTTTCGACGGCATAACGCATGAAGCTGCCCCAGCCGCAGCCGATGTCGAGCACGCGCATGCCCGGCTCCAGCCTTAGCTTGCGGCAGATCAAATCGAGCTTGGCTTCCTGCGCCTCGGCCAGGTTGGCCGCATCCTTCCAGTAGCCGCAGGTATAGGTCATGCGCGGATCGAGCATGGCCGCATAGAAGGCGTTGCCCAGGTCGTAGTGCTCCTTGCCCACCATCCACGCGCGGCGCTCCGTCTGCAAGTTGAACAGGCGCGCAGTCAGCGCATGGAAGGCCAGGCGCATGGGACGCACGTCGTCGGCCACCCGGGCGCGCAGCAAATGGCAAAAGAATTCATCGAGCTGCTTCGCATCCCAGTCGCCATCCATGTACGCTTCGCCCAGGCCCAGGTTGCCGCTGGCGAAAGCCCGCTCGGGCACGCCCGGTTTGCGCAGCTGCATGTCCCAAGCGGCGCGGCCATTCAAATGGATGCCGGCCCTGGCCAGCAATTCGGCCGCTTCGCGGGTCAGCCGCGTGTCGAGCCGGAGTCCGGCGCTACCTGCCGGTGTTTGTTGCAACTGCATTGCTGCTTGTGTTGTTTGCTGCGTGTTCATGCCCTGCCGCCTCCAGATGGTTGTCGGTGCTGGTGCGCGCCGGCACGTCCACTCAACGGCCCGGCGGCGCACCAGCAATAAAATTATCTACCCCTCATCTACATCTGGATAATGAAACATCATGGCCGTTCATATCAAAAATTTTGCTCTAAAGTTATTTTAGTGAAATATTTTGTGGAGATATTTTTCGCATGAAACGCTCTGAAGCATGAAAAAAGCCGCCTGTACGGCGGCTGTTCGCGGCTAGTTCGCGCCATTCGGCAGCGCGATTAAAAGTCGTGATTCGACGGATACTTACTGTAAAAATCGTTATCCCATTTGAAATTGGTAAAGGCCACTGTAAGGGAAATATCCAGCGCCTCGACGAAATGCCAGCAGCCGACGGGCAAAAACAGGATTTCGCCCGGTGCCAGCACGCATTCGCGCACCTGCACGTCGGCCATCAGCGGATAGCGCTGCAAGTCGATGTCGCGCCCGTCGACGGGGGTAAAACAGTGGCGCTGGTTGTACACGCGCGCCACCTCGCAGGCGGCCATGATGCGCAGCCGCTTGCGCCCTTTCACCTGCGCCATGAAGTTGTTCGTCAGGTCGTGGTGGAATGGCGTCACCGTGCCGGCCGGGCCGAACCATAAAAAGCCCGTGGGGCCGCCATCGGGCTTCAGGTATTCGGGCAACTGGCCGATATCGTCCCACAGCTCGCGCAAGGCTTGCCGGTTCTGTGAATTGTTGTTCGCCGTCATGTAAAAATCGTTGGTCGTGCCGCTGCTCTCGACCAGGCTGGCATACTCGCCAAAGGCCATCTTGCGCTTGTGCGCCACGCTGTTCATTTCGTACTGGGCGTCCGCTTCGCGACCGAACTGCACTTCCACTTCGCGCTGCGCGTAATGTTCGCGGAAGTAGGCCGGGCTCCACTTGGCCATGGCGGGCCAGTCGTCCAGCATGCCCGTGATGATCACGGGCTGGTTGGTGGAATAGAACTCCGTTAAAAACTCGTGCGCCGTCAGTTTCTCGCGACGGGGAATCTCGGATGGGAGCAGCTGGTTCAGCTTGCGCTGGATATCGATCACCCAGTCGCGCTTGGCCAGGCGGTTCGACAGGCGCACGGCGCCCGCCAGATAGGGGCTGTGCAACGCCAGTTCGATTTCGCGGCGCGCCAGGGGCTCCGCGATGCCGGCCTGTTGCAGCACCGGCATCAACGCCGACGGATGGCTGCCCAGCATCAGGTTTTCCGCGATCCAGCTGCGCCATTCGCGGCTCAGCTCCGGGTCTTGCTTCTGCTCCAGCTGTTTTGCTCCCAATGTCGATACCGCCGCCATTGTCCGTCTCCTGTTTTTTTATGTAAATAAACGGCCGGACAGCATGACTATCCGGCCGCGTCTTACGCTACATCAACATTAGCGCACTTTCCACACCTCGGTTGCCAGCACGCCATTCGCGTCGCCATCGAGTTCCCACGAGAACGCGCCGCGCAAGCCCTGGTCCTTGACATATTTCACCTTGGTGCCGATGACGGTCGGATCGTCATAGCTCCACCACTGGCCGCCCGCGCCCGTGTACAGGTACAGCTGCTTGGTCACCGGATGGTAGTAGCGCGTGCCGGTCTTGGCGACGAGGATTTTATAGTCCTCGATGCCCGACTCGTAGGTGCCTGGCGCCGTACCCGTGGCCGCCTGGTACAGGCCATCGCCATTCGGTCCCGGCGCCACGCCCGTCCAGCCACGGCCATAGAACGGTATACCCAGCAGCAGCTTGTCGCGCGGCACGCCGGCGGCAATCATGTATTGCACCGCCTTGTCGCCCACGTATTCGCGTGCCATGCCCGTCGACGGATCGGCAGGGTCGGCATACAGCTGGGCGTTGAAGTTGGTGCTGTTTTCCCACCCGCCGTGGAAGTCGTAGGTCATCAGGTTGATCCAATCCATGTACTGCGAGTACAGGGCAGGTTCCGTGTTGTCGATCTTGTCCTTGCCGGCACCGACGGCCGCCGTCAACAGGTAGCGCTTGCCGTTAGCGGCACCGAGCGCATCGAGCTGGCTGCGGAATTCCGCCATCAGCAAGGTGAAGTTGCGCTTGTCGTTGGGGCTGACCGTGTTGTACGGCTGGCCGCCGCCCACCGGGTATTCCCAGTCGATGTCGATGCCGTCAAAGATGTTGGCCGCCGCGCCCACGCCGCCGCGCCCGCCCTGCACCGGCAAATTGCCCTTGATGTAGATATCGATGCAGGAACGCACCATCTGCTTGCGCAGGGCATCGGTGGCCGAACCGACGGAGAAATTCTTCGACCAGCTCCAGCCGCCCAGCGAGATGAACAATTTGAGGTTCGGGTGCGCCGCCTTCAGCTTTCTCAGCTGCAGGAAGTTGCCCGACAGGGGGGCATCCCACGGGATGGCCTGGCCATCGACGGTGCGCTTCGGCGTGCGGATGTAGTCGGCCTCGGCATCTCCGCCCGTGCCCGCGTCCGGCGAATTCGGATTTGTCGCGCCCGGTTCCGTCTTGGTGATCATGGCGCATTCATAGCCGCCATTTTTCGGATAGATATTGCCGAAGGCATAGTTAATGAAGGTCAACTTGTCGGCCACGCCGCTGGAATGCACGTTTGCCACTTCATAGTCGCGGCCATACACGCCCCACTGGGCGAAGTACGACCCCACTTCGCGGCCCGTTGGCGTTGGCGTTGGCGTCGGAGTAGGTGTCGGTGTCGGCGTCGGCGTCGGAGTAGGTGTCGGCGTCGGGGTTGGAGTCGGGGTTGGAGTCGGCGTCGGCGTGATGCTGCAGATCTCCTGGCTGGTCCATGGCTTGCCCGTACCGGCGGCACCGCTGCTGGTCGATGGGTTGTCGCCCTGCGTCCAGTAGTTGGCGCGGTAATTCGTGCCTGCATAGCTGACGGTGGCGCCCGCGCTGTAGGCCGTGCCGGCCACCCACGCCAGCGCGCAGGTGCCGCCGGTTGGCGTCGGCGTCGGGGTGGGCGTCGGGTTCGGCGTCGGGTTCGGCGTCGGCGCCGGTGTCGGGGTCGGCGTTGGTGTTGGTGTTGGGGTGGGCGTCGGTGTCGGGGTCGGCGTGGTGCCGCCATCGCAGGTGCCGCCGGCGCTCCACAGGCTAGGCGTGGAGACGGGGTTCCAACCCGAGCCCACGTGATCGGTCTGCGTCACCAGGGCCGTGTAGTTGGCGCCCAGGTAAGTGACCACCGTGCCCGCGTTATACGTACCACCCTCTTGCCATGGCACGCAGGCGACTACCGTGCTGGCCGCCAGCAATTGCGAGCCACCCGGTGCGCTGGCGTCGCCGCCGCCACCGCAGGCCGCCAGCACGCCACCGCTGGCCAGACATACCATCATGTTCCTGATCGTTTTTTTGAGTATTAAATTTTCCACGCTGTCTCCTGTTCAGGTTTGCGGAAATACCACTCTGCTTCAATAAAAAGCTACCCTGTGATTTTGTTTTTTTGCAGCTGCAAGAACAGCATGCTGCTGAAAAAATAGGCGGTCAAGTGGTTTTGAAGTGGCCTCAAAGTGCTCAATACCACTTCGTGCAGAAAGCGCAGCAGTACAGGTAGACGGCGTGTTGTCCTACTGGACAATCAAAAAACCGGCAGAGAGAGGATGAAAAAAGACGCTGGAACAGGAAAAGACAGACCAGTTTTATAACACGCCGTAAGTGGTATTGCGGTAGCGTGCCGTGCCGTTAAATACGGCAGCGGCGGGTGCCTGCCTGGCCACCCGCCGCGCCAGGCAGACTTATTGAGGCAAATCAAATACCGCCATCGATTCCACGTGCGAAGTGTGCGGGAACATGTTCACCACGCCCGCCTTGCTCAGCACATAGCCCGCTTCCAGCGCCAGGATGCCGGCGTCGCGCGCCAGGGTCGACGGGCTGCACGACACGTAGACGATACGTTTCGGCAGCAGGTCCGGACGCACTTGCGACAGGCCGACCAATGCCTGGCACAGGGCCATGGCGCCATCGCGTGGCGGGTCGACCAGGATACGGTCGAACTTGCCCAGCGCGATCAGGTCGTCCGTCGTCACTTCGAACAGGTTGCGCGTCGAGAATGAGGTTTTTTCCGCCAGGCCATTGGCCAGCGCGTTTTCCAGCGCCCGTTCCGTCAGCGTGGTGCTGCCTTCGATGCCCACCACTGCGCTGCCTTGCGTAGCCAGCGGCAAGGTGAAATTGCCCAGGCCACAGAACAGGTCGGCCACGCGATCCGTGGGCTGCACTTCCAGCAAACGCAGGGCTTTCGACACCAGCACGCGGTTGATGTGGTGGTTCACCTGCGTGAAATCGACAGGCTTGAATGGCATCTTGACGCCGAATTCCGGCAGCAGATAGTGCAGTTGCTTGTCCAGCGGATAGAATGGCACGGCCGTTTCCGGCCCTTTCACCTGCAGCCACCATTGCACGCCGTACTCGTCGGCAAAGGCCTTCAATTTCGTTTCGTCGTCCGCCGTCAACGGCGCCATGATGCGCAGCACCATGGCCGTGACGTCTTCGCCCACGGCCAGCTCGATCTGCGGCATCTGGTCAAAGATCGATAGAGACCCGATCAGCGCGCGCAGGGGCAGCAGCATGGCCGAGATGTGCGGCGGCAAGATTTCGCAGCTAGCCATGTCGGCGACAAACGCCGATTTCTTTTCATGGAAGCCCACCAGCACGGCGTCTTTCTTCTTGACATGGCGCACGGACAGACGCGCGCGGTAGCGGTAGCCCCACGTCGGGCCATACATGGGGCGCATGATGCTTTGCGGACGCACCTTGCCGATATGCCACAAGTTATCCTCCAGCACGCGCTGCTTGATCGCCACTTGCGCCGACGGCTCCAGATGCTGCATCGAGCAGCCGCCGCAGTTATCGAAATGCTTGCACTTGGGTGTCACGCGCATGGACGATTCGCGGTGCAGCACCGTCATGCGGGCCATTTCCCAGTTCTTCTTTTTCTTGAACGTCACAAAGCTGACGCGCTCGCCCGGCAACGCGCCTTCGACAAACACGACCTTGCCCGGCGAGCCGTCTTCGTTCTCAATATGGCCAACGCCACGGGCGTCCATGTCGAGCGATTTGATTTCGATGATATTTTCTTGCATAGCGATCAATAGGTAAGAGTGGGCCAGGACGCAGGGCCGCGCTGGAACTTGAAAGAATGGGGGAAAGGTCAGGCGCCGCGAGCGGGGCGTATGATAGCAGATGCGGCCCCGGAAATACCGGGACCGGGCGTTCTACAATAAGGAGTCGCGCACGACGCCGCGCGCGGCCATGGCGCGCTTTAATTTAATCAGGGCTTCCTGCTGAATCTGGCGCACGCGCTCGCGCGTTACGCCCATTTCTTCGGCCAGGGTTTCCAGCGTGGCCGGATCGTCGTTGTCGAGGCCGAAACGGCGCATGATGACCACGCGCTGCTTGTCGGGCAACTTGGTCAGCCAGTCGCGCACCAGCACCGTCATTTCATGGTGTTCCGCCCGCGCGTCGGGGCTGTCTTCGCTGGCGCCGGGCAGCATGTCCATCAGCGAGGACTGCGGATCGTTGTCGAGCGGCGCGTCGAGCGAGGTGGCGTGCTCGGACAGGGCCAGGATATCCTGCACCTCCTCCACGGGACGGCCCACCAGGTGGGCGATATCTTCCGCAGTGGCATCCTTGCCGTCGTGATGCTGGGCTTCCAGGTGGTATTTGCCGCGCAGGATCTGGTTCAGTTCGCGCACCATGTGCACGGGAAGGCGCACCGTGCGCGCCTGGTTCATGATGGCGCGCTCGATGCTCTGGCGTATCCACCAGGTGGCGTACGTGGAAAAACGGAAACCGCGCTCGGGCTCGAACTTGTCGATGGCCCGCATCAGGCCGATGTTGCCCTCCTCGATCATGTCGAGCAAGACCACGCCGCGGTTGATGTAATGCTTGGCGATCGACACGACCAGGCGCAGGTTGTGCTCGATCATGGTTTGCCGGGCTTCGAAATTGCCCTGCTTGGCCAGGGTGGCGTAATGCACCTCCTGCGCCGCCGTCAGCAGGGGCCGCGTGCCGATCTGGTTCAGATAGTGCTGTGTGGTATCGGTCGACAGTTCGGCCGCCAGCACTTTTTTCAGTTCATCGACACTTTCGACCAGCACGCTGACGCTGGCCACCTCGCCGCCCCCGCCTGCATCGACGGCATCAATACCGTCAAGCTCGCCGGCCTCGTCCGTCACGACTTCGTCTGCCCCGTCTTCCGGCGGTTCCGGCTCATCGTCCAGCTGATCGTGCGGCGCGTGTGTCATTGCTTGACCTAACGGTTAGGCAGGAATTTCGAAGGGTCGACAGGCTTGCCCTGCTGGCGGATTTCAAAGTGCAGCTTCACGCGGTCGGCATCGGAATCGCCCATTTCGGCGATGGCCTGGCCTTTGTTGACGTTCTGCCCTTCTTTCACCAGGATGCTGCGGTTATGCGCATACGCCGACAACAAGCTATTACTGTGCTTCACGATGACAAGATTACCATAACCACGGATTCCGCTCCCGGCATACATGACTTTTCCCGCGCCGGCCGCCACCACTTGCTGGCCCGCCTTCCCGGCGATATCGACGCCCTTGTTCTTGCCTTCGTCGAAAGTGCCGATGACCTTGCCTTCGGAAGGCCACATCCAGCTGATCTTCTCGTCGCCAGGCGCCGATGCCGCAGGGGCTGCCGCGGCGGCCGGTGCGGCGGCGACAGCAGCTGCCGGAGCGGGCGCCGGCGCAGGCTTGGTGTCGCTGGCGCCGCCGTCGGCGCGCAATTCGGCCAGGGTGGCATCGGAATACGCGCGCTTCTCGCCGCGCGGGCCCGTTTTCTTCGGTACGACAGGCGCGGCCGGTTTGATTTCCGTGACGGGCGGCATGACGATGGCCGACGTCTGCGCGCCGCCCGTGTCGCCATTTGGCGGCAGCACGCGCAATACCTGGTCGACCTTGATGTCGTTCGGGTTGCTCAAGTCATTCCAGGCCACCAGGTCGCGGTAATTCTGCCCGTGTTCCAGGGCGATGCGCAGCAGGGTGTCGCCGCGCTTGACCGTATAGAAGGCCGGGTCGCGGTCGCGCGGATCGCTGGCGGCGGCGCTGCTGCCCGATGGATGGCGCTCCACGACGGGCGCCTGGACGCCCGTGGTGCCGCAACCGCTCAACAGGGCGGCCAGCGCAAGGCTGCAGAGGAGTACATTGTTTTTCTTAATCATTCGTTTTCTTAATCATTCGCATGTATGTTCAGGTCCTGCTTGCCAGCTGATCCGGGGATCATATGGTGCCCGGGCGCAAAGGCACGAAATGGCAATCTTCCAGGGTTTGGCTGGTCCATTCCATTTTCCCCACCCTGGTAATGAGTTGTAAGTGCTGCAATTTAGCCCCCACCGGCGCAACCAGACGCCCGCCGGGCGCCAGCTGTTCCAGCAAGGCTTGCGGGACTTCCAGGCCGGCGGCGGCAAGGATGATCCCGTCGAAGGGCGCCGCCTGCGGCAGGCCAAGCATACCATCTCCGTACTGCAAGCGCAGATTTGACACGCGCAGCGGGCGCAGATTGGCCTTCGCCAGCTCGTGCAAAGGCCGGATGCGCTCGATCGAAAACACCTCTTTCGCCACCAGCGACAACACTGCCGCCTGGTAGCCGCAGCCGGTGCCGATTTCCAGCACGCGCTGCAAGCTGCCCCCCTGGCGCATCACTTCGATCATGCGCGCCACGATGTACGGCTGCGAAATGGTCTGATGGTGGCCGATGGGCAAGGAGGCATCGATATACGCCTGCGACGCCAGCGCCTCGTCCATGAACAAATGGCGCGGCACGGCTTGCATGGCGTCGAGCACCACCTGGTCCTTGACGCCCTGTTTCGCAATACGCGCCACCATGGCACGGCGCACGGCGTCCGAGACGAGCGGGTTTTGCCGTGGCGGCGACACCACGGCCGGCTGCGCCCGCTCATTGGCGATGGCCTGCGCGCGCGATGGCGCGATGGGCAGCGTGGCAGCATGGTAGGGCGCGCCTCCCCTGGCCGCATTTTGCGCCGCATTTTGCGTCGCCGTCTGCGGCGTGGCAATGCGCGACTGCGCCAGCGACTGCCCCCCACCCTGTCTGGCAGGCTTGCCGGCCAGCGAATCGAGGGAAAGGGGGAAAGTACGCGGCTTGTCAGTCATAGTGAGCGGTCATGCCAGGCCTTTTGCCAGTGCATCGAGTTGGGTGGTATGCGTCAGGTCGATCTGCAGCGGCGTGATCGATACTTGTCCATGCTCAACGGCATGGAAGTCCGTGCCCGGACCGCCTTCCTTGGCGGCACCGGCCGGGCCGATCCAGAAGATTTCACGGCCACGGGGATCGAGTGCGCGTATCACGGGCTCGGCCGAATGGCGCTTGCCCAGGCGCGTGGCCACCATGCCTTGCAATTGCGCGTAAGGGATGGCGGGTATGTTCACATTCAATAAATACGGTTTCTGCAGGGCGTCAAACTGGCGCTCGACGATTTCCCTGGCCACGCGGGCGGCCGCGTCCAGGTTGGCCCAGCCAAACTGCGACTGGGAAAAGGCGATGGCGGGAATGCCGAACAGATAGCCTTCCGTGGCGGCGGCCACGGTGCCCGAATACAGGGTGTCGTCGCCCATGTTGGGGCCGTTGTTGATACCGGAGACCACCAGGTCGGGGCGCTCGATGAGCATGCCAGTCAGTGCCACATGCACGCAGTCGGTGGGCGTGCCATTGACAAAATAAAAGCCGTTGGCAGCCTTGTGCACGGACAGGGGCCGGTCCAGGGACAGCGAATTGGACGCGCCCGAACGATTGCTGTCGGGCGCCACCACGACGATGTCGGCAATGGGCGCGAGCGCGTCGGCCAGGGCTGCCAAGCCTGGCGCCAGGTAACCGTCGTCGTTACTGATAAGAATTCTCATAACGAGATTTTACCTGAAGCAATGCCAACACTGCGCGTGCCACACGCCGATAGACTGCATTATTTGCGCCGCCGCGCGGACATGGCGCGCAGCGTCAGCGCTGCTCGATGCGCGCCTCCGATAACGCCCCTTCCAGCGCCTGCACTTCATCCTCTTGCAAGGCCAGCAAAGCATTCAGATCGCCTTGCAATTTATACATTCTTTTCAGCTGCGCCATGCCGCGCCTGCGCAGCTTGCCCGGCACGCCCGGACGTAGCAGGCAGGACTTCAAATGCTCGGCCAGTTCGCCCGCCTGCGCATACTGTTCGCGCTCTATCATGCCTTGCAACATCAAGATCATGCTGGCCAGGGTGTCCGGTTCGGCCCCTTCGTGCCCGTTGGCGCGGCCAGCCAGGATGGTTTCCTGTAAATGCCGGGCGCCGTCCAATACGCTGTCCGCATGCCCCGTGACGGGCGCATTCAACAGCCGGTCGCTGCCGCTGAGCACCGCGTCTTCCAGCAGGCGCGCCGCCTCGCTCTCACCCTGCTGCTGCAGAGTGCCAGCCAATTGCTTCTTGCTGCGCAAGGTATCGAGATGGTCTTCGCCAAGCAGGCGCGCATGCACTTCCAGCACCTGCTCCTGCACGCTGCGCGCCGCATCGAGCTCGCCACGCCGCAGCAGCGTCTCGGCCAGCTTGCGCTGGCTCATCAGGGTTTCAGGATGGTCGAGCCCGTGCGTGCGCTCGCGCGCCGCCACCTGGTCTTCGTGCAGCTGACGCGCGCCGGCCCAGTCGCCCTGCCCGGCCACGATATCGGCCAGCAAATCGCGCGTGGCCAGGGTGGCCGCATGGTCGTTGCCCAGGCGCCGCTCCTGCGCCTGCAGCACGGCAACGAACATGCGCCGCGCGCCTTCCAGGTCGCCTTCGTGCCCCAGCGCCTGCGCCAGGGCCAGCTTGCTGCGCAAGGTGTCGCCATGCTCGGCGCCAAACAGGCGCTCGCGCGCCGCTACCACCGTGCCCAACAATTGCTGCGCCTGCGCCAGCCGGCCCATGCGCAGCAAGGTGGTGGCGCGGCCATCCATCGCCTCCAGCGTCAGGGGATGCTCGCCGCCCAGCTGGCGCGCGTAAGTTGCCAGCACGGTATCCTGCAGCAGCAGCGCCGCCGCCAGCTCCCCTTGCAGCAAGAGGGTTCGCGCCAGGCAGGCCCGGGCGGCAAGTGTATCGGGATGCTCGCTGCCCAGCACGCGCTCGCGCACATCGAGCACGTCTTCTTCCAGGAAGCGGGCTTCCTCAAGCTTGCCCAGCTGGCGCAGCAGGCGCGCCATACCGCTCTTGCCCGCCAGGCTGTCGGGATGTTCCTCGCCCAGCAGGCGCACGCGGATCTCGACGCTCTGGCGAAAGGCATCGAGCGCCTGCGCGCTGCGCCCGTCCTTGCGGTACAGCTCGCCCAGACGGGCCAGGTCGCGCGCCAGCGGCAGGGCCACGGCGCGGCCCGGTTCGAGCAGCAAGGCCTGGCGCGCTTCGCCGATGGCGCCCAGCAAGGCGATTTCACGGCTCGATTGCCATGGAAAATAGCCGCCCGTCAGCCAGTGCAGGAAGGCTTCGAAGGTACGCGTGAGGGAAAAGCGGTCGCCGCCCTGATCGATGCGCACGGCCAGCTGCTCGCCATAGGCAAAGGTTTTCGTCTGCTGCAGCTGGACTTCGTCGAAATAGCTGTCGAGGGCAATCTGCGGCAAACCGTAGGAAGTGCGCAGCAGGCGCTCGAACAGGGGCTGAAAGCCGGCGATGCCCTTGTGCGCGTCGCCGCGGCGCCACTCGGCGCGCTGCGCGCCGTCGCCCATTTCTATGCGCGAGGGCAAGGGATACACGAGCAGCGGACGCTGTTCGTCTTCATGGCTGCGGCGGTACTCGATGGCCCGCGTGACGAGCGCATCGACGCCTTCCAGGCTTTGCCGGTTCGGCGTGAAGACCACCACCAGCTTTTTCGGCAGTAGAGTGGTGCAGATGCCGGCGCTGTCCGTGCGGCCCGTGCGCGAATCGACCAGTACATAGCGGAAATGCTGGGCCAGGGTATCGGCGAAGCAGCGAAACAGGGCCGGGCAGGTGTCGAACAACTGGTCCCAGCGCATCTGCGCCAGGCGCTCGCTGTAGCTGGCATCGAAGCGCCCCGCGCGCATCAGGTACAGCGGGCTGCCCTGGTCGACGCGCACCACGTATTGCTGCCAGTCGATGGCGTCGAGCACGCGCTGCGCCAGCGCCGCATCCTCGCGCCCAGCATCTTCGCGCCCCCTGGCCTGCCCGCTGGCGCGCGCGCCCGCCGTTTGCAGGCTGATGCGTTCAAGCTGCTGGCGGCACGCCTCGAAGAACTCGAGCACGCCCGGTCGCTCCTCGTGCTGCTCGAAATAATGGTGCAGGCCCGGCGCCTCCATGTCCCAGTCCAGCATCAGCACGGGCACACTGGCGTTTTCGCGCCGCGCCAGCAGGACGGCGATGTTCGACAGGGCCATGGTGCGGCCCGTACCGCCCTTGTAGGAATAGAAGGTGACGACTTCGCCAGGGGCGCTCAAAGGTGGCAGGGAGAGGCGTTGGCATTCCATGACGGGACCTTTTACGTGATTAACGTGGAAAGTGGGGAGGCGGGATGGCGCGCCATTCCGGCGGGATAGCGGGTAACACGAAACGGCTGCAATCGTGACCGGGCGGTGTCGACCGCTTGAGCAAGTGGTAATGCGTGGCAATACGCTGCACGATGCGTTCGATATCGGGCAGGTATTGCGGATTCGACTTCAGGTCGCCGCTGGCCAGCGTATAGCCGGAGAAATCGACGTACAGGCCCGACTCCGTGATTTGCGGCGGCAAGCCGTCCGGATGGCGCGTCATGATGATGGGGATGATCAGGTGGCTGGGCAGTTCATACCAGGCGCGCCGCTCCTGTTCGATGAGTTGCATGGCGGCAAATTCACGCCGCGTATAGCCGTGCGCTTCATATTTGGGCGTGTACAGCACGATCATGCAGACGCTCTGGCACATGGCGCGCGCCACGCGCAGGTCGATATCGTCGCCGCCGCCCAGTTGCTCGCTGTCGATGAACAGCACTTCCTCGCGGTCGAGGTGCGGCTCCAGATAGCAAGCCAGCGCCTCGATGAGATCATTCTTGAACTTGTTCATGAACGCATATTGGCCGTGTGCATAGCTCAAGAAACAGCCGTAGCGGATCTCCATGGCATCCCCCTGTTCCCCGTGCGGCCCTGCCATCGCCGCGCCTTGATCCTGCAAGGCATGAGCTCACTGTAGACCGCCCGGCAACAGCCCTGTTTGCGCTGGCGCAAAGATGCGTCTGGCGTCCTGGACATGCGGAAAGAAGCCAGGAACTGGCGCGATCACGCCCAATCCTGGCATGCCAGGCACGCAGGCAGGCGCCGCGCAAAAAACGCTACTCGCTTGATAACAAAGGGAAATAAGCCGGCGCGCGGATGGCGCCGGCAACGAGGACTTAAGCGCCCTTGGCGGGCAGGTTGCGGAAGAACTCCACCACTTCGGCGGTATCGCGCGTGCGCTTGAACGGCGGCAGACTTTGCCAGATGCGCTTGCCGTACGGCTTGGAAATGAGGCGCGGATCGCAGATCATCAGCACGCCGCGGTCACCCTCGTCACGAATCAGCCGGCCAGCGCCCTGCTTCAGGTTGATGATGGCTTCCGGCAGCGAATGGTGCATGAAACCGTTCTTGCCCTGCTTTTCCATCACTTCGATGCGCGCGGCCAGCACCGGGTCGTCGGGCGGCGCGAACGGCAGCTTGTCGATGATCACCAGAGAGAGCGCATCGCCGCGCACGTCGACGCCTTCCCAGAAACTCTGGCTACCGATAAGCACGCCATTGCCGGCCGCGCGGAACTGATCGAGCAATTCCGTGCGGCCCTTGTCGCCCTGCACGAACAGGGGGAAATTCAAGCCCCGCTGCTTGAATTCGTCGGCCAGGCGTTCGGCCGCGCGCTTCACGGCGCGCAAGGTGGTGCACAGGAAGAAGGTGCGCCCGCCCGCCGCCTCGATGATGGGCAGGGCGCAGTCGATGACGGCATCCGTGTAGCCCAGCGAATTCGGCTGCGGCAGGTTTTGCGGCACGAACAGCAAACCTTGCTGGCCATAGTCGAACGGGCTCGGCCACGTATGCGACGGTTCGCCCGTCAAGCCCATCTGTTCGGAAAAATGCTTGAAGTCGTTTTTCACGGCCAGGGTGGCGGACGTGAAAATCCAGCTGCGCGGCGTGCCTTCGCGCTGGTTGTTAAAAATCGGCGCGATCGACAACGGCGTCTTGTGCAGCTGCAAGGAGCTGGAAAACGCTTCCACCCAGAACACGGCTTCTTCGCCGGCCGTCACTTTCGCCTTCGGATCGAACTTCCAGCCGCTCAGCTGCTGCGCCAGCTCGACGCCGCGCACGCGGCACTGCTCCAGCGTTTCCGCCCGTTCCGCCTGGGTTTCCAGCACCGCCACCATGCCGTCAAGCTCATCTTTGAGCGTGTCCAGCGCGGGAAAGAAGTCGCTCGACGGGGCGATTTGCGGCAGGGACAAGCGCACGATATCCTGCGAGAACGTCAGGCGCAGGTCGCGCGCCGCCTTTTCCACCACCGTGACAGTTTTTGCCCAGTCGATACCGCGCGCATGCGCCAGGCCCTCGGCCAGCACGTCGCGGCACAGTTCCAGGATTTGCGACGTGGACACCGTGTTACCAAAGAACAATGTGGCCGTATCGGGCAGCTGGTGCGCCTCATCGAAGATGATGGTGTTGGCCGACGGCAGCAATTCGGCCACGCCCGTGTCCTTCAGGGCCACGTCGGCAAAGAACAAATGGTGGTTGACCACCACCACGTCGGCCTGCTGGGCTTCCTTGCGGGCCTTCATGACGAAACAATCCTGGTAATACTGGCACTCGGCGCCCATGCAGGTGTCGCGCGTGGACGTCACCAGGTTCCAGATCATGGCGTTTTCCGGCACCTTGGCCAGCTCCGCCTTGTCGCCGGAACTGGTCATCTTGATGAAGCGCGAAATTTCGCGCAAATGCCCCACGTCGTCGCGCGAGGTCATGCGCCCGTTCTGCAGGGTACGTTCCAGATGGTAATGACAGACGTAGTTCGAGCGGCCTTTCAGCAAGGCGACGGAGACGGGCGCCTGCAACGCGGCGCGCACGGTGGGGATATCGCGCAGGAATAGCTGGTCCTGCAAGTTCTTCGTGCCGGTGGACACAATGGTCTTGCCACCCCACATCAGGGCCGGCACCAGGTAGGCGAAGGTTTTACCCGTGCCCGTGCCCGCCTCGGCGATCAGGGTGGTCTGGCTGTCGATGGCATGGGCGATGGCCTTGGCCATTTCCGTTTGCGAACGGCGCGGCTTGTAGCTGCCCACGGCGGGACCGAGCGGGCCACCGGCGCCAAACAGGCGCTCGATGTCGGCATCGTGCTTGCCAGGCGCGGCCAAGGGTTCGGCGGGCAGACTGGCTTGCAAATCGGCAGGCTGGCCATCTGGGCTTGCGGGCAATAAATTGTGATCGGTCAAAATATACTTAGGTGAAGGCTGGACTGGACGCTACTGGCGCCCCTCATGCGGGAACATCGGGCACCAACTGCATTTTCAGCAAGGTGATGTGATCCTTCAATTGCAACTTGCGCTTTTTCAGGCGGCGCAGTTGCAGCTCATCATGGTGACCATCAAGTATCAGCAACTCGATGACGGCATCGAGGTCACGGTGCTCCACGTTGAGTTCAATCAGGCGCCGCTCTATATGCTGTGCATCGCTCATGTGTTGCGTTCCAGGCAGTGTTGGTAACAGTGTTGTTAAACCGGCGCGCGCAGCGTACGCAGGCAGCCATCGGCGCCGGCATCACCGGCGAGTGCGTAGTTTAACCTGCCGCGCGCCTTAGGGCACGCCATTTCCCGCATGCCCCTTGCACGGCGGTCTTAATTGACCGGCGGCACAGGCACAGCAACGGCCGGCGTGCTGGCCGCGGCCGCTGCCGCAGCCTTGGCCTGCGCTTCGGCCTGGCGCTCGGCCAGGCGTTGCGCCACGCGTTTCTGGCGCGCCACGGCGTCAGCCTGCTTGCGCGCATAGTCTGCCTCGCGGGCCGCGCGGCGCGGCGCGGCGGCAGCGTCGGCGGCAGCCTGCTTCGCCACCTTCGCCGCTTGCTCAGCTTCGCGCTCGGCAATGCTCTTGCCTTCCGGCTTGGGCGGCGCCGGCTCGGGCGCGACGACCTTCACGGGCTTGGGCATGGCCGCAGCCCGCTGCTCGGCGTCGAGGCGCGCACTTTCCTGCGTCCTGGCCAGGTCGATATCGCGCAGGCGCACGGACTCGGCCCGCTTGAAGTGGTTCGCTTCCGCTTCGACGGCGCGCAGGCGCACGAGGATCAGGCGGCGCTTTTCCTTGGCCTGGTCCAGGCAGTTATTCACGAAGAACTTGTTGTAGCACTCCAGTTCGCGCGCGGCAAACTCATTTTCCGCCGCCTCGCGTTCGCTGGCTGACTGCTTCAGCTTGGCATCCGCCTCGGCGACCGACAGGGTGGCGGGCAACTGCGGCGCACCGACCTCATCCAATGCCGCACCACCCTGGTGCGCGCAGGCAGACAACGCCAGGGCCAGGCCCAGCGCCGCACCCAGCTTGTATAGTGTATTTAACATCATATTCATTATCCCTGCCTCAAACGATCGCGTCGGCCGCGCCGCGCTGTTCTTTTTCCATGTATTCGCGCGATTGCATCTCGATGATACGCGAAACGGTACGGTGAAACTCGTTGGCCAGCATGCCGTTCGTGTACAGCTGCTCGGGCGCCACTTCGGCGGACATGATCAGCTTGACCTTTTGATCATAAAACACGTCGATCAGCCAGGTAAAACGGCGCGCTTCGGACGACTGCGCCGCCGACATGGCGGGTATGCCGGACAATACCACCGTATGGAAGCGGCTGGCGATTTCCAGGTAATCATTTTGCGAACGGGGGCCGCCGCACAGGGTGGCGAAATCGAACCAGATGATGCCGCCCGCGCGACGCAGGCAGTGGATTTCGCGGCTCTCGATGCGGATGCGCGCATCTTCGTCGGCTGTCTCGGCGATGCGCGCATAGGCGTCGCGCAGGGCCTTGTCGGTGGCTGCGCCCAGTGGCGTATAGTAACTTTCCACCTGCTCCAGCGCGCGGCCGCGGTAATCGACGCCCGCATCGACGTTCATCACGTCGAGCTTGTCCTTCAGCAGCGCGATGGTCGGCAGCATGCGGTCGCGGTGTAGGCCGTCCGGATACAGCAGGTCCGGATCGTAATTCGAGGTCATGATGAAGGACACGCCATTGGCGAACAGGGCCGACAGCAGGTTGTACAGGATCATCGCGTCGGCGATGTCGGAGACGTGGAATTCATCAAAACAGATCAAGCGGTATTTCTTGGCGATGCGCTTGGCCACCTCATCCAACGGGTCGGCCACGCCTTTCAATTCATCGAGCTGCTGGTGCACGCCGCGCATGAATTCGTGGAAGTGCAATCGCGTCTTGCGCACCAGGGGCACGACCGAATAAAAACTGTCCATCAGGAACGATTTGCCGCGCCCCACCCCACCCCACATGTACACGCCTTTCGGCACGGCGGGACGGTTCAGCAGGCGCTTGAAGGTACTCGAGCGCTGGCCCTTGTAGGCCACCCACTCGTCATAGCACAGTTGCAGGCGGTCGACCGCGCGCCGCTGGGCGGCATCAGCCTTGAAATCGCGCTTCTGCAACGCGTGCTGGTAAAACTCTTCAACGTTCATGGGATTCGATTCAACAGGGATTCTTGACATAGCGCAAACGGGCCGGCAAGGCAGAAACTGCTTTGCCGGCCCGCTGCGAAGTACCGTACCGCCTAGAAGTTCAGCGTACGCTTATCGACGGCCAGTGCCGCTTCCTTGGTCGCTTCCGACAAGGATGGGTGCGCGTGGCAGATGCGCGCGATGTCTTCGGCCGAAGCTTTGAATTCCATCGCCACGACGGCTTCGGAAATCAGTTCGGACGCCATCGGGCCGACGATGTGCACGCCGAGAATTTCATCGGTGGTCGCATCGGCCAGGAATTTCACCATGCCCGAAGTGTCGCCCAGCGCGCGCGCACGGCCGTTGGCCATGAACGGGAAAGTGCCAGCCTTGTAGGCGATGCCTTCGGCCTTCAGGGTTTGCTCGGTCTTGCCGACCCACGCGATTTCCGGCGAAGTGTAGATCACCCAGGGAATCGTGTTGAAGTTGGTGTGACCGTGCTGGCCGGCGATACGCTCGGCCACGGCAACGCCTTCTTCTTCCGCCTTGTGCGCCAGCATCGGGCCGCGCACGACGTCGCCCACTGCCCACACGTTCGGCAGGTTGGTCTTGCAGTCGCCGTCGACGGCGATGAAGCCGCGCTCGTCCAGCTGCAGGCCGACTTTGTCAGCACCCAGGCCATTCGTGTTCGGCGTACGGCCGATCGAGATGATCAGTTTGTCGAACACGGCTTTTTGCGCTTCGCCCTTGGCGTCCACGAATTCCACGGTGACGTCTTTCTTGCCTGGCGTGATCGCACCGATCTTGCAACCGAGGTTGATCTTCAAGCCTTGCTTGGTGAACAGCTTCGACGCTTCCTTGGCGATCTGCTCGTCGACGGCGCCCAGGAAGACCGGCAGGCCTTCCAGCACGGTGACGTCGGAACCCAGGCGGCGCCAGACGCTGCCCATTTCCAGGCCGATCACGCCGGCACCGATGACGCCCAGCTTGGCTGGAACGGCGTCGATGGCCAGTGCGCCCGTGTTCGACAGGATCAGTTTCTCGTCGAATGGTGCGCCCGGCAGTTCGCGTGCATTCGAGCCCGTGGCGATGACCACGTGCTTGGCGCTCAATGTTTCGTTGGCTTCGCCCGTCACGCTGATCTCATACGCGCCAGCAGCGGCGGCAGCGAAAGCGGCGCGGCCGTGGAAGAAGGCGATCTTGTTCTTCTTGAACAGGTACAGGATGCCGTCGTTGTTTTGCTTGACGACCGTGTCTTTGCGCTTGAGCATCTGACCCAGGTTCAGCTTCAGGCCGGCGACATCGATGCCGTGCTCGGCGAAGCTGTGGCCCGCGTGTTCGAAATGCTCGGACGATTGCAGCAGCGCTTTCGACGGGATGCAGCCGACGTTGGTGCAGGTACCGCCAGGAGCGGCGCCGCCCTTGGCGTTCGACCACTCGTCGACGCAGGCGACGGAAAAGCCCAGCTGGGCTGCGCGGATGGCGGCGATGTAGCCGCCAGGGCCCGCACCGATGACAACTACGTCAAATTGTTTAGTACTCATGTTTTGTTATTCCAATCTCTTCGTCTGGTACGAAAATCCACAATAGAAGGTAAATCACCACGCCGAAGCCGAAGGTCAATGTAAACAGGACGAATACGAGGCGCCAGATCCACGCTTCCATGCCGGAAGCGCGGCCCAGGCCACCGCAGACGCCACCGAGCCAGCGGTCGTTGCGCGAGCGGCGCAGGCGGTTGAATTCCTGCACCAGGTCGTTCGTCGGACCGGAGTCGGATGGAGTGTCCGGTTTGTCCAGGTTGATATTGCTCAGGAGCTTGGCTTTCGCTTGCGCGAATTCCGCGTCGCTCAAGGCGCCCGCCAGGTGCAACTCGTGCAGACGCTTGATTTCTTCAGAGACGTTCATAGGAATCCTCTTTCATTGAGATCAGCCAGCTGCGTCCTCTGGCAAGGGGTATCAACTACATTGCCCCGGCGGCGACGCCGGGGGTCTACAGTGCTTACAGGTCCAGCAGCAGGCGTGCAGGATCTTCCAGCGCTTCTTTCATCGCCACCAGGCCCAGGACGGCTTCGCGGCCGTCGATGATGCGGTGGTCGTAGGACATGGCCAGGTAGTTCATCGGACGCACCACGATCTGGCCGTTTTCGACAACGGCGCGGTCCTTGGTCGCATGCACGCCCAGGATGGCCGATTGCGGCGGGTTGATGATCGGGGTCGACAGCATGGAGCCGAAGGTGCCGCCGTTCGAGATCGAGAACGTGCCGCCCGTCAGGTCGTCCAGGGTCAGCTTGCCTTCCTTGGCTTTCGCGCCGAATTCACCGATTTTTTTCTCGATGTCGGCGATCGACAGCTGGTCCGCGTTGCGGATGATAGGCACCACCAGGCCGCGTGGAGAACCGACAGCGATGCCGATGTCGAAGTAGCCGTGGTAAACGATGTCATTGCCGTCAACGGAGGCATTGATGATCGGGTACTTTTTCAGGGCAGCGACAGCGGCCTTGACGAAGAAGGACATGAAGCCCAGCTTGACGCCGTGCTCTTTCTCGAACTTGTCCTTGTACTTGTTGCGCAGGTCGATGACCGGCTGCATGTTCACTTCATTGAACGTGGTCAGGATGGCGTTCGTCGATTGCGATTGCAGCAGACGCTCGGCGATACGCGCGCGCAGGCGGCTCATCGGCACGCGCTCTTCCGGACGGTCGCCCAGGCGGGCGGCCAACGGCGTGGCAACTTGCTGCAGCGCTGGCTTGGCAGCGGCTGGCGCCAGTGGCGCGACAGCTGGCTTGGCGGAAGCGGCCAGGGCGTCGCCCTTGGTCACGCGGCCATCTTTGCCGGAACCGGCGACGTCGCCAGCGGACAGGCCTTTTTCGGACAGGATCTTGGCAGCGGCAGGCATGGCGACATCGCCTTTGCTTGCAGCAGCTGGGGCCGACGCGGTAGCGGCGTCTTGCGCAGCAGCAGCCAGGGCTGGCGCGGGAACAGCGGACACTTCCATCGGGCTGACCTTGGCCGAGCCGTCGGTATCGATGATGGCGATGACTTCGCCGGCGACGACGGTAGCGCCGTCGGCCTTGATGATCTGCACGATCACGCCCGCGACTGGCGCCGGCAGTTCCAGCACCACTTTATCGGTTTCGATATCGATCATGTTTTCGTCGCGCGCGACTGGCTCGCCGACTTTCTTGTGCCATGCCAGCAGGGTCGCTTCTGCAACCGATTCCGACAACTGGGGAACTTTGACTTCGATTTGTGCCATGTAAAACTCCGTTTATTTTGTTATTGCGGCGCCGCCCCTGCGTAGCAAGGGCGGCGCTCCGTCATGATGTATGCGCGCAGGCGCCATGCACAGACATGGCGCCCCTTATCCTGCCACTTACTTGGTCAGGATAAAACCCTTCAGCTTCGAGAATGCCGTTTCCAGCAGATCTTTTTGCTGGGCGTAGTGCTTGTCATAGTAACCGACAGCAGGCGACGCCGAAGCAGGACGACCGGCGTAAGCCAGACGCTGACCCGATTCCAGGCCTTCGAAGATGTTGTGCTGGATCTGGAACCAGGCGCCCTGGTTTTGCGGCTCGTCCTGGGCCCATACGACTTCAACCAGGTTCGGGAACTTCTTCAGTTCAGCAGCGAACGACTTGTGCGGGAACGGATACAGCTGTTCCAGGCGCACGATGGCCGTGTCGGTCTGGCCGCGTGTCTTGCGTGCGTTGACCAGGTCGTAGTAGACCTTGCCCGAGCAGGCGACCACGCGCTTGACTTTCTTGGCATCGATTTTGTCGTCGACTTCGCCGATGACGGTCTGGAAACCACCCTTGGCCAGGTCGGCCAGCGGCGAACCGGCATCCTTGTTGCGCAACAGCGACTTCGGCGTCAGGATGACCAGCGGCTTGCGGAACTGGCGCACCATCTGGCGGCGCAGCAAATGGAAGATCTGCGAAGCCGTCGTCGGCTGCACCACTTGCATGTTGTTGTCTGCGCACAGCTGCAGGAAACGCTCAGGACGCGCGGACGAGTGCTCAGGACCCTGGCCTTCGTAACCGTGCGGCAGCATCATGACCAGGCCCGAAGCGCGGCCCCACTTCACTTCGCCGGAGCTGATGAATTGGTCGATCACCACTTGCGCGCCGTTGGCGAAGTCGCCGAACTGGGCTTCCCAGATCGTCAGCGTGTTCGGTTCAGCGGTCGAGTAGCCGTATTCGAAGGCCAGTACTGCTTCTTCGGACAGCACCGAGTCGATGACGGTGAACGGCGCCTGGTTGTCCGACACGTTTTGCAGCGGAATGTAGGTACCGGCATCCCAACGCTCGCGGTTTTGATCATGCAAGACGGCGTGGCGGTGCACGAAGGTACCGCGGCCGGCGTCCTGGCCCGTCAGGCGGATGGCGTAGCCGGACGATACCAGCGAAGCGTAGGCCAGGTGTTCGCCCATGCCCCAGTCCAGATTCATTTCGCCACGGCCCATGGTGCCACGGTCGCCCAGTACTTTTTCAACCAGCGAGTGGACTTTGAAGTCTTCCGGCACGGTGGTGATGCGGGTGGCCAGGCGTTTCAGTTCCGTCATCGGCACGGCGGTGTCGGCCGAATCGGTCCATTTCTTGTTCAGGAACGGCAGCCAGTCGACGGCGTACTTGTTCTTGAAGTTCGAGATGACCGGATCGACGGTATGCTTGCCGGCGTCCATGGCGTCGCGGAAAGCTGCCACCATCTTGTCGCCGCCATCGGCAGGGATCACGCCTTGCGCTGCCAGCTTGTCCGCGTACAGCTTGCGGGTGCCTGGATGCTGGCCGATCTTCTTGTACATCAGTGGCTGCGTCAGTGCCGGCGTATCTTGCTCGTTGTGGCCCAGCTTGCGGTAGCAGATGATGTCGAGGACGATGTCCTTCTTGAATTCCATGCGGTAGTCGAGCGCAATTTGCGTCGCCAGCACCACGGCTTCCGGATCATCGGCATTGATGTGCAGGACCGGTGCTTCGATCATCTTGACGACGTCCGAGCAGTACAGGGTCGAACGTGCATCGCGCGGGTCCGAGGTGGTGAAACCGATCTGGTTGTTGATCACGATATGCACCGTGCCGCCCGTATGGTAGCCACGGGTTTGCGCCAGATTCAGCGTTTCCATGACCACGCCCTGGCCGGCGAAAGCGGCATCGCCGTGCACCAGGATAGGCAGCACTTGCGCGCCCTGCGCGTCGCCGCGGCGATCCATGCGGGCCTTGACGGAACCTTCGACCACAGGGTTGACGATTTCCAGGTGCGACGGGTTGAACGCCAGCGACAGGTGGACCGGGCCGCCTGCGGTGGAGATGTCCGACGAGAAGCCTTGATGGTACTTCACGTCGCCGGCAGGCAGGTCGTCGCCATGCTTGCCTTCGAATTCTTCGAACAGTTCCTGTGGCGCTTTGCCCAGGGTGTTCACCAGTACGTTCAGGCGGCCGCGGTGGGCCATGCCGATGACGATTTCCTGCACGCCTTTTTCGCCGGCGCGCTGGATGGTTTCATCCATCGAGGCGATGAAGGTTTCGCCGCCTTCCAGGGAGAAGCGCTTCTGACCCACGTAACGGGTGTGCAGGTAGCGTTCCAGGCCTTCAGCCGCGGTCAGGCGGTCGAGGATGTGGATTTTTTTCTCTGGGGTGAAATTCGGGGTGGAGCGGATAGCTTCCAGCTTCTCTTGCAACCAGCGCTTTTCGGCCGGATCGGAGATGTACATGAATTCGGCACCGATCGAACGCGTGTAGGTGTCGCGCAGATAGTTCAGCAGATCGCGCAGGGTGGCGGTCTCGGGGCCAAAATAGGTATTGCTGATGTTGAACACGGTGTCCATGTCCGCGTCGGTGAAACCGTAGAAGCTCGGCTCGAGCTCAGGAATCATCGGACGTTCCTGGCGTTGCAGCGGATCCAGATTGGCCCAGTGCGAACCGAGGTAGCGGTAAGCGGCGATCAGTTGCGTAGCAGCAACACGTTTGCGGCCCATTTCAGCATCGAAGGAAGCGGTCACTGTGCGGATCGGACCTGCTTTTGCGCGCTCGGCGAACGAGGCGACGACGGAGGCATGCGCCACGTCAGGCTTGTTGCTGCCATCGACGGCAGGCACGTGCTGCATCGCGTCGAAGTAGGAGCGCCAGTTATCGGGGACCGAGCCTGGGTTGTTCAGATACGCTTCGTACAGGTCTTCCACGTACGGAGCATTCCCACCAAACAGGTAGGAGTTGGTCGTTAATTGCTGCATATATTGCTCACCTTTCTTCGCGTTTCGCGAGGAATTAGCGGGTTAATCTAACCTTCCGCGACACGGCCTGACCGGTTAGCGGATTGCACATCAAGTTGTGGGGAAGGGCTTTTTTATTGCACCAGCATTCTGCATACCGTCATTTAGAATAGCACGCGGTATTGTAACGCAACAACGGCTAGTTGAATTTTATTTGGCAAGCAAATGTAAGCTGTGTCGTTGATTTTCCCGGGCTTGCCAGCCTGTTACTGTTGCGCTTACGGCATTTCCCTGCCCATGCTGGCGGGCCGCTTGCGCCCAACTGGTCTGCCCGGCAACGGCGCCGCCGCGATGGCCGCCAGCCAATCGGCATCGCCGGCAAACCACTCGACCAGGAAGTCGAGCATGGTGCGCAGCAGGGGCGACATGTGCTGGCGCGACGTATAGATGCCGTAGATGCCCATGTCCTGCGGCTGATACGCGGGCAGGAGTTCCACCAGCTGCCCGCTGGCGATCAGCGGCGCGGCCGAATAGCGCGGCTGCATGGCGATGCCCGCCCCAGCCACCGTGGCCACCAGCAGGACCAGCGATTCGTTCGCCGACAGGCGGCCGCTGACGGGGACAGTGAGCGCTTCCCCATCGTGCGTGAACTGCCACAGGCTCTTGCCGAAATACGTATAGGTCAGGCAGTTATGCAGGGCCAGGTCTTCCGCCCGGCGCGGCGTGCCATGCGCCGCCAGGTACGATGGTGCGGCGCACACCACCGACGCGCAACTGGCCAGCTGGCGCGCGATCAGGTTCGGTTCGAGCGCGTTCGTGATGCGGATCGCCAGGTCGATGCGCTGCTCCACCAGGTTGACGGCGCGGTTCTCCATCTGCAGGTCGACGGCGGCGCGCGGGTAGCGCCGCAGGTAAGCGGTCACTGCGCCAGCGAGCGCCGTCTGCGCCAGCGATTGCGAGCAGGTAATGCGCAGCAAGCCGTGCGGCGTGTCGATTCCCCCGGGCGAGGCGACGGCCATGGCGCCGGCCACTTCCAGCATCTGGCGGCAGCGCGCCAGCGTGGCCTCGCCCGCATCCGTCAGGCTCAGGCGGCGCGTGGTGCGATGCAGCAGGCGCGCCCCCGCCCAATGCTCCATTTCGGCCAGGTAACGCGTCACCATGGCGCGCGACATATCGAGCGCCTCGCTGGCGGCCACCATGCTGCCGCGCTCGGCGATGGCGACAAATACCTGTGCGGCGCTTATGCGGTCCATTTGTGCGCTTTCATTGATTCGTCCGATCCGTGCAACTAAGTGTTGCAATCTACCCTATTTCTCGCGCCTGGTCGAAAGGATAATATACGACGAGAGTATCCAATGCAGAAAGAACAATATGCTGGCACGCGCCGCCCGCCTCTCCGGCACCCTTGACGCCTTCCGCCTGGATGTTCTGGGCTGCGCCCCATCCACCTCATTACTGTTGAGCGGGGTGGCGGACGCCATCCTGATCAACGCCCAGTTCCTGCGCGACGATGCGGCGCAGTTAGCGCACACCATCGCCACCAGCGGCAAGCGCCTGACCACCATCTATATCAGCGCAGCCGAACCGCAAGCCTATTTCGGCCTGGGCGTGCTGCAGCAAGCCTTTCCGCAAGCCCGCATCCTGGCCAGCGGCGCCACGGTCGAGGCGATCCGCCGCCAGGCCGGTGCCAGGGTCGCCCACTGGGGCGGCATCCTCAAGCACAATGCACCGCGCTGCATCGTCATGCCCCAGGCCTATGAGGGCGAGAGCCTGCAACTGGAGGGCCAGCACATTGCGCTGCGCCAGCTGGAAGCGGCATTCAACTGACACAGCCCGCCTTACAAGGCAAGCAGGAAGCGCTCATACGCTTGCGCGCTGCGCGCCAGCCGCTCGGCATAACCCGCTTCCTTCGGCCCGTCTTCCGCACCATAGAAGGCAAAGAAGCAGCGGTTGTCGGCGCCTACATAGGCCAGCGTGACATCAAACGGCGCCAGCAGCTGCGCCAAGGTGACGTTCCACTTGCCTTGCGGCGTGAAGTCCTCCTGCCGGATGCCGGCCGTGACGGCCAGCGCCACCTTGCGGCCCCTGAACGCATCACCGCCCGTGCCATAGGCCCAGCCATGCGCTTGCACCTCATCGAGCCACTGCTTCATCAAGGGCGGACAGTTAAACCAGTACACGGGGAACTGCAAGACCACATTGGCGTGCGCCTCCACCAGCGCCTGTTCGCGCGCCACATCGATTTTTCCTTCCGGATAAACCTGGTACACATCATGAATGGTGTAACGGTCAGGATACTGCGCCAGTTCCTGCAGCCAGCGCTTGTTGGCCACCGAAGTGGAGATCGAGGGATGGAAGACGATTACGAGGGTTTTCATGATACTTCTTTCCTGAGAATGGGATGGACGCACCGGGCCCGCATTCGCCGAAAAACAGGCAAGCCGATACCCTGCCCCGAGGCGCATGATCGCACCTCCAGAGGCAGAACCAGCATAGCCATAGTGAGTATTTTTAACAAGTACGCACATTGACTACTCATACCATATGAAAAGTAAGCTACTCAATCACAGAAAGCCGCCTTGTCATACCCATCCTTATCAACTTGGCTGGTGCTGCTCGCCCCACTCGCACAGGGTATGCAGCACGGGGATCAGCGATGCCCCCTTGCTTGAAAGGAAATATTCGACCTTGGGCGGCACTTGCGGATATTCCTTGCGGATAATCAGCGCATCGGCTTCCAGCTCCTTCAAGACGACGCTGAGGGTCTTGAAGGCGATGCCACCGAGATGACGCTTGAGTTCGTTATGCCGCAGCACCCTGTTTTCCGCGAGCGCGTACAGGATCAGCATCTTGTATTTGCCACCGATCAGCGACAAGGTGTAGCCAAATGCCGTATCGCCCAGGGCCACGCCGCTGGGGGCGCATGTTTCTTCGTTCATCGCGTTGTGCTTCCTGTTTTACCAGTGCCGGAGCATAACAGTCTGGCCGCCGTGCTTGTAATCGGCGCTGCAGACCTGCATAAAAAAAGCGAGCCATCAGGCTCGCTTTTTTGCGCCGGACCGCAAGGCCCGGCAGGAACACGGCGCCGTAACTTAGGCGCGCTTGTCCAGTGGCAGTACTTCGCGCGTGGTCGAACCGACGAACAGCTGACGTGGACGGCCGATTTTCTGTTCCGGATCGGCGATCATTTCGTTCCACTGGGCGATCCAGCCGATGGTGCGGGCCATGGCGAAGATACCGGTAAACAGCGACACAGGGATGCCCAGCGCCGATTGCACGATGCCCGAGTAGAAGTCGACGTTCGGGTACAGTTTGCGCGAAACGAAGTAGTCGTCGTTCAGTGCAATCTTTTCCAGTTCCATCGCCAGCTTGAACAGCGGGTCGTCTTGCAGACCCAGTTCTTGCAGCACTTCGTAGCAGGTTTCACGCATCAGCTTGGCGCGTGGATCGAAGTTCTTGTACACGCGGTGGCCAAAGCCCATCAGCTTGACGCCGGAGTTCTTGTCCTTGACTTGCTCGATGAAGGCAGGGATGTTCTCGACGGTGCCGATTTCCTTGAGCATGTTGAGTGCCGCTTCGTTGGCGCCGCCGTGGGCAGGGCCCCACAGGCAGGCGATACCGGCAGCGATACAGGCAAACGGGTTGGCGCCCGACGAACCGGCCAGACGGACGGTCGAGGTCGATGCGTTTTGCTCGTGGTCTGCGTGCAGGATCAGGATGCGGTCCAGGGCGCGCACCAGCACGTCGTTGACCTTGTACTCTTCGCACGGATTGGCGAACATCATGTGCATGAAGTTGGCGCTGTACGACAGGTCGTTGCGTGGGTACACGAACGGCTGGCCGACCGAGTACTTGTAGGTCATGGCGACCAGGGTTGGCATCTTGGCGATCAGGCGGATGGCCGACACTTCGCGGTGACGCGGGTCGTTGATGTCCAGCGAATCATGGTAGAACGATGCCAGCGCACCGACGGTGCCCACCAGGACCGACATCGGATGCGCGTCGCGGCGGAAGCCACGGAAGAAGAATTGCATCTGTTCGTGCACCATCGTGTGCTTGGTGACGGTGTCGACGAACTTGGCTTTCTGCGCCGCGTTCGGCAGTTCGCCGTTCAGCAGCAGGTAGCACGATTCCATGAAGTCGGCGTTGACGGCCAACTGTTCAATCGGGTAACCACGGTACAGCAGCTCACCCTTGTCGCCGTCAATGTAGGTGATCGACGAGTTGCAGGCGGCGGTCGACATAAAGCCTGGGTCGTAGGTGAACTTGCCGCTACCGGCGTACAGTTTGCGGATGTCGATGACGTCCGGGCCAACCGTGCCTTTGTAGATTGGAAATTCAAGCGATGGGCTGCCATCGGAGAACGACAGGGTAGCTTTTGTGTCAGAGATATTCATGGGCTCTTCCTTCTCGGGAGTGAGTCGAAATTAAAATCAAAAATTCTGGCTGCAATTCGCACCGCAATTCGGCAGTGCTACAGCGCGCCACTCGCACCGTTTGCAATATATCGCCCAGGCGTCTAGGCAATGCGCAGTCGTTGCAGCAGTGCGCGCACATGCGGCAGATCGACTTCGCCTTCCGGCTCTTTACGGGCCAGTACCAGATCCATTAACGCATTGTCCGATAAATCCAGCAAACGCGTCAGCGCGTCAACTTCTTCATCGGTCAATTCGGTTTCATACGCATCGAGAAAACGGGTCAGGATAATGTCGTTTTCCAGCAGGCCACGGCGTGAACGCCAGCGCAGGCGGGCGCGGTTGGCCGGGTCGGCCTGATGCGAGGACAAAATTGATTCTGTCATTTGGTTTACCACTTTACGCGTGCCTTGCGGCACGCTGCTGCTTTGCAGGCGCCGCCTGCAGGCAAGAGAGGATACCCTCTTCCCGCAAACGGCGCCCGGCGGACGCGATCAGACGAATCAGATCGCGCGGCGGACCATCAATTCCTTGATCTTGCCGATCGCCTTGTTCGGGTTCAAGCCTTTCGGGCAGACGTCGACGCAGTTCATGATCGAATGGCAGCGGAACAGGCGGTACGGGTCTTCCAGGTTGTCCAGACGCGCGCCGGTAGCTTCGTCGCGCGAATCGGCGATGAAGCGGTAGGCTTGCAGCAGACCGGCCGGGCCGACGAATTTGTCCGGATTCCACCAGAACGACGGGCACGACGTGGAGCAGCATGCGCACAGGATGCACTCGTACAGGCCATCGAGCTCTTCGCGCTGTTCCGGCGACTGCAGGCGTTCTTTTTCAGGCGGGATCGAATCGTTGATCAGGAAAGGCTTGATCGAATCGTACTGCTTGAAAAATTGCGTCATGTCGACGATCAGGTCGCGGATGACCGGCAAACCTGGCAACGGACGCAGCACGATAGGCTCCGACAGTTCGTTCAGGTTGGTGGTGCATGCCAGACCGTTCTTGCCGTTGATGTTCATCGCGTCCGAACCGCACACGCCTTCGCGGCACGAGCGGCGCAGGGCCAGCGAGTCATCGACGTCCGCCTTGATGCGCTGCAGTGCGTCGAGCAGCATCTTGTCGGTGTCTTTCAGTTCGACCGTCAGGTCTTGCATGTACGGCTTGGCATCCTGGTCAGGATCGTAGCGGTAGATTTTGAATTTAAGAGTGCGTGCCATGGTATAGCCTTAGAAAGTACGTGGTTTCGGTTTGAAGGTATCAACCGTCAGCGGCTTGGTCACGACTGGCTTGTATGCCAGTCGGTTGCCTTCCGAATACCACAGAGTGTGCTTCATCCAGTTGTCGTCGTCACGTTGCGGATAGTCGTCCTGGGCGTGGGCGCCGCGCGATTCCTTGCGGGCGGCTGCCGAAACGATGGTCGCTTTCGCCGTCTCGATCAGGTTGTCCAGTTCCAGCGCTTCCACGCGGGCCGTGTTGAAGACCATCGATTTATCCTTGAAGGAGACTTGCTTGCGGCGCTCGTCGAGCTTCATGATTTCTTCGACGCCTTTGTTCAGCATCTCGTCGGTACGGAACACGCCGCAGTACTTCTGCATTGTGGCGCGGATGTCGTTCGCCACGCCCTGCACGGTTTCCGTGCCGGTCGAGTTTTCCAGGCGCGCCAGGCGGCCCATGGCAAATTCGGCAGCGTCGGCTGGCAAAGGCTTGTTTTCCTTGGCTTTCAGGCCGCTGTTGACGATGTGGTTGCCGGCCGCGCGGCCGAAGACCACCAGGTCCAGCAGCGAGTTCGTGCCCAAGCGGTTGGCGCCGTGCACCGACACGCAGGCGCATTCGCCGATCGCGTACAGGCCGTTGACGACTTTCGCCGAATTATCCGGACCGGTCGGGGTGACGACCTGGCCGTGGATGTTCGTCGGGATGCCACCCATCTGGTAGTGAATCGTCGGCACGACAGGAATCGGTTCCTTGGTGGCGTCGACGTTGGCGAACTTGTGGCCGATTTCCAGGATCGACGGCAGGCGCTTGGCGATGGTGTCGGCGCCGATATGGCGCAAGTCCAGCATCACGTGGTCCTTGTTAGGACCGCAGCCGCGGCCTTCCTTGATTTCCTGGTCCATCGAACGCGAGACGAAGTCGCGCGGCGCCAGATCCTTCAGGGTCGGCGCATAGCGCTCCATGAAGCGTTCGCCTTCGCTATTGATCAGGATGCCGCCTTCGCCGCGCACGCCTTCGGTGATCAAGACGCCCGCGCCGGCCACGCCGGTCGGGTGGAACTGCCAGAATTCCATGTCTTGCAGCGGCAGGCCGGCGCGTGCCGCCATGCCCATGCCGTCGCCCGTGTTGATGAAGGCGTTGGTCGAGGCGGCGAAGATGCGGCCTGCGCCGCCCGTTGCCATGACCGTCGTCTTTGCTTCCAGGATCATGCATTCGCCGGTTTCCATTTCCAGCGCAACAACACCGATCACGTCGCCTTCGGCGTCACGGATCAGGTCGATTGCCATCCATTCGACGAAGAAGTGGGTACGCGCACGCACGTTGCGCTGGTACAGCGTGTGCAACAGGGCGTGACCGGTACGGTCAGCTGCCGCGCAGGCGCGCTGCACCGGCTTTTCGCCGAAGTGGGCCGTGTGGCCGCCGAATGGACGCTGATAAATGGTGCCGTCAGGGTTGCGGTCGAATGGCATGCCGAAGTGTTCCAGTTCGTACACGACTTTCGGTGCTTCGCGGCACATGAATTCGATGGCATCCTGGTCGCCCAGATAGTCGCCACCCTTGACGGTGTCGAACATGTGCCAGAACCAGTTGTCTTCAGCCATGTTGCCGAGCGACGCGCCGATACCGCCCTGCGCCGCAACGGTGTGCGAGCGGGTCGGGAAAACTTTCGACAGGACAGCGACGTTCAGGCCGGCTTCAGCCAGTTGCAACGACGCGCGCATGCCGGAACCGCCGGCGCCAACGATTACCGCATCAAAGCGGCGGGTAGGGATTGCAGATTTATATGCTGCCACGATTACACACTCCAGAGTATCTGTACCGTCCAGCCGGCACAAGCGATCAACCACAGCATGGTGGCAATTTGCAGGGTCAGACGGAGGCCAGCGCTTTTCACGTAGTCCATCCAGATGTCGCGTACGCCGACCCATGCGTGGTAGAACAGCGCCAGGAAGGTCACCAGGCTGAACAATTTAAACCACTGCTGTGCGAACAGACCAGCCCAGCCTTCATAGCTGAAGTTGCTGCCAGTCAAGAAAGAAATCAGCAGGATGGCCACATAGGCCACCATGACGATGGCGGTGACGCGTTGCGCCAGCCAATCGCGCAAGCCGTAATGGGCACCGACGACGAGGCGTTTCGGTCCGATATTATTGTCTGCCATGTTTAAAATACTCCAAACAGTTTCAAAGCGACCAAGGCCGTCAACAACACGCTCACGACCAGCACGGAGGTAGCGGTCTTGCGGGCCGAATCTTTTTCGATGGCAACGTGCACATCCATGAACAGGTGACGGATGCCGGCGCAGAAGTGGTGCAGGAAGGCCCAGACCAGACCCAGGGTGATCAGCTTGACGAACCAGTGCGAGGCGATGCCCTGGAAATAGGCATAGGACATCTCGGAGCGCAGGCTCAGTTCCAGCATGTACAGGATGCATGGCAGCAGGGCGAAAATGATGAAACCGCTGATGCGATGCAGGATCGAGACGATGGCGCCGACAGCCATGCGGTAGTTCGACAATTCGGTAACATGAATGTTACGGAATTGCGGCCGTTCTTTTTTTGGTACTTCTCTTACGGCTTCAGACATAACAAAAACCTCCCCTTTGAATTTCAACTAAATATTGAAGCCGCGATTTTCGCCGATTTTCGCAACCCATACCAATATCTATTGTTACATATAACCAAAATGGTTTTTTACTACAAAATACCGCGCTACTTTCCGTAGTTCACGTAATTTAATTACAGAATCGCCGGCAAAGCACGGCCCGCTGGAGCGGGCCATGCTTTAGCTGCGCTTTCTGTTGTCTCCGCTGCCCGCCTCGCGGCAGGCATCTTGCAAGCGATGCACTTCAGCCTTGCCGCTTTTCCGGGCACCTGGAGGCGCCCCGCTACTTCAGCTGAGTTCATTCTGATAATGATGACGACTGGTCAGGTACAAGCCCCGGCGCAGTTCGACCGGCTTGTCGCCGTAGGTAAACGACACGCGCTCGGAACTGAGCAAGGGCGTGCCGAGGTCGATATTTAACAATTGCGCGGCGCCCGCATCGGCGCACACGGCGCGGATCTGCTCGGACGCGCGTATCATGCGCGTGCCAAATTCCGTTTCAAACAGACCATACATGGGACCCTTGTATTCCACCAGGCGCTCGGCCGTCAGCCCCTTGAAGATCAGGCCGGGCAACCACAGCTCCTCGACGATGGTCGGCACGCCATCGAAATACTGCACGCGCTTGATGAAGATGACGGCGTCGCCGGACTTCAGATCCATCAGGCGCGCCACGTCGGCGGGCGCGCGCACGCGCTTGACTTCGATGAACTTGCTTTCTGGATAATGCGGCACGCCTTCGTCCGGCACCAGGCGCAGGAAGCGGAAATGCGCGCGCGCCTCATGGTGAGTGGAAACAAAAGTACCCTTGCCCTGGCGGCGCATGACGAGATTCTCGGCGGCCAGTTCATCGATCGCCTTGCGCACCGTGCCCTGGCTGACCTTGAAGCGCCCTGCCAGCTCGACTTCGCTGGGAATGAGCTCACCAGGCTTCCACTCGCCCGATTGCAGGCTCTGCGTAATGAGCGCCTTGATCTGCTGGTACAGGGGACTGAAGGTGGGGGAAGCGCTGGCGACGGGCATCGCCGTCGCAGTGGTATTCGTGCCGGCCGCCACGGCGACTGGCGTGCTGGCCGCTGCGGCAACGGGCGTGGCCGGGGAGCTCGCGGTCGGACTGACCGCCCCGCTTGCAGCAGTGGCATTGTTGGTCAGATTGGACGAGGCGGAATTCATAGTCCGACATTTCAACACAAATCACTGCCCGCGTCCAGTAAAACACTCGTAGTTATCTGTCTTATATAAGACATAAGATATGATTGACAGATACAGATCGGAGGCCTAAACTGCCCTCGATAAAACTTGTGAGCCAGCGTTTTATGTTGTCGGCCAGCCACTCTGGCCTCATGCAGCACGAGCGTGACGGCAGCGTACACCAGCAATTCGGTGGCGCCGGCCGGTTTTGGTATCATTATAGTTTTTCCGGATAAGCGTAAGCCCAGCTTCAAGCCCGTTTTCTTTCCCACTTTGGAGATTCATCATGGCTAAAACCCCAATGCGTGTTGCAGTGACCGGCGCCGCCGGCCAGATCGGCTACGCCCTGTTGTTCCGCATCGCCAATGGCGACATGCTCGGCAAAGACCAGCCTGTCATCTTGCAACTGCTTGAAATCTCGGACGAAAAAGCCCAGAAGGCGCTCAAGGGCGTGATGATGGAAATCGACGATTGCGCCTTCCCGCTGCTGACGGAAATGACCGCTCACTCCGATCCGCTGACCGCATTCAAGGATGTCGACGTCGCCGTACTGGTTGGCGCGCGTCCACGCGGCCCGGGCATGGAACGCAAGGATCTGCTGGAAGCGAACGCCCAGATCTTCACGGTACAAGGCAAGGCGCTCGACGCCGTCGCTTCGCGCAATGTCAAAGTACTGGTGGTCGGCAACCCTGCCAACACCAACGCTTACATCGCCATGAAATCGGCGCCATCGCTGCCGGCGAAAAACTTCACCGCCATGCTGCGTCTGGACCACAACCGCGCGCTGTCGCAAGTCGCTGCCAAGACCGGCACCCCCGTCAAGGATATCGAGAAGCTGACCGTCTGGGGCAACCACTCGCCAACCATGTACGCCGACTACCGTTTCGCCACCGTAAACGGCAAGGCCGTCAAGGACCTGATCAACGACCAGGAATGGAATGCCAACACCTTCCTGCCAACCGTCGGCAAGCGCGGCGCGGCCATCATCGAAGCGCGCGGCCTGTCGTCGGCAGCGTCGGCAGCGAACGCCGCCATCGACCACATCCATGACTGGATGCTGGGCACCGCCGGCAAGTGGACCACCATGGGCGTTCCTTCGGATGGCTCGTATGGCATCCCTGAAGGCACCGTCTTCGGCTTCCCGGTCACCACCGACAACGGTGAGTACACCATCGTTCAAGGTCTGGAAATCGATGCATTCTCGCAAGAGCGCATCAACCTGACCCTGAAAGAACTGACCGAAGAGCGCGAAGGCGTGAAACACCTGCTGGCATAAATCCAGTATTGGCGGCGCGGCCTGAGCGCCGCCCGCCAAGAAGGCCGCCCCGCGAGATTCGCGGCGCGGCTGTTTTATCAAGTAGTTTTTACCTGCAGAAATGCCTTAAGCATGCACCCTTCCGAGGTTTTATTCCAAGGCAAACGCCAGCCGCTGTTGCTCGCCGCTTGCGACCACTACGCCGGCTCCGAAAAGCTGATGCGTAAATCGATTGCTTTGCAACAAGAGCTTGGCCCCCTGTTCGACATCACGTTCGACTGCGAAGACGGCGCCAGCGCCGGCAACGAAGAAACCCACGCCCACATGATCGCCGGCCTGCTGGCCAGCGACGAAAACCAGTTCAACCGCATCGGCGTACGCGTGCACGACGTCGACAGCCCGTTTTTCGCGCGCGACGTGGAAATCATCTGCAGCGCCGCGTCCCGCCTGGCCTACATCGCCGTGCCCAAGGTGGGCGGCGTGCAGGATGCCATGCTGGCCATCGACCTGATCAACCTGCACGCGCGCCGCGCCGGCCGCGACAACCTGCCCGTGCATATCCTGATCGAAACGCACGGCGCGCTGCGCGACGCCTACGCGATCGCCGCCCTGCCCCAGGTCGAATGCCTGTCCTTCGGCATCATGGATTTCGTCTCGGCCCATTATGGCGCCATTCCCGCCGCTGCCATGCGCACGCCGGGCCAGTTCACGCACCCGCTGGTGGTGCGCGCCAAGCTCGAAGTGGCGGCCGCCTGCCACGCGCACGGCAAGGTACCGTCGCACAATGTGACGACGGACGTGCGCGATTCGGCCGTGGTGGCGAATGACGCCCAGCGCGCGACGGCCGAGTTCGGCTACACGCGCATGTGGAGCATCCACCCGGACCAGATCAAGCCCATCATCAAGGCCTTCACGCCGCGCCTGTCCGAAGTCAATGAGGCCAGCAACATCCTGAATGAAGCGCTGCGCGCCAACTGGGGACCGATTGCGCAAAATGGCCGCTTGCATGACCGCGCCAGCTACCGATATTATTGGACCGTTTTGCAACGCGCCAAACTGGCAGGCCTGGGCTTGCCCGAAGCGGCCGCTGCATTACTCAACGCGCTGCCTACCAGCACCACTGAAAACTGACAGGAATTACACGATGTCCATCTCCAAATTAGCAATTGCCTGCAGCGTCGCGCTGGGCGCCATGACCCTCACGCTGGCGCCAGCCAGTTTCGCCGCCACGGCAGAGGCAAATCCCAAGGCAGTCAAGGCAAAGCCAAAGGCCAAGACCACCAAGGCCAAGGCGGCCGCCAAGGAAGCGCATCCGCTCGCCATGTCGGTCGCCGACAAGGAAGAGGCCGATGAACCGAACACGACAGGCTCGGCCTCCACCGATTTTAATTGTGAACTTGGTAATAAAATTACCATCTACACCAATGCTACTGACGACAAACACATCGCCCTGCGCTGGAAGAAGCGCCTGCACCGCCTGAGCCGCGTTGGCACCACCACCGGCGCCAACCGCTTCGAGAACCGCTTGTACGGCCTGGTCTGGATCGGCATCCCGGCCAAAGGCATGCTGCTCGATTCCAAGCAGGGGCGCCAGCTGGCCAATGAATGCAAGGATGAGGAGCAAGCCAAACCGGCGGCAGTGGTGGAAGCCCCGCCATCGCTGGGCGTCTTGCCCGTCACCGGCGGCTGATGTGCGTAGCAAGGGCCTCTTCGGGGGCTCAGTCATGTTTTGTAATTTGAATCATCAATAAATAGACGATACCCAACAAGGAGAGGTCATGTCCCGCAACACTCTGAACACGCTCAAGGACTTTAATATTTCGGATAGCAAGAAGGGCAAGCTGTACTCCCTGCCTGCATTGGAAAAAAGCCTGGGCATCAATGTCTCCCGCCTGCCAGTGTCGATTCGCATCGTGCTCGAATCGGTACTGCGCAACTGCGACGGCAAAAAAGTCACCGAAGAACACGTCAAGCAATTGGCGAGCTGGGGCCCGACCGCCGAGCGCACCGACGAGATCCCGTTCGTAGTGGCGCGCGTCGTGCTGCAAGACTTCACCGGCGTTCCGCTGCTGGCCGATCTGGCAGCGATGCGCAACGTGGCCGCCAAGATGGGTATCGACGCCAAGAAAATCGAACCGCTGGTGCCGGTCGACCTGGTGGTCGACCACTCGGTGACCATCGATCACTACCGCGAAAAGAAAGCGCTGGACCTGAACATGAAACTGGAATTCTCGCGTAACAACGAGCGTTACCAGTTCATGAAATGGGGCATGCAGGCATTCGACACATTCGGCGTCGTGCCACCAGGCTTCGGCATCGTCCACCAGGTCAACCTGGAATACCTGGCACGCGGCGTGCACCACGCAGGCAAGAAAGCCGGCGACGTGTACTACCCTGACACCCTGGTCGGCACCGACTCGCACACCACCATGATCAACGGCATCGGCGTGGTCGGCTGGGGCGTGGGCGGCATCGAGGCGGAAGCGGGCATGCTGGGCCAGCCGGTCTACTTCCTGACGCCTGACGTCATCGGCGTGAACCTGTCGGGCGCGCTGCGCGAAGGCTGCACCGCCACCGATCTGGTGCTGACCATCACCGAGTTGCTGCGCAAAGAGAAAGTCGTCGGCAAGTTCGTCGAATTCTTCGGTGTAGGCACCGAATCGCTGACCCTGACGGACCGCGCGACGATCGCCAACATGGCACCGGAATACGGCGCGACCATGGGCTTCTTCCCGGTCGACGACGCGACCATCGATTACTTCAAGGGCACCGGCCGCAGCAAGGCTGAAATCGCCGCGTTCGAAGGCTACTTCAAGGCGCAAAACCTGTACGGCATTCCAAAAGCGGGCGACATCGACTACACCCGCGTGGTGGAACTGAACCTGGCGACGGTCGCTCCGTCGCTGGCCGGCCCGAAACGCCCGCAAGACCGTATCGAAATCGGCAACGTCAAGGCGAACTTCGCCGAACTGTTCGCCAAGCCAACCACGGAAAACGGCTTCAACAAGAATCCGGCCGACCTGGCTGCCGTGTACGAAACGACGAATGGCGTGAAAGTGTCGAACGGCGACGTGCTGATCGCCGCGATCACCTCGTGCACCAACACCTCGAACCCGAGCGTGATGCTGGCTGCCGGCCTGCTGGCCAAGAAAGCCGTGGAAGCCGGCCTGAAAGTCGCGCCGCACATCAAGACCTCGCTGGCTCCCGGCTCGCGCGTCGTGACCGAGTACCTGACCGCTGCCGGCCTGCTGCCGTACCTGGAAAAACTGGGCTTTGGCGTGACCGCCTACGGCTGCACCACCTGTATCGGCAATGCCGGCGACCTGACGCCTGAGCTGAACGCAGCGATTGCCACGCACGACATCGTCGCGTCGGCCGTGCTGTCGGGCAACCGCAACTTCGAAGCGCGTATTCACCCGAACATCCGCTCGAACTTCCTGGCTTCGCCACCGCTGGTCGTCGCCTACGCCATCGCCGGCAACATGACGCGCGACCTAATGACCGAGCCTGTCGGCAAGGGCAAGGGCGGCAAGGACGTCTACCTGGGCGACATCTGGCCGACCTCGGCTGAAGTGTCGGCCATGATGAAGTTCGCCATGAACGCCAAGGTGTTCAAGGACAACTACGCGGACGTCAAGGGCGCGCCAGGCAAGCTGTGGGAGAAAGTCACCACCGTGTCCGGTCAAGTCTACAACTGGCCAAAATCGACCTACATCGCGGAACCACCGTTCTTCGACAACTTCTCGATGACGCCAGCAGCAGTCGCTACCGGCATCGAAGGCGCGCGCGCACTGGGCGTGTTCGGCGATTCCATCACCACCGACCATATCTCGCCAGCCGGCTCGATCCAGGAAAATGGCCCTGCAGGCAAATGGCTGAAGGAAAACGGCGTCCTGAAAGCGGACTTCAACTCCTACGGCTCGCGTCGCGGCAACCATGAGATCATGATGCGCGGCACGTTTGCCAACGTGCGCATCAAAAACCGCATGATCCCTGCCAAGGCGGACGGTTCGGCAGTCGAAGGCGGCATCACGGTTCACCAGCCTTCCGGCGAACAGATGTCGATCTACGACGCAGCGATGAAATATGTTGCTGAAGGTACGCCAACCATGGTCTTCGGCGGCGAAGAGTACGGCACGGGCTCGTCGCGCGACTGGGCAGCCAAGGGCACCCAGCTGCTGGGCGTGAAAGCCGTGATCACCCGTTCGTTCGAGCGCATCCACCGCTCGAACCTGGTGGGCATGGGCGTGCTGCCGCTGCAATTCATCGGCGACGACAGCGTGCAGACCCTGGGCATCACCGGCAATGAAACCTTCGACCTGAAAGGCCTCGAAGGCGAAATCAAGCCACAGCAACTGGCTACCCTGGTGATCCACCGCGCCGATGGCACCAGCGTCGACGTGAAAGTGCTGCTGCGCATCGATACGCCGATCGAAGTCGATTACTACAAGCATGGCGGCATCCTGCCATTCGTATTGCGTCAACTGCTGGCCGAGTAATCAGCCCAGCTGTGAGGCAAGACAAGAGCGCCGGTTTCGACCGGCGCTTTTTTTCGTCCCTGCGCCCCGTTTTTCCTTGAAATTTCGACTATTGGCATGATCTGAGGATAGCTTACGTATTGCGTGCGGCCGAATCCTCTACAATACCGTTATAAGGGTTTATCATTGTTTGACTGATCCATTTTTTTCACTTTCCGAGACTCTTATCCCGCTATGCGTCGTCCTTCCAAAGATTCATCCCATAAACTGACTGCCGACAGCCAGCGCCTGGTCACCTTTGCCCAGGCGATCGTACAGGCAGCCAGCCGTCTCGAAGAGCGGTCCTGGGAACACAGCCTGGATACGCAGCTCCAGAAATTACTCAAAACCGGCCACCAGGACACCATCGACAACACCCTGGGCAGCCTGTTCAAGGAAGACTTGAACGCCTACGACGTGCTGATGGACTGCGTTGAAGCCGTCAGCGAATCGACCGTCATCACGCATGAAGACGTGCGCTACGACGCCCTGCTGGTGGCCGTGCCCATCCTCGCGTGGACGCGCTTCTCCATCGCTTCCGGCCCCATGGCCGGCGATGCGCACGGCGTATTGTCCGCGCATTTTGCCGCCCACCTGCTGGCCGATGGCACGAAGATGTCCATGGCGCCGACCCTGTATTCGATCGACCAGCTGCCGCGCAGCCACGTCGAGACCTATGCCAAGACGCAGAAGCTGGCACTGGCCGCCCTGAAAGGCACGGCCGTCAAGCCCTCAAGCAAAGAAGCGGAAACGGCGCCCTTCCTGGCCGACACGCGCTACCTGCTGGTGGCCGTGGTGGCGCCGGCTGGTGCACCGCTGTTCCGCTGGCAGACGCCGGCTAGCCAGCTCGACTTCATCGCCGAGCGCAGCGCCGCCCTGGAACAATGGCGCACACAGGCGACGCCGACCATCGCCCGCCTGCTGCCCGGCTGCGGCCTGGAGTTGTTGCTGCCGGAAGCGTACTACGTGGCCTGCCGCGAAGCGGACAAGCTGATACGCCCCGTCTCCGTGCGCGCCGCCGTGCACTACCTGACGCACACGCTGGCCATCGAACCGTCGGAACTGCGCGCCGTCATCGCCGGCTTCGGCGAAGAAGCGGCCGATAGCCAGGTCGACGAATACCGTATCGCCTTCACCCTGCGCCAGACGCCGGACGTCATCTACGGCATCGTCTGGCCCCTGTATGGCCAGGAAGACGAGGATGGCACGCCGATCGAAGGCCTGATCCAGGTCGGCATCGCCGCGCTGGACAAGCAAAAGACGCCCGTCGATGAAATCATCGAGCACCTGAACGCGGCCGGTGTGACGCAGATCAAGCGCCACGCGGAACGTTTTGTCGGTGAATACTGCGACGATTGCGGTGCGCCTTTGTTTGCCGATCCGGTCGGTGAGCTGGCGCATGCGGAAATGCCGGAAGATACGCCGCAAGGTACCGAGCACTTCCATTGATCTGATGACACACTCTTCAAACCTACTGCGCAGCCCGCTCTCGGGTCGGCGTTACTCGCTGTACCGTTAGTACAGCTGCGTTACTCAACCCGATATCGGGCTTGCTCGCTACGGTTTGAAGAGGTGTCGATACCTTGATTAAAAGACGTTTAAAAACAAAAAGGCGGAACCTCGGTTCCGCCTTTTTGCATTTCAAGCCGCGCTTATCGCGCCATCACCACTGTGAAAACGGGTGGCGGATCAAATTCGCGTTGTAGTAGCGCGCATCGCCCGACACTTCCGCGCCGATCCATTCGGGTTTCTCGAAGGGCTGGTCTTCCGAAGCCAGTTCGATCTCGGCCACGATCAAACCCGCATTCGTGCCCAGGAACTCGTCGACTTCCCACACCATGCCCGCGTGCTCGATGCGGTGGCGGTATTTTTCGATCAGCGGCTGTTCGCACAGGCCGTCGAGCAGTTCGGCGGCATCCGCCAGCGGAATCGGATACTCCCACTCGCCGCGCGTCGCGCCCACGTTCGCGCCCTTGATGGTCAGCATCGCCTGTTGCCCCTCGATGCGCACGCGCACCACGCGCTCGCGCGCTGACGACAGATAGCCCTGGCGCAGCAGCACCGCCTGCCCCAGGCCGCGCCAGGCGTCGCCTTGCAGCAGGAATTTACGCTCGATCTCGACGCCCATGATCAACGCCGTTCAATCCAGCGACAGCAGGATAGGCTGCAGCATGGCCGCGCCCAGTGCCGCGCTGCGCGCGCCATTCCAGCCCACGATTGGGTCCGGCAAGTCGGCGTTTTCCTTGAACGGCATTTCCAGGGTCAGCGCCAGGCAGCCGAAGTGGTGGCCGATGTATTTCGATGCCAGGGTCAGCATGTCCGACTTGTACTTGCTGGCCGCGTAGCCGAACTTGTCCTGGAAGTCAGGGCTGGCCTGCTTATAGCGCTCGATGAATGCCTTCTGGTGCGCCGCTTGCGCCGGGGTGAAGTTTTCCAGCATTTCATTGCCGGCCACAAAGTTGTACGGCAGCGCTTCATCGCCGTGGATGTCGAAAAACATGTCGACGCCCGTTTCGTGGATCTTGTTTTTCACACACAGCACTTCCGGGCTCGATTCCAGCGATGGCGTCATCCATTCACGATTCAGGTTGGCGCCGGCCGCATTCGTGCGCAGGTTGCCGCGGATGGAACCGTCCGGATTCATGTTCGGCACGATGTGGAACACGGCGCGCTGCAGCAACTTGCGCGCGATCGGGTTGGCATCGTCCAGCAGCGCGTCGATCAAGCCTTCGACGAACCATTCGGCCATCGATTCGCCCGGATGCTGGCGCGCGATGACCCAGATTTTCTTTTCCGCCTGCGGGTTGCCGATGGTGACCATATTCATGTCGCGGCCGTCGACCGTGCTGCCCAGGTCGGAGACGCGCGCCAGCGGATGCTCGGCCACTTCGCCCAGCAGGCGCAGATGGCGCTCCCACGAATACGGTTCAAAATAGGCGTAGTACACGCTGTCGAGTTCCGGCGTATGCGAAATCGTCATGACCTGGCCATCGAACGAGGTCGGCACGCGGAACCAGTTTTCGCTGTCGTAGCTGGCCACGGCCTGGTAGTCTTCATAGCCGGCCGGATAGGTGGCCTGGCCCGCGTTCAGGATACGCAGCGTGCATGCCTGGTCACGCGCGCCCTGCAGGCGGAAATGGAACCACTGGTGAATATCGGCGTGGCTATCCTTGCGCAAGTTCAGGTCGATGGCGCCGGCGCTGGTAGCGTTTACCACGTCGATGGCACCCGAGTCGAAGTTCTGGCTGATTTTAATGGTCATATAATGATACCGTCCAATGTAAGTGTTCCGGCGTCGCCTCGTGGGCTACCGCCGTCGCGCTAAAAACGCAGTGTAAGCTATCCAGCTATTTTCCGCCCTTTGGCCCCATTCGCAAAGCCTGGGCGGGCTATTTATGCACCAATCCGGGGCATCGATGGAAAAGCGCCGGGCAAAAAGGCGAAAAATCGGTGCACTGTCGCATCGGCCGGACAAAAAACTGAATTGTAACAATGCCAGACACATTGGCAGCCCATCGCCACCCTATAATTCTTGCTTTCATAGTGTCGCCAGGAAAGAGTCGTGGACAAGAAGTTGACCAACATTCAAGAAAGAAAGTTACGCGAGGCCCAGGCGCGGCGCGAACACATCATCGACGTCGTCAAAGATCTCATCAAGAAAGGGGGGGCGCGCGCCGTCTCCATCCGCAAGGTGGCCGAAGCGGCCGGTTTTTCCACCACGGTCGTGTACGCCTTGTTCCGCGACAAGGCCACCCTGATCGCCCAAGCCATGGACAAGGACTTGCTGGAACTGGTGCGCGCCATGCGTACCGCCTGCGCCAACAGCGACGATCCGTGGGAACGCATCAACCTGGTCGGCCGCGCCTACATCGAGTACGGTTTCCAGCATCCGGACGAGTATTCGCTGATCTTCATGGAATTGCGCCCGCATGCGGAAATCGACGCCGTCGAAGTGCAACACGGCAATATCGAGCAGGATCCTTACGCCTATGCGCTGCACCTGTTCGGCGAGCTGGCGCAGGCGGGCAAGGTGCGCCAGGACGAGCCGGCGCTACATGCGATGACGCAAATCTTCTGGCAAGCGCTGCACGGCCTCGTCTCCCTGCGCATCGTCATGGATGCGGGCGACCCATGGACGCCGCACCCGGAAATGAATGCGCATATCGACGACTTGCTGGCCGTCGTCACGGCGGGCATCCGCCTGCGCTTTGCCCCAGCGGTCTGACCCTTGTTCCGGCGCAAGCTGCGCCACGCGAAAAAACGGGCAGGCGCGGTGATAAGCCGCCCTGCCCTGTCTTGATGTTGACGAAGCTTACGGCGCTTCGAGCATGCTCTGCGTTTCCTGGTAGCGCGTATGCCACGACAGCGCCTGTTCCAGGATATGCGGCGTGTGGCCGCCGCGCTGGCATGCCGCGTCAAAATACGCGCGCAATTGATCGCGGTAATCGGGGTGCGTGCAACGCTCGATGATCAACGGCGCCCGTTCACGCGGCGCCAGGCCCCGCAAGTCCGCATAGCCCCACTCCGTCACCAGCACGTCGACGTCATGCTCCGTATGGTCCACATGCGAGACCATCGGCACGACGCTGGAAATGCGTCCGCCCTTGGCCGCCGATTTCGACACGAACATCGACACTTGCCCGTTGCGCGCAAAGTCGCCCGAGCCGCCGATGCCGTTCATCATGTGCGTGCCGCACACGTGCGTGGAATTGACGTTGCCATAGATATCGAATTCCAGCGCCGTGTTCAGGGCGATGATGCCCAGGCGGCGCACGATTTCCGGATGGTTGCTGATCTCTTGCGGGCGCAATACGATCTTCGAGCGGTAATGGTCGATATTGTCCATCAGCTTTTGATGCACGGCAGCCGACAGGGTGATCGACGAGGCCGAGGCAAACGCCAGCTGGCCCGAATCGAGCAGCTCGATGGCGCTATCCTGCAGCACTTCCGAATACATCGTCATGTTCTGGAAGGGCGAACCGATCAGTCCATGCAGCACGGCGTTGGCAATGGTGCCGATGCCCGCCTGCAGGGGCAGCAATTCCGGCCCCATGCGCCCGGCCGCCACTTCGCCTTGCAGGAAGGCGATCACGTGGCCGGCAATCGCCTGCGTTTCCGCGTCGGGCGGCAAGGCGTTCGACGGGCTGTCCGGGCTATCCGTGATGACGATGGCGGCGATGCGGGCCGGGTCGATGGCAATGGCCGTGCTGCCCAGGCGCTGGTCGACGCGCGTGAGGGGAATCGGCTCGCGGCCCGGCAGGGCTTGCGGAATATAAATGTCGTGCAAGCCTTCCAGCGCCAGCGGCGTGGACAGGTTGATTTCGATGATGACCTGCGTTGCCTGCTGGGCGAAGGCGGCGGAATTGCCCACCGACATGGTCGGGATGATGGCGCCGGCCGCCGTGATGGCCGTCGCTTCGATGACGGCGATATCGACGGCGGCCAGGTTGCCCGAGCGTAGCTGCTCGGCCGTTTCCGACAGATGCTGGTCGATGAACATGACTTCGCCCTTGTTGATCTTGCCGCGCAAGACCGGGTCGACCTGGAACGGCATGCGACGCGCCAGCACGCCCGCCTCGGCCATCAGGCCGTCGCTGCCATTGCCCAGCGAGGCGCCCGTGATCAGGGTCAGGCTCAACGGGTCTTGCAGGGCGCGCTTGGCCAGCGCGCGCGGCAGGGCCTTGGCGTCGCCAGCACGGGTGAACCCGCTCATGCCGACACGCATGCCGTTGTGGAACAATTTGGCTGCCTCATCGGCGCTCATGATTTTGCTGAGCAAGCCTGGGTGGCGGATACGGTCCTCGTACATCGTGATGCTCCTGATATTCTTAATATTCTCAAACTGGATGGCTGTCATACACCAACCCCATAAGTGGATTCAGTATAAAATCCCGGCTACATGCATGGCATGAATTAATTTCGCCAAACCCAGTCGATATTTTCATGCTTCGCCGAGGCGAGCCCCATCTTGGATATCCGTTCCCTGCGCTATTTTGTCGAAACCGTGCGCCTGTCGAGCTTTACGCAGGCGGCAGAATCGCTGCACCTGACCCAGTCGACCATCAGCAAGATGGTGCGCCAGTTGGAAGAGGAAGTGGGCGCCCAGCTGCTGGTGCGCGACGGGCGCAAGCTGAGCCTGACGGACACGGGCCGCATCGTCTACCAGCACGGCCAGGAAATGCTGGCCAATATGCGCCAGCTGACCCTCGAAGTGCGCGACACCCAGGCCTTGCAGCGCGGCAGCCTGACGGTCGGCATCCCGCCCATGATCAATGTGCTGTTCACGCCTGTATTGAAGGCCTTTCGCGCGCGCCACCCGAACATCAGCCTGACCCTGCAGGAAGACACAGGCCAGCAGATCGAGCGCAAGGTGGCGGCCGGCGAACTGGAAATCGGCATGACGGTGTTGCCGGCCGACCCGGAACTCGATCTCGTGGCCGTGGCCGTGGCCAGCTACCCGATCTGGGCCCTGGCCGAACCGGGCACGTTCCAGAAGCAGCGCACGACACTGCCCTTCAAGGCGCTGGCCGACCTGCCGCTGGTGCTGTTAAAAGATGATTTTGCCCTCACCCGCAGCCTGCGACAGCATTTCGCGCAAGCGGGCTTCACGCCGACGATCGCGGCGCAGAGCGGCCAGTGGGACTGGCTGGTGGCGATGGCCTCGGCGGGCCTGGGCGTGGCCCTGCTGCCCGAGCCATTCATCCACCGCCTGGCTGGCGAACCGTTGGAGGCGGTGCGCCTCGTCGAACCGGAGGTGGCATGGCAGGTGGCGCACGTCTGGAGCGGGCGTTATCTGTCGCACGCGGCGCGCGCCTGGCTCGAGGTATGCCAGGACGTGCTGGGCACGCAGTTCGCGCACTGACAAAAAAAGGGTGGCCGAGGCCACCCTTTTCATCGATCACGACAGCGCGGCTTATTTGGCTGCGTCGTCCTTGTACATGCTGGCGTATTTCCAGCCGAAGTACAAGATGAAGGTGTAGCACACGGCCGGCACGAGGAAGGACAGCTGCAGGTTGATGTGGTCGGCCAGGAAGCCCTGGATGAACGGCACGATGGCGCCGCCTACAATGGCCATGCACAGGATGCCCGAACCTTGTCCCGTTTGCGCACCCAGCTTGTTCAGGGCCATGCTGAAGATGGTCGGGAACATGATGGAATTGAACAGGCCGACGGCGATCAACGCCCACATGGCCGTATGACCACTGGAGAACACGGCGACGAGGATCAGCGCGATGACGACGGCGGCGTTGAAGGCCAGCGTCTTGCCCGGGCTGACATAGCGCATCACGGCAAAGCCGACGAAGCGGCCCAGCATGGCGCCACCCCAGTAATAGCTGACGAAATAGGCGGCGTCGGCGTGGCTCAGGCCAGCAATATGGCTCTCGCCCAGGAAGTTGATTAGGAAGCTGCCGATGCTGACTTCGCCGCCCACGTACAGGAAGATGGCCAGCGCGCCCAGCACCAGGTGGCGGTGCGACCAGATCGAGACCTTGTGGCCATCCTGCGCCAGGGCGGCGGCATCGTCGGCATGCGAAATCTTCGGCAATTTTGCCAGCGCGAACAGCACGGCCAGTATGACCAAGGTGGCGGCCAGCACCAGGTAAGGCCCTTGCACGGAGGCCGCTTCCTTGGCGCGGTATACCAATTGCTCGGCGGCAGGCAGCAAATCGAACTGCTGCACCGTCAGCACGGTGCCCGACAAAATCAGCATGCCGCCCAGGGCCGGCGCCACGGTGGTGCCCAGCGCATTGAACGCCTGCGTCAGGGTCAAACGGCTCGACGCCGTCTGCGGGTCGCCCAGTTCCGTCACGTAGGGATTGGCCGCCACCTGCAGCACGGTGATGCCGGCCGCCAGGATGAAGAAGGACAAGAGGAACAGCGCATAGCTGCCGGTGGACGCCGGGTAAAACATGGCGCAGCCGGCGGCCGCGATCAGCAAGCCCGCGACGACGCCGCGCTGGTAGCCGATTTTCTTGATCAGCATGCCCGCCGGCAGCGAGACGATGGCGTAGGCGCCAAAGAAGCAGAACTGCACCAGCATCGCCTGTACATAGGTCAGCGTGTAGATCGAGCGCAGATGGGGAATCAGCACATCATTGAGCGATGTCAGCAGTCCCCACATGAAAAACAGCACCGTGACAATGATCAGGGCGCCTGTATTGTTTTGCGTGCCGGCCTGTGCGGAGGACTGTACGCCCTGGCCTTGCTTTACGTATTCCATACCTTCTCCATTTTTCAATTCCAAGTTGAGCTTGCCAGGCATGGAAGCGTTTCCACCCGGGCAGCACCAGGGCGCGCAAGCGCCACGCAGATATCAGCGTGGGCCATGACTGCCATCAGCGATAAGGGGCAGGCATGGCGCATCTTGCGCGCGGCAGGCGCACGGCCGACCGTTTCTCGTCAGAACGATGTCTTGTGGGCGCGGCACGCCTGCGGGCTGCGTCTGAAAACAACATCCAGGACAAAACAGTCTTGTAGTAAAACTACGATACTGCGCCGGCATTATGCCTTAAAGCCCCGTATTGCGCAGCTTTCCCGCCTATTATCAGAAAAATGAATAGCTGACATTTGAAATCAAAAGTAGCCTTATAACTTGGAATCGCTATAATTATATTGCAGTGCAGCACAACGCGGCACGCCACACTAGGAGTCTGCCATGTCTACCGCATTTAGCTATCACACCACGCAAAACAGCAATATCGTCGCCACTCTGGTCAACGCCGCCAAACGTCTGGGCGCCTGGCTGAACCACAGCAGCGACCGCCGCGAACGCGCTTACGAAGAAGCCTACCTGGCCGAATCGACCGACCGTTACGATCTGGAATACCGCATGCGTGAACTGGCCCGTGCCAACCCGCAGCCAAGCTGGATGAGCGGCCTGAGCCGTTAAGAGTACCGCCACACCCAGCCCATCACCGGCTGTTGCAATATCCATAGCACCATCCTGCTCGCCTTGCGCTTGAGCACAGGATGGGCTATACAGGCGGGATGCAAACGCCCATCACCATCCTCGCCATCGCCGGCAGCCTGCGCGCCGCCTCCCTGAACACCGCCCTGCTGCACGCCATTGCCGGGCTTGCCTCAACGCCATTCGACATCCGCATCTACCAGGGACTGGGTGAGTTACCCCTGTTCAATCCCGACCTCGACGCCGACAGCCTGCCGGCCGTGACGGGCCTGCGCGACGCCATCCTGGCGGCCGACGTGCTGATGCTGGCCAGCCCCGAGTACGCGCACGGCGTGAGCGGACCCATGAAGAACGCGCTGGACTGGATGGTGGGAAATGAATCGTTCATCGACAAGCCGCTGGTGCTGCTGAACGCCTCGCCGCGCGCCACGCACGCGCAGGCGGCCTTGCGCGAAACGGTGCGCACCATGTCGGCGCGCCTGATCGAGGAGGCCTGCATCAGCCTGCCTCTGCTGGGGTCGGGTCTCGATACGGACGGCATCGCCGCGGACCCGGCATTGCGCCGGGCCATCCTGGATATGCTGCAGTGCATCAGGTCATTTTCATGACCCTCTGCACGTTTTGCTATCAGTTCATCTAGTTTTACTACGTACTTCTACGGACCGCTCAGTGCGGGATCATGCCGGTGAACACGTACGCCTGCAGCATGGTGATGATGCCGATGATCACGGCAAACAACAGACTGTGCTTCAAGGTAAAGCGGAACAGGTCCGATTCCTTGCCCACCAGGCCCGTTGCGGCGCAGGCGACGGCGATCGATTGGGGCGAAATCATCTTCGCCGTCACGCCGCCCGTCGTATTGGCCGCCACCAGCAAGGTGTCGGACACGCCGATCTGGTGCGCCGTGGTGTTTTGCAAGGAGCAGAACAAGGCGTTCGAGGAGGTATCGGACCCCGTCAGGAAGACGCCCAGCCAGCCCAGGAATGGCGAAAAGAACGGGAAGGCGGCGCCACTGCCGGCCAGCAGCAGGGCCAGGGTGGACGACATGCCCGAGTAATTGGCAACGAAGGCAAACGCCAGCACCAGGCCGATCGACAGCACGGGACGGCGCAATTCCACCACGGTTTCCACGAAGGCATTGAGGCCATCGCGCGGCTTCATGCGCAGCATCCACATCGACAGCACGGCCGTCAGCAAGATCGCCGTGCCCACGGCCGACAGCAGGTCCAGCTTGAACACGGCGTCATACGCCTTCGGCACGGTCACGATGGGCATGGTCTTGATCACCAGCTGGTCCAGGTAGGGCACGTGGATCTTGATGACCAGGTTTGACAACGCGCCGCCGGCGGCAAACAGGGCCTTGAAGCCGGGCAGGCTCCACACGGTAACGATGGCCGTCAGCAGGCCGAACGGCGCCCAGGCGCGCATGGTCTGCGCCGTCGTGTAGGGCGAGGCGGCGCGATTGCCGCTGCCGCGCACGTCCGCCTTGCCGGCGCCACCGCCAAAACCGGACAGCGCGGCCGTGCCGCCGCCGACGGCATGGGCCACTTTCGCATTCTTCGGCTGCCACACTTTCAGGAACAAGGTCAGCGACACCAGGCTGACGAGGGCCGAGGTGATGTCCGGCAGCTCTGGGCCGATATGGTTGGACGTGAAGTACTGGGTCACGGCAAAGCTCAAACCCGTCACCAGCGCGGCCGGCCATACTTCGCGCACGCCGCGCAAGCCATCCATCATGAACACCAGCCAGAACGGCACCAGCAGCGATAGCAAGGGCAACTGGCGGCCCGCCATGGCGCCGATCAGGAACGGGTCGATGCCCGTCACCTGCCCCGCCACGATGATGGGAATGCCCATGGCGCCAAAGGCCACGGGCGCCGTATTGGCGATCAGGCACAGGCCCGCCGCGTACAGCGGGTTGAAACCCAGTCCCACCAGCAGGGCCGAGGTGATCGCCACGGGCGCGCCGAAACCGGCCGCCCCTTCCAGGAAGGCGCCGAAGGCAAAGCCGATCAGCAGCACCTGCAGGCGCTGGTCGTCCGTGACCGACAGCACGGAGGCGCGGATGATCTCGATCTGGCCCGTCTTGACGACAATTTTATACAGGAAGACGGCCGTGACGATGATCCAGGCGATCGGCCACAAGCCGTAAGCAAAGCCATAGCCGGCCGCCGCCAGCGCCTGCGGCACGGGCATGCCGTAAGCGAAAATCGCCACGGCCAGCGCCAGCGCCAGCGTAACGGCGGCCGCCACGTGGCCCTTGATGCGCAGCGCGGCCAGGGCGATGAAGAAGAAAATAATGGGCACGGCTGCCGCCAGCGACGACAGCCACAAGCTGCCGAGCGGTGTATAAAGTTGGGTCCAGGTTTGCATGTCGGGTCTCCTCCGGTGGATGCGGGTTAAGTGAAAAAACGGCTTTTGATGTAATTGTGTGTAGCGAGTTTTTTGCGGTGCTTTGGTGCTGCCGGGCCTGACTATTCCTCCTGCCCCCGCGCATTGAGCAGGTCGGCCAGGCTGCGCGGCGCCGGCGTCAAGGGCTTGCGGTGCTGCGTCCAGCCCAGTTGCGCGCGCGGCGTCAGCAGCCGCAGGCGCGTGGCGGCCCAGCGGAACAAACGGTAGCTGGCCGGGCGCGCAAAGGCGCCGCTCCAGAAGCGCCAGATCAGGCTTTCGCCGCGGCTGAACTTGGCGCCCTGTCCGCGCAACGGATGCGCCACCTGCTCTGCCGGATTGCGGTTCGCTTCCGTGCGCAGGCGCACCAGCAGTTGCGGAATCGGGATGCGCACGGGGCACACCTCGCCGCAGGCGCCGCACAGGCTGGACGCGGTGGCCAGGTCAGCCGTCGCCTCCAGTCCCAGCAAGTGGGGCGAGATGATCTTGCCGATCGGTCCCGGATACGTGGTGCCATAGGCGTGGCCGCCGATGCGCGTATAGACGGGGCAATGGTTCATGCAGGCGCCGCAGCGGATGCATTGCAGGGTAGCGCGCAGCTGTTCGTCCGCGTAGGCCTGGCTGCGGCCGTTATCGAGCAGCACCAGGTGCACTTCGCGCGGCCCATCCTGTTCACCCGCGCGGCGCGGCCCCGAAATCAGGTTGAAATACGTGGTGATGGCTTGCCCCGTCGCCGAGCGCGTCAAGAGGCTCGCCAGCGGGACAATATGTTCGAGTTTTGCCACCACCTTTTCCATCCCCATGATGGCGATATGGATCTCCGGCACGGACGTCGTCAGCCGGCCATTGCCCTCGTTTTCCACCAGCCACAGGGTACCCGTGTCGGCGGCCGCGAAGTTCACCCCCGACAGGCCGATGTCCGCCTCGACGAAGGCCTGGCGCAAGGCGCGCCGGCCTGTCTGGATCAGGCTATCGACGTCTTCCGTGTAGGGCGCATCGGGAATGTGCTCGGCGAACAGGCCGGCGATGTCCGCCTTCGTCTTGTGGATCGCCGGCATGACGATGTGCGAGGGCTTTTCGCCGGCCAGCTGCACGATGTATTCGCCCATGTCCGACTCCAGGCACGTCATGCCGCGCGCTTCCAGGTAGTGATTGAGCTCGATTTCCTCGCTGGCCATCGACTTGCCCTTGATGAAGCGCGTCGCCCGGTTCCTTTCGGCGATGGCGTGGATGATAGCGTTGGCTTGCTCGCCATCTTCGGCCCAGTGCACCTGCACGCCCGCCGCCGTCAGCTTGTCTTCCAGCTGCACCAGCAAATCGGGCAGGTGCGCCAGCGCGTGCTGGCGCACGGCTTCGCCGATGTCGCGCAGGCGTTCGAGCTCGTCGCCGTCGGGGAACTGGGCGCTGCGCTTGTCCTGCAAGAAATCCATGGCGCCGCGAAAGCTCTGGCGCAGCTTCGGGTCGTCCAGCGCGGCGCGGGCACGCGCGTGGAAATCGGCCGGCTTGACGAATTGCATGGGCTTGGCGTTCATGGCTGGCCTCCTTCAAGGGCTGACAAATCATCGATGATCAGCACCCACAGCCAACGCGGGCCGTGTGCGCCATACGCCAGGGTTTGCTGGATGTCCGACGTTTTCGAGGGACCCGACACCAGCACCAGGTTCGATGGCATGCCGTCCGCCCAGCGCTCTGCGCGCGCCGCCGCATGCAGGTCCGCGTGCAAGGTGCTCGCATACACGAGGCAAATGTGCAACGGCGGCGCCAGCGACACCGTGCGCGGCGTGGCCGCATCGGGCGCGATGACCAGGGTGCCCGTGGCAACGATGCCGGAACGGGCGACGGTAAAACCCGCGTCCACCGTGTCGAACAATTCGCTTTTCCACTGCGCCAGCGGACGATCGAACGCCAGCGCGTCCACTCCAGCCGGCAAGGCGGCGCGCAAGGCCTGCCCTTCCACGCTGGCGCTATCCATCAGCAAACGGCGCACGCCGTGCGCGGCCAGGCGCTGCGCCAGCTGGGCGGGCCAGGCATCGCCACTCACGCAATCGACATCCGCATGCGCGGCGCGCAAGGCTGCCTGCATGGCGGTTATCTGCTGGCGCGGCGACTGCGGCGATGCGACGCGGCGCGCCTGGTAGTGGCTGTCGATGGCTGCGTCGATGGCCTCCACCGCTTCGGGCGCGGAAGGCGCGGCGGCACGCAGGCGTCCCAGCATGCGTTCGCGGGCAGTCAATGCCGTACTCATGCCGCACCTCCCGTGCGGCGCCACAAAAAGCTGGCCAGGTGCTCTACGGGCAGCGGCGCGCCTTGGTGCTGCGCGGCGTGGCCGATATTGAGCAGGCAGCCGCAGTCGGCCGAAACGAGCCGGTCGCAGCCCGTGGCGCAGGCCGAGGCGATCTTGTCGCTGACCATGGCGCCGGAAATGTCCGGATGTTTCAATGAAAACGTGCCGCCAAAGCCGCAGCATTCCGATTCGCGCTGGTGTTCGATGCGCGTCACGCCGGGCAAGGCGTCCACCAGCGCCACGCCATGGACCCGGGTGCCCATTTCGCGACGGGCGCCGCACGAGGTATGCAGCACCACGTTTTCATCGGCCTGCCCGGGATCGGCCAGGGCCAGGCTGGCTAGGTCGAGTTTCAGCACGCAGACGAGAAATTCGCTCAATTCATACACGCGTTCGGCCAGCTCCAGCGCCTTGGGACCGGCCACGGGGTCATCCTGGAACAGCTGCGGCCAGTGGTGCCGCATCATGCCGGCGCACGAGCCGGACGGCACGATCACGGGCCACGGTTGCGCAAACAGGTCCAGCTGGGCGCGCGCCACGGCACGCGCCTGTTCCGGGTTGCCGCTGCTGTAGGCGGGCTGGCCGCAGCAGCTCTGGCCGCGCGGATAATGCACCAGCAAGCCCTCCCGCTCCAGCAGGCGCACCGCGTCGAGCCCCGCCTGCGGCACGAACAGGTCGACCAGGCAGGTGGCGAACAGATACACCTGGAGCGGTGCGGGCGGATAGTGGCGTGGCTGGCGCGGGTCTGGCTGCATGAGTGTGTCTCCCCGGCGCTCTGTATGTTGCTGCGGCGCCGCTGTGTGTTGTTAAGAATGACCGGTTCACGCATAATTCCAGCTTCCGTGAGCCACTTCAAATTGCTCGGACCACTTTAAAACAACACCGAGAGACAGCAATGGCGACAGGCATGCAAACGCGGGGCAGGGTCGAGATGGTGATGCGCAGGCTGGAGACCGCCCTGTTGGACGGCAGCCTGCCGGCGGGAGCGCAGCTACCGGCCGAGCGCCTGCTGGCGCTGCAATATGGGGTCTCGCGCAATACCGTGCGCGAAGCGGTGCAGCGGCTGGCGGCGCGGGGACTGGTGCGCAGCCGGCGCGGCGCCGGCGTGTTCGTAACGGATCAATTGCGCACAGGCATGGCTTCGCCGTGGAGCCAACTGGTGGCCGACCATCCCGCCCTGCGCGACGACATCCTGGAATTTCGCCGCGTACTGGAAGGGGCGACGGCCTATTTTGCCGCGCAACGGGCCAGCAGTGGCGAGCGCGCGCAGATCATGGCGCTGCTGGCCGAACTGGAACAGGCGCGCGCCAGCGACGACAAGCACGGCGAGGCGCAGGCCGATGCGCGGCTGCATGAAGTCATCGCGCAAGCGTCGCACAACACCATGTTCCTGCACCTGCACACCAGCATCATCGGCATGCTGCGCGAACATATCACCATCAATGGCACGGGCTTGCGCCAGCAGGACGACGCCACCTCCTTGCAACTGCTGTCGCAGCACCGAACCCTGTGCGAGGCCATCTGCGCCAGCCAGCCCGAGGAAGCGCGCACGGCCATGCAAGGCCACATCGATTTCGTGCGCACGCGCGTCACCAGCGATGACGATTGATGCCACTGGTAGGACCAGTGCATGAGCACAATGGCGGCAAAAACTGCTAATATCGCGCGCCGCCACCCGATTTGTCCTGCCATGACCGCCCTGAGCCACACTCATCCGCTGGTGCTCCAGCTGGAAAACGACTTGCTGCCCCTGTTCCGCGCCGCCCTGCCGCCACTCGCGGCCGCTGCGCCGCAGGTGCTCGCCTCCGTGTTCGCCTTTTCCAGCGGCACGGCCAGTGCTTTCGAGGATTATCATTTCGGCATTTCCTGCCTGCTCGGGGAAGTACCCGAGGATGCCCCGGAAGAGATCGCCCTGCTGGTCAGCGTCACGGGACTCGACGCCGGCGCCCGGCTGAGCGCCAAGGTCGTCTGGGGCCAGCCATCGGGCCTGGTGGAAGCGCAAGCCGAGCTACTGAATGGCGACCTGCCTGCCTTGCATGCGGCCCTGCCCCGCTTGCTGGCCAGCTTGCAACAGGCAGCCAGCCGTGGCGCGCCGGGTGTGACAGGCGCATGAAAAAGTGCCAGGAAACAACAACTTACGATTTCCGTGGCGCAACTTTATTGACTCCCGATAGCCCTAGCCCCTATCCTTTCAGTTACGTTTGGTGAGAATGTGTGCCTGTCCTGCGAACATGCACACGGCGTCGCCTCGCTTGCGCAAAGTCCATTCCGCATTTTTATTGCAACCATCAGGGCAACGTGCCTGGACGGCCGCTGCCGGCAAATACGGAGCCGACTGCCATGCCATCGCACCACCATTTTCCTGGAACATCCTTGCTGGGCTGTGTCTTTCTGCTGGCCGCCCTGCCCGTGCAGGCGCAGACCGCGGACAGCACCGCCGCCGCCTTCAGCGCCAATGCCAGCCTCAGCTCGCAATACATTTCGCGCGGCTTTCGCCAGACCTGGGGCAAACCCGCGCTGCAAGCAGGCGCCGACTACGCGCACCCGAGCGGCTGGTCGCTGGGAACGTGGGCGTCCACCGTCAGCGACCGCTATATCCAGGATGCGACCATCGAATGGGACCTGTACGGCGGCTACAGCGGCACGGTGGGCGAGCTGGGCTATAGCGTGCTGGCGTATTACTACAAGTATCCAGGAGCCATCTACCGCGCCACGGGCGTCAAGTACGACTATGGCGAACTGTCGCTGGGCCTGAGCTACAAGATGCTGTACGCCAAGTACAACCATACCGTCACGCAGGACTTCTTTGGCATCACGAATGCGCGCGGCACGGGCTACCTGGACGTGGGCGCGAATGTCGACCTGGGCAATGCCTGGACCTTGAACCTGCACGCCGGCAATGGCCGGGTGGCGGGCGCCGGCAATGCCATCTGGAACTGGCGCGACGCCAAGGCCGGCGTCACCAGGGCTTTCGACGGCGGCTGGAACGCCAGCGCCGCCCTCACGCGCGCCTGGGGCGCCAGCGACGCCTATGACCATTACACCTTGGGCATCCCGAATGCTGCCGGCCAGCTCGACACCTCGAACCCCGCCGCGACCACGCTGGTCGTGGCCATCAGCAAGACATTCTAGGCGCGCCACGCGCGCCGCCCATGACACCGATATCCTCCCTATCAAGGAACAGCATCATGCAACTCTCACTGAACAGCAAAATCTGCGTCGCCGCCACCGCGCTCGCCGTCCTCAGCCTGGGCGTCACGGCAGCCGTGATCGGCTACAAGAGCAGCGCCAGCGCCGAGGCGGCCGCTTTGGCACTGGCGCGCACGTCGGCACGCGAAGTGGCTGGCGCCTTGCAGGCACGCATCGCCAGCAACCTGGCCAGCGTCAGCAGCCTGGCCGGCGCCATGCGCGGCACCAAAAGCGCCAGCCTGCCCCTGCAGCGCGAGCAGATCAATGAACTGACCAAGGCCACCCTGACCAGTTCGGAAGACCTGCTGGGCGCGGCCGTGACGTGGGAACCGAACGCGCTCGACGGCAAGGATGCGGACTTTGCCAACCAGAAACCGAACTACGACGCCAGCGGCCGCTTCATGCCCTACTGGACGCGGGGCGCCGGCGGCAAGCTGCAAGTCGAACCCATCGTCTTCGACCCGAAACCGGGCGCCAACGACTGGTATGACGTACCCAAGCGCACGGGAAAAACCTTCTTTACGGAACCGTACATCTATCCCGTCGACGGCAAGGATGTACTGATGGCATCGCTGGTCGCCCCCATCATGATCGATGGCAGCTTCAAGGGCACGGCCAGCGCCGACTTCATGCTGACGCGCCTGGCGAAAATCCTGGCCGACCTGAAGGTGATCGAGGGCGGCAAGCTGGCCCTGATCTCGAACGGCGGCCTGTACGCCAGCCACCCTGCTCCTGAGCGGCTGGGCAAGAAGGCCGACGACGTGCCTGCGGCCGGCCTGGAAAAGGTACGCCAGGGCCAGCCGTATGAATACGAGGATGGCCAGGGCTACATCCATTTGCTGCAGCCGCTGCAGATCCACCCCGATATCGCACCCTGGAGCGTGGAACTGAACTTCCCGAAAAGCGTGGCCATCGCCTCGGCGCGCGAGCTGATGATCTACACCCTGATCGTCGCCCTGCTGTGCGCGGCGGCCACGGCCGGCATCCTGATCCTCGTCGTCAACCAGCTGACGCGCCCCCTGCGCACCCTGGGCCGCACCATGACGGACCTGTCCAGCGGCGACGCCGACCTGCGCGTCAAGCTGGAAGTCAAGGGTACCGACGAGCTCGCCGTCATCGGCAAGGGTTTCAACGACTTCGTGGAAAAGATCCACGCCGTGCTGCTGCAAGTGCAGGCCAGCGCCGACAATGTGGCCCGCGCCAGCGCGGAAATTGCGCAAGGCAATAACGACCTGTCGGCCCGCACGGAACAGCAAGCCAGCTCGCTGGAAGAGACCGCCGCTTCGGTGGAAGAGCTGACGGGTACGGTCAAGGAAAACGCCGACCATGCGCGCCAGGCGAATCAATTGGCGGCCTCCGCGTCCAGCGTGGCGCAAAAGAGCGGCGAAGTGGTGGGCAAGGTAATAGCGACCATGACCTCGATCAATGACTCGTCGAACAAGATAGTCGACATCATCAGCGTGATTGACGGCATCGCCTTCCAGACGAACATCCTGGCCCTGAACGCGGCCGTGGAAGCGGCACGCGCGGGCGAACAGGGACGCGGTTTCGCCGTCGTCGCCACAGAAGTGCGCAACCTGGCGCAGCGCTCGGCGGCGGCGGCCAAGGAAATCAAGCTGCTGATCGACGATTCCGTCGGCAAGGTGGCCGCCGGCAGCAAACTCGTCGATGAAGCGGGCGCGACCATGGAGCAGGTAGTCGACAGCGTGCGCAAGGTCACCGCCATCATGGCCGACATCAGCGTCGCCACCACCGAGCAAAGCGACGGCATCGCCCAGGTCAACCAGGCGCTGGCGCAAATGGATGGCGTGACGCAACAAAACGCGGCCCTGGTCGAAGAAGCGGCGGCGGCCGCCGAAAGCCTGCAAGACCAGGCCAGCCATCTGGCCCAGGTGGTCAGCGTGTTCAAGCTGGGCGAGCAGGTGCGCCAGACGGCAGCAGCAGCAAGCGTGGCAACGCCGCGCGCCGTGACGCCCAAAACACCCGAGCCAGCCAGGCGCCTGAGCGTCGCCAAGCCGCAAGCGGCACAGCGCGCGCAGGCCAAGGCGGCGGCAGGCGATGACTTGGAAGAGTTTTAAACCGGCCATCTCTGGCGGCGGCCGGCGCCATTCTCAGGCGCCGGCACGAATTTTATAAACGTCCATATCAATACCTGCCTCGCACTGTATTAGGGAAGTGCTGATCAATTCGCTTTCGTAACGATCTTGGCGCACCAAATGGTTGATCGGCGAGTCGCTCAAGACCGTTTTTCGTTCGATTCGACGCGATGCTCACGTCCTTTTGTCATCAAGACGGACTACGGGATTCAGTGATCGTAAAGCGCCTGCCGGCCAGCAGCAGATTGGCAAAGGCGAACAAGGTAAAAAGCTGTGCAGTGTTCTTGGCCAAGCCGCAATAGCGCGTCTTACGATGACGGAACAGGTTCTTGATGACATGAAACGGATGCTCAACTTTCGCCCGGACGCTGGCCTTCAGATGCTCGATCTTTTCCGTCAAGCGCCCCAGTCTATTATTGGGCAGCGCCTTGCGTTTGGAACGTTTCATGGCCACGTGCCACGTCACCGATTTACCGATGTTCTCGGACCGCTTTTCAACGCCCTGCTAGCCGGCGTCGCCGAGCGCTGCGGTTTCGTCGCCGTGCAGCAGCGCGTGCGCCTGCGTCACGTCGGCAACATTGCCGGCCGTGCCGATGACCGTATGCACCAGGCCCGAAGCAGCATCGACGCCGACGTGGGCCTTCATGCCGAAGTGCCAGTCATTGCCTTTCTTCGACTGGTGCATTTCCGGATCACGTTTGCCGTCCTTGTTCTTGGTCGACGGTGGCGCGGCGATCAGCGTGGCGTCGACGATGGTGCCTTCGCGCATCATCAGACCCTTCTCGGCCAAGTGCCCGTTGATCGTGTCGAAGATCTGGCGCGTCAGCCCCTTGGCTTCAAGCAAGTGGCGGAACTTCAGCAAGGTTGTTGCATCCGGCGCCGATTCGCGGCCCAGATCGATGCCGACAAAGGCACGAATGGATTGGCTGTCGTAGATCGCGTCTTCGATGCCTTCGTCAGACAAGCCAAAGCATTGCTGGGCCACATACATGCGCAGCATGCGCGCCAGCCCAATCGGTGGCCGACCGGCGCCTTCGACCTTCGGATAGAACGGTTCGATCAGTTTGTGCAGCTTGCCCCACGGCGTCACGCTGTCGATCTCGGCCAGGAAGCGGTCGCGCCGTGTCAGCTTCTTCTTGGTGGCGTATTCAAGGTCGGAAAAGCTCTTTTGCATGGTCGATGGCGGACAGTGGTGACGTCGTTATTGTCTCAGGTCAGGCCGCCGCAAGGAATGAGGTCCGATGAATTAATCAGTGTTTCCTTAGGCGAGGCACCTGTCTGTTTCTCCTCGCTGCCATTGAATGGCGGCACTTGAAATTATCTTCATTTATCTCCCGCCACATCAACACCAGGAAATGATCAAGCGCTCCTGCCAGAAATTATCCAGTGGCCATGTTCAATGCATGCATTGCATGCTAATTACATATTTCAAAAAAATAAAATAGGCATGTACTTTATAATATCGCCGCGCATACGACACGGCCTCCAGCCGGTTGGTGATTTATAGGGATTACGCATGAAAAAAGTATTGGCTTTATTAATAGTATCGAGCACGGTGGCATTGACCGGCTGCGGTGGTGGCAGCGGTGGTAATAACGGTGCTAATAGCACTGCTAATAGCGGCAGCGGTGATGCAGTTGTGCCGCCAGTGGTGGTCACGCCCCCGCCGCCTCCGGCATTGGCCGCTTATATTGGTAACTGGCAACCCGCTTGTAACAGCCATTTCCGCCAGCGCCTCGTCGTCGCTCTCAAAAGCGATGGCAGCGGCGCTTTGGAAATGTCGACCTACGGCGAAACCTTCGGCACTCCCGATTGCAGCGGCCCCGTGCAATTCACGGAAACCACGAGCGAGAAGATTACTGCGGTGCCCGATGGCGCAGGCAATATTCAGCTCAAGCTGACGGCAGACAGCCCCGCTTCGGACATCCGCATCGACAAGGTCGTATCATCGCTGCCAGCCCACACCGTCCAGTTTGCTGGCCCGGCCGTTACCACGGTGATGCTGGCTGCAGGACCGCATTGGCGCATCAATGATGGCAGTGGCAACTACACGGACATCTCCAAGAACGACTTGAAAAAGGCGGAAAGTGGCAAGGGCGGCTTTTATCTGCGCGGCAACGAATTATTTACGGTGATGGAAAAAGACGGCGCTTATGTGCTCGATATGCACTATGTAAAACAATAAAATAGCGATTGCGCCGCGTGGTCGGCGTAATGCGCACCAGTCACCCCGCATTTTCCCTTCAGTCCTTCAGTCCATTTCAGCGCGTCACCGCAACATGATCCAAATCAAGTCAGCGATAGATTCGGTGAGAATTTCCGCCTATTAATAATCCTATAATCAGGCCGCGTTGACGGCACGCACCGCTGCCGGATAAAAAGGACTCTGAATGAAAAAATTATTGGCAGTCTTGGCCGGCTCGGCAGCAACACTCTTGACCGCCTGCGGTGGTGGCGGCAGCGGCACGGCACAGCAACTTGCCGGCGATTTCGGCAGCGCCTCGCCGCTGGCCGCGTATGTCGGCACCTGGCAGTCTGCCTGCGACAATCACGACCGCCAATCGCTCGTCATCGCGCTCAAGACCGACGGCAGCGGGTCGCTGGAACTGACGCCGACCGGCGAGACCTACTTCAAGGCCGATTGCTCCGGCCCCGTGGTCGCGGCAGACAGCATGAGCGCGAAGATCACCGGCAAGCTGGACAGCACAGCCGACATGCTGATCAAGCTGTCGGAAAACGCCGCGGCAACGAGCTTGCGCGTCGACAAGATCACCTCGTCAGTCCCGGCCTATACGTTCCTGAGGACCGGCGCCACCGTGAAATATGTACTGATGGATGGCAAGAACAACTGGTGCGTCGACGTGGACAATGGCGATTCCTGCATGGAGGACAAAGGCATGCATCCGGCATTAAGCGTCCCCGGCGGCCTGTCCTTGCGCGGCAACGAACTGTACACGGTGATGCTGGACAAGGGCGTGTATGTGCTGGACATGCACTACGTGAAAAAATAAGCGCGTGATCTGCTGTGGGGCCGCCCGGCCCTGCAGCTTGCCGCAGCGGCGCCATCGCGCCCGCTGCCGCATAGACTCGAGGCCGTTAGCGAGTGTATGTGCAGAATCGAACATACATTGCGAAAATACAAAGCTATTCTGTTGAAAAACAGGAGCTTGCCATGTCGCCCAACGCCTTTCCCCTGCCGTCCAACGCTGCACTGGCCGCCCTGCTGCAGCCACAGGACAACGCTTTCCACCCGATCGAAGGCTTGCGGCGTCTGCGCGACGCGGGGCTGGACCAATTACCCCTGCCCGGCCACGGCGCCACCCTGCAACGCTGGCAAATGCTGGCCGCCATCGCCGCCATCGACCTCTCCCTGCTCAAGCTGTACGAAGGCCATACCGATGCGCTGGCCATCCTGGCGGAAGTCGACGGTCCCGGCGTGCCGGCCGGCAGCAGCTGGGGCGTATGGTGCGCGGAAATGCCGGGCGCGCGCGTGCAGTTGCAACAGGCGGCCGATGGCCGCTATGTGCTCGATGGCCGCAAGGCCTGGTGCTCCGGGGCGAGTGGACTCAGCCATGCCTTGATCAGCTGCTGGAATGAGCACGGCCAGGCATGCCTGGCCTCCGTGGCCCTGTCGCAGCCCGGAGTGCACGTCACGGACGAAGGCTGGCAAGCCGTCGGCATGCTCGCCTGCGCCAGCGTCGACGTGACCTTTTCCGGCGCGCGGGCCTTTCCCGTGGGCGCGCCGGGCGCGTATCTGCAGCGCCCCGGCTTCTGGCATGGCGGCGCCGGCATCGCGGCCGCCTGGTATGGCGCGGCTTGCGCCGTCGCCAGCCACCTGCATGCGCGCGCCCAGCACGCCGCCCCCGATCCCGTCCGCCTGGCGCAACTGGGACAAATCGACTGTGCGCTGCGCGCCGCTGGCGCGCTGCTGCGCGAAGGCGCCGCCGATATCGACCGGCATCCGCAAAGCGATGCGATGGCCCTGGCGCTGCGCCTGCGCCTGACGGTGGAAGATGCCGCCACCCTGGTCCTGCACCTGGCCACGCGTGCGCTGGGCGCCGGCCCCCTGTGCCGCGATGCCCGCTTCGCGCGCCTGGCGGCCGACCTGCCCGTATTCCTGCGCCAAAGCCATGCCGAGCGCGATCAGGCCGTGCTGGGCGGCATCGTCGCCGGCGCCGAAGAACATCCGTGGGCGCTTTGACATGCTCGCCCATCCCGATACGCATGCGCGACGCATCGAAGGCAGCGGCACACCGGACCAGGCGTGGCTATCCTGGCCGGGACTGAACGACCTGCCCGCCATCAGCGCCCACGCACTGGTGCCGCCAGGGACGCGCGCCGTCATCGTCGCGCCCCATCCCGACGATGAAATCCTCGCCTGCGGCGGCTTGCTGCAACTGCTGCCAGCGCAGGGCAGCCAATTGCTGCTCATCGCCGTCACCGATGGCGATGCCAGCCACCCGGACTCGCCCCTCTGGCCGCAGGAACGCCTGCGCCAGGTGCGCCCGCAAGAATCCGCGCAAGCGCTGCAGGCACTGGGATTGGCGCCGCCCGCGTGGCTGCGCCTGCACTTGCCCGATGGCGGCGTGGCCGGCATGACGCCGCAGCTGAGCACTACCCTGGCAGCGCAGCTGCTGCCCGGCGACACGGTCTTCACCACCTGGCGCCTGGACGGCCACCCGGACCATGAAGCATGCGGCAGGGCCTGCGCTTCGGCATGCGCGGCCAGCGGCGCTACCCTGGTGGAAATGCCCGTCTGGGGCTGGCACTGGGCAGTGCCTGGCGACATGCGCGTACCGTGGCACCGCGCGCACCGCCTGCCATTGCCAGCCCCCGTCTTGCAGCGCAAGCGCGCAGCCCTGCGCTGCTTCGCCAGCCAGATGCAAGACGACCCGTCGACGGGCCGCCCCGCCATCGTCGCCGGCGACGCCCTGCAACGCCTGCTGCACGCCTGGGAGGTGTATTTTCTATGAACGCCTCTTCCACGCGGGACGACCAGCGCGGCAGCTATTTCGAGCAGCTGTATCGCCAGGATGCCGACCCGTGGCGGGTGCGCCAGCGCTGGTACGAGGAGCGCAAGCGCGCCCTGCTCCTGGCCAGCCTGCCGCAGCAGCACTACCGCCACGCCTATGAACCGGGCTGCGGCAATGGCGAGCTGACGGTCGAACTGGCGCAGCGCTGCGACCGCGTGCTGGCGGCCGATCTCTCGGCTGAAGCATTGCTGCTGGCGCGCCAGCGTCTGCTGGACGCAGGACAGGATGCGCATGTCACGCTCGCACACCACCGGCTGCCGCAGGACTGGCCGCGCATCCTGCCCGGCGCCGACAAGTTCGACCTGATCGTGCTCAGCGAGATCGCCTATTACCTGTCGCCGGAAGAGCTGGCGCGGGTGGTCGAACACAGCATCGCCAGCCTGGCGCCGGGCGGCAGCATCGTCCTGTGCCACTGGCGCGCACCGTTTGCGCAGCGCATCGTTTCGACCGTACGCGTGCATGCGGCCTTCCAGGACGCGCCCGGCCTGCACCGCGTGCTGCGGCACGAAGAAACCGACTTCCTGCTTGGGATCTGGTCGGACGATGCGCGCTCGGTGGCGCAGCGCGAGGGCTTCGCATGATCGGCGTGGTGGTGCCCGTGCATAATGAGGAAGCGTGCCTGGACGCCTGCCTGGAAGCCTTGCGCCTTGCCGCCACCTGTCCCTTGCTGCATGGCGAAGCCGTATGCATCGTCATCGTGCTCGATGCCTGCAGCGACCAGTCGCAACGCATCGTGCTGGCGCATGCCATGCAGGGGGACCTGCGCTGGCGCCTGGACTGGATCGCCGTCAATGCGCAAAACGTGGGCGCCGCGCGCGCCGCCGGCGCGCAGCTGCTGTTGCAACGGGGCGCCCGCTGGCTGGCCTTTACGGATGCGGACACGCGCGTTTCGCCTTCCTGGCTGAGCACCCAGCTGGGTTTGAACGCCGATGCCGTCTGCGGCACGGTGGCGGTGGACGACTGGACGCCGCACGGATCCAGCGCCGAGGCGCTGCGTGAACACTACTCCCGCACCTACACGGATGCCGACGGCCACCGCCACATCCATGGCGCCAACTTCGGCGTGCGCGCCAGCACCTACCTGCGCGCCGGCGGCTTTGCGCCATTGGCCTGCAGCGAAGACGTGGCCATGGTCGCGGCCCTGCAGGCGTGCGGCGCGCACATCGCCTGGAGCGCTGCGCCGCGCGTCACCACCAGCGCCCGCCGCCATGCCAGGGCACGGGGCGGCTTTGGCGATACCTTGCTGCAGGTGGTGGCGGCGATGGAAGCGTCACCACGCCTGACGCTGACATAGCCCCAAAAAAAATCGCCGGCCCGGAAGTGTCTCCCGGGCCGGCGATCAGGTCTGGCCTGATGCTGATCTGATTACTTGAGCGGCATGGCGATACCGAACATCACCGACTGGGTACGCCCGCTGTCGATATTCAGATTGCTGTTGTAGTCCAGCGTGATGGTCATGCCGTTCGACAGCAGCAGCTTCACGCCCAAGCCCGCCGTCCAGTTGCCCGTCTGCTGCGGCAAGGTGCGGATCACGTACACGGGACCATCGGCCGCCAGGTCGGCATACGCCAGGCGCGCATCATCGGCGCCCTGGAACTGGTGCCGGTACTCAAGCCGCGCACGCGGGAACCACGTGCCCAGGCCGCCCACGTACAAGCCCTCGGCCCGCACGCCCAGCGCGCCGATGCGCGAACGCACGGTTTGCTTGAAGTAGCTCAAGGCATTGATGCCCGTCGCCTTCTCCGTGTATGGATCGAGCTTGGCCGACATCAGTTCCACGCGGCCGTATGGCGACCACATCCAGGTCTCATGGCGCATTTCGATGCCGCCGACGACTGCACCGAACACTTGCTTGCCATCGCGGTCACCCGTGGCGAAACCGCTGCCATCGCTCAGGTAGCGCGACGCGTCGTATTGCAAGGTGCCGTAACCAAGCACGCCGTCGAGGAACACGCCTTTGCTTGGACGCAGGCTGCCATACACGGCCGCCACGGCGCTGTCGGCCGTGCTGCGGCTGCCATTCTGCCCCACATCGCTGCTGTCATGGCTGAAACCGGCACCCACGCCCAGGGTCGCCAGGTCGCTGAGGCGGTAATCGCCACCCACGCTCACGCCATTGGTGCGGAAACGGAAGCCCGTATCGCGGCCATTCACATAGTGCTGGCCGAAATCGACCGCACCACCGAGCCACAGCGACAAGGCCTGCTTCTGCGTGTCCGGCCTCTGCGGCATGTCCGGCAAGCCATTCGTGGCCTGGCTGACATCCACGCGGTCGCTACTGAAACCAGTGTCAGGCTGGCGCAAGGCTGCCTTGCGCATGAACGGTTTCACGGCCGTGCCAAACACGCGGTCCGCTTCCTGCTCCTGCCAGCGCGCCAGCGCCGCCGTCGGATTGCCGCTGTCGTTCGGCGGCGTCAGGCTCAGGCCAAAGCTGGAACGTCCCCAGCCGTCGCCATGCAGGCTTTCCAGACGCTGCGTGAAGTTCGACAGCTGCGCGCTGGCGAAACGCCGCGCCGCATCGGCTTGCGCCGCCTGCAGGCCGATTACTTCAGGATCGACCGACGGATCGCGGCGCGCCGTCACGGTGACGTTGACCACGCCCGGTTTCGAGGTGGCATAGGCATTGCTCAGGGTGTAGCTGACGACAGCCGCGCCGGCAAACTTGCCCGACGCCGCAAAACTCAATTGATACGACGGCTTGCCGGCCGTACCCACGTCGCGCACCACCGCCTTGCCCGCCTCCGCCGGCGTGACGCTGAGCACATTGGCCGCCGTGAACGGACCGCCCGTGGCGCCCGCCGTCAGGTCGACCGTCACCGTCAGGCCGGCCACCACCGTGGCGCTCTGGCTGGCCACCTGCGGCATCGGATTGACGCTGATCGTCGACTTCACCGGCGCCGACGTGCCGAACACGTTCGACAGGGTGTAGCCGATGCTGATGTCGCCGCTAGTGTTAATGCCTGGCGTGTAGATGATATCCATACCGCTGACCGCTGCCGTGCCGCTGGCTGGCTGCGTGGTGATGGCCACTGCCGTGAACGGGCCGCCGGTGGCGCCTTCCGTCACATGCAGGGTCACCGGCGTGCCGGCCAGTACCGTCGCCGTCTTGGCGACAGGCACCGGCACCGGCTGCGGCGCCACCGTCAGGCTGACCGTGGCCGGCGCAGACGTGCCGCCCGGTCCCGTCGCCGTGTAGCTGAAGGCGTCAGGACCAAAGTAGTCGGCATTCGGCACATACGTCACCTTGAAAGCGCGATTGCCGCCCCCCGCTGCGCCACTCGACACCACCGTAACGCGCCCATGCTTCGGCGGCGTCACGATGGTCACATCCGTGATCGGGCTGCCATCTGTGGAAGCGATGGTCAGACTCACGTCCTGATTGGCCGAGGTGGTCGCCGTTTCATTGGGCACCGGCGGCGGCGCCTGGTTCACCTGCAGGGTCAACGCTTGCTGCACCGTGAACAGGTGCGCATCCGCCGCTTGCACGGTGAAACTGAAGCTGCCGAACACCGTCGGCGTGCCGCTGATGATGCCAGTCGCGGCATTGAGCACCAGGCCGGCAGGCAAGGCGCCGCTGCTGACCGAATACGCGTAGGGCGCGATGCCGCCGGCTGCCGTGAACTGCTGGCTGTAGGCATCGCCGGCGCGGATCGCCGCCAGGCTGCCAGGCGCCAGACTCAAGGCCGGTGCCGCAATCGTCACGGTGTAGCTATTGGTCGCGCTGAACGGCGCGCCCGTCCCCGTGCTGCTGTCGCTGGCGCGCAGGCTGAAGGTAAAGCTGCCCGCTACATTCGTCGTACCGGACAATACCCCTGTTGCGGCATTCAGGCTCAAGCCGGTAGGCAGGCTGCCGCTGCTGACACTGAATGTGTAGGGCGCCGTGCCGCCTGCTGCCGTCAGCGTTGCTGAGTAGGCCGCTTCCGCCGTTGGATTGGCTAGCGTGCCCGGCGTCAGGCTGACCGTGGCCGAGGAAACGACCAGGGTATAGCTTTGCGTGCCGGTAAACAGGTGCGCATCGGCCGCTTGCACGGTCAAGGTGAAACTGCCGCCCGCCGTCGGCGTGCCGCTCAGCAAACCACTGCTGCTCAGGGTGAGGCCGGCAGGCAGGCTGCCGCTCGACACCGTGTAGGCATACGGAGCGACACCGCCACTGGCCGTCAATTGCTGGCTGTACGCAGTGGCCACTATCGCCGCCGGCAGCGTTGCCGGCGTCACCGTGATCGTCGGCGAAGCCACGCTCACGGTATAGCTGTTGGTCGCGCTGAACGGCGCGCCCACGCCAGTACTGCTGTCGCTGGCGCGCAGGCTGAAGGTGAAGCTGCCCGCCACATTCGTCGTGCCGGACAATACCCCTGTTGCGGCATTCAGGCTCAAGCCGGCCGGCAGGCTGCCGCTGCTGACACTGAATGTGTAGGGCGCCGTGCCGCCTGCCGCCGTGACGCCGGCACTGTATGGCGCTTCCGCCGTTGGATTGGCCAGAGTGGCAGGCGTCAGGCCGACCGTGGCCGAGGAAACGACCAGGGTATAGCTTTGCGTGCCGGTAAATGCATGCGCATCGGCCGCTTGCACGGTGAAGCTAAAGCTACCACTCGCAGTTGGCGTACCACTCAGCAAACCGCTACCGTTCAAGGTGAGCCCGGCAGGCAGGCTGCCGCCCGACACCGTGTAGGCATACGGAGCGACACCTCCGCTGGCTGTCAATTGCCGGCTATAGGCAGTGGCAGCAGTAACGGCTGCTAGGGTCGCCGGCGTGATCGCAATCGTCGGTGTACCCACGCTCACGGTATAGCTGTTAGTGACGCTGAACGGCGCCCCCACGCCCGTGCTGCTGTCGCTGGCGCGCAGGCTGAAGGTAAAGCTGCCGGCCACATTTGTCGTGCCTGACAGCACGCCGGTAGCCGTGTTCAGGCTCAAGCCGACAGGCAGGCTGCCGCTGGTGACACTGAATGTGTAAGGCGCCGTGCCGCCTGCTGCCGTCAGCGTTGCTGAGTAGGCCGCTTCCGCCGTTGGATTGGCCAGAGTGGCCGGCGTCAGGCCGACCGTGGCCGAGGAAACGACCAGGGTATAGCTTTGCGTGCTGGTAAATGCATGCGCATCGGCCGCTTGCACGGTGAAGCTAAAGCTACCACTAGCAGTTGGCGTACCACTCAGCAAACCGCTGCCGTTCAAGGTGAGGCCGGCAGGCAGGCTGCCGGCCGACACCGTGTAGGCATACGGAGCGACACCGCCGCTGGCTGTCAATTGCCGACTGTAGGCTATGCCGACATTTACCGCTGCCAGCGCCCCTGGCGTTATCGCAATCGTCGGCGCAGCCACGGTACCGCTATAAGCGCGTGAAGCTGTATAAGGACCAGGGCTGGCACTATTGTCGGTTGCAGTGACGGTAAAACTGTACGCGCCTGTCGCCGTAGGCGTGCCCGACAACACGCCGTTGGCCGCGAGGGTCAAGCCAGAAGGCAAACTGCCAATAACGGAAAAACTATACGGCGCGACACCGCCTGAGGCGCTGATCGTCTGGCTGTAAGCGTTGCTGGCTGTGATAGCAGGCAAAACGGACGGTACAACGCTGATCGTCGGTGGACTGACAGTAATGGTCACGGTGGCTGCCGCCGAAGTGGCAGTACCGTTCATCACTGTATAAGTAAAACTGTCGCTGCCGCTGTAAGCGGCCGTTGGGGTATAGCTGATGGTGGTACCAACGGCGGTCGCTGTGCCATGCAAGGCGCCGGAGGCAACCGATACTGCTACCGCTGCACCACCGCTCAAGTTCAGGGTGATCGGATTGTTCGTGCTGCCATACGGCACCGTGGCGCTGACGGCGCCGGCTACCGGCGCACCCAGGGTCACGGTGCCACCAAAGGCGCGTGAGCTAGTATAAGGGCCGGGACTGCCACTGCTGTCAGTGGCAGTGATGGTGAAGTTGTACGCACCTGTCGTCGTCGGAGTGCCAGACAACACGCCGTTGGCCGCGAGGGTCAAGCCAGCAGGCAAGCTGCCACTGACGGAAAAACTATACGGCGCGACACCGCCTGAGGCGCTGATCGTCTGGCTGTAAGCAGTGCCGGTTGATATCGCCGGCAAAACGGACGGTGCAACGCTGATCGTCGGTGGACTGACAGTAATGGTCACGGTGGCTGCCGCCGAAGTGGCAGTACCGTTCATCACTGTATAAGTAAAACTATCGCTGCCGCTATAAGCGGCCGTTGGGGTATAGCTGATGGTGGTACCAACGGCGGTCGCTGTGCCATGCAAGGCACCGGAGGCAACCGCCACTGATACCGCTGCACCGCCGCTCAAGTTCAGGGTGATCGGATTGTTCGTGCTGCCATACGGCACCGTGGCGCTGACGGCGCCGGCTACCGGCGCACCCAGGGTCACGGTGCCACTAAAGGCGCGTGAGCCAGTATAAGGGCCGGGACTGCCACTGCTGTCAGTGGCAGTGATGGTGAAGTTGTACGCACCTGTCGTCGTCGGAGTGCCAGACAACACGCCAGTTGAGCTATTAAAGCTCAAGCCCGCAGGCAAGCTGCCACTGACGGCAAAACTATACGAGGTGGCGCCACCTGTGGCGGTGATCGTCTGGCTGTAAGCAGTGCCGGTTGATATCGCCGGCAAAACGGACGGTGCAACGCTGATCGTCGGTGCCGCTACGTACGTGAACTTGTCAGCCAGGCTGATGGCGCTGGTGCCACCGCCGGTAATGACGGTCACATCCACTGTACCAGCCACACCCGCAGGCGCAGTCGCCGTAATTTGCGTGGCGCTATTGACGGTAAAGCCGCTGGCATTGCTACCGCCAAACCTCACTGCTGTTGCCCCTGACAGATTGGCACCGGTGATGATCACGCTGGTGCCACCCGAGGTTAAGCCTGTGCTGGGCGAAATACTGCTCACCGTTGGTGCTGCTATATACGTGTACTGGTCGGCGGCGCTGGTGGCGCTGGTGCCGCCCCCCGTGGTGACTCGCACATCCACCGTGCCCGTACCGAAAGGCGCCGTTGCCGTAATCTGCGTAGGGCTGTTGAATGTAAAGCTGCTGGCCGCCGTACCGCCAAAGGTCACTGCCGTCACGCCTCCAAAGTTCGTACCTGTGATGGTGACACTGGTGCCACCTGCTGCGGGGCCAGACGTAGGCGAAATACTGCTCACCGTTGGCGTCGCCAGATACGTGAACTGGTCTGCGGCGCCAGCGGCGCTGGTACCGCCGCCCGTGGTCACCCGCACATCGACCGTCCCCGTACCGGCAGGCGCAGTGGCCGTAATCTGTGTGGCGCTGTTAAACGTAAAGCTGCTAGCTGCCGTACCGCCAAAGCTCACTGCCGTCACACCACCAAAGTTCGTACCGTTGATGGTCACGCTGCTGCCACCTGCAGTGGGGCCGGAGGCAGGCGAAATACTGCTCACTGTGGGCGCCGCCAGATACGTGAACTGGTCTGCCGCGCTGGTGGCGCTGGTGCCACCGCTGGTAATGACGGTCACATCCACCGTACCAGTACCTGCCGGTGCGGTCGCCGTAATTTGCGTGGCGCTATTGACGGTAAAGCCGCTGGCATTGCCACCGCCAAACCTCACTGCTGTTGCCCCTGACAGATTAGTACCGGTGATGATCACGCTGCTGCTACCCGTAGCAGGACCGGAGGTAGGTGAAATACTGCTCACCGTTGGTGCTGCTATATACGTGTACTGGTCGGCGGCGCTGGTGGCGCTGGTGCCGCCCCCCGTGGTGATTCGCACATCCACCGTGCCGCTACCGGCAGGCGCGGTGGCCGTAATCTGCGTGGCACTGAGGACGCTAAAGCCAGTGGCCGCCGTGGCGCCAAAGGTCACTGCCGTGGCACCACTAAAATTGGTACCCGAGATGATCACAGTGGTACCACCAGTGGCAGGGCCAGACGTAGGTGAAATGCTGGTTACCGTCGGCGCAGCTACATAGGTGAACTGGTCTGCGGCGCTGGTGGCGCTGGTGCCGCCACTAGTGGTCACCCGTACATCCACCGTCCCCGTACCGGCAGGCGCAGTTGCTGTAATTTGCGTGGAGCTATTGACAGTAAAGCCGGTGGCATTGGTGGCGCCAAAGCGCACTGCTGTGGCACCTGTCAAGTTGGTGCCGGTGATGATCACGCTGGTGCCGCCCGTAGTGGGGCCCGTGGTGGGCGAGATACTGCTCACCGTGGGAACAGGCAAAGCATTGATCGTCAGGCTGATGCTGATTGTTTTGGCATAAGGGCCACCGCCACCCGTGCTATCCGTGGATTTCAAGACAAAATTGAAAGTACCTGTGCCAGTAGGCGTCCCCGACAACAGGCCGCTGGCAGACAAGTTCAAGCCCGTCGGCAAACTGCCCGACTCCACTACATAGGTGTAAGCAGAGGTGCCACCACTAGTACTGAATTGCTGGCTATAAGCCTGTGACACGGCTCCTGCGGCTGGACTTGCTGGTGTAATCGCCAGCACAGGTGCGGCCACCGTGAATGAATAGTTCTTGGTGGTGGTAAGCGCTGTCGGCGTGGTCGAATCCGTGATCTGCGCGCCAAACACGAACACACCAGTCGCCGTCGGCGTACCTGAAATAAGGCCCGCAGACGACAAACTCATACCTGCCGGCAATACGGAAGACAGCGTATAGGTATAGGGGGCCACGCCACCGGAGGAGCTTATGGTTTGGTTATAGCTCACGCCAATCACGGGAGCGGGCAAGCTGGCCGGCGTCACCGTGATGGGACTCGTTGGCGGCAAGATCGTCACGACAAAAACGATATCGCCAGCAAGGTCGTCACTCAGAGTAAAGGTATCGGAAGTAGCCCCGTCACTATTATTGGTATAGACAACGATGCCAGTCCCATTGCCAGCGACGTTAGGGATGCTGCCATGCGAAGGCGGCACGGGCATGCCCGTAAAGCCGAACGGCGTGCATCCGGACAGATCTATCGTGTGGTTTCCTCCTGCAGCCACCGTGAAGCTCTGGTTGGGAGGGCACTCCGTGCTGGGCCCTGCCGCCTGCGCCGGGCTGACACCCAAGGCCAGCGTCAGCAAGCATAGCCAAGCTAACAGTTTTATCGAACTGGACTCTAATCTGGACATCAAACCGGCACCGCCTACCCCGGCGCCAATTATTTGCTGTCGATGAAATGCAGGGGAAAAACGAGAAAAAAAGCAAATCAACCGATGAGATATACCGTTGACGAAAAATAACATTATTTCCCCGCACAGAGATTTTTATGACGAAATTGAGTAGGAATCCAGATAAAAAACGATACTAAAAAAATACATTCTACGGCGGCAACAAATATTGACGCTTGCCGTACGTCAACGTATGCTACCTTGCATGGCTAATAAAGCAACTAAAAAAAGGAGATTACCTAAAAAACAACAACGATGCGAAATTAGAAATGTAAGCAGTCCCACCGGCACCCCCACTTAACACCTGGAGAACAAGAATGGCTGATGTTTATGTTGGACAAATAATGATGAGCGGATTTGGCTTTGCCCCGCGCGGTTTTGCGCTCTGTAACGGGCAAATCCTGCCTATTCAGCAAAATCAAGCCCTGTTTGCACTGCTGGGCACCACCTACGGCGGCAATGGCTCAACGACCTTTGGATTGCCTAATCTACAAGGAACGGTCCCCGTCCATACGGGGCCATCGGTCGACGCAACATGGCAGCCTACTACCTATCCTATTGGTAGTCGTGCCGGTGTTGAAGCTGTCACCTTGACAGCGACTCAAATGCCCGCGCATATACATACAGCCTCAGCCCTGGGCACGGCAGCTACTCTGAAGAATCCCAACAACGCGCTATTTGCCGACAGCGGTGCAGCAGCCATTTATGGCAGTGCATCGGGCCCCAAGGTGACGCTGGCCAGCCAGACCTTGGGCTTGACGGGTGGTAACTTGCCGCATCCGAATATGCAGCCATTCCGCGTCATCAATTTCTCCATCGCCTTGAACGGTATCTACCCTAGCCGTAACTAACCAGCCAACACTCCCGGAGATAGCTATGAGCACACCTTATATAGGCGAGATCCGCCTGTTTGCCTTTTCCCGTATTCCGAATGACTGGCTGGCATGTGATGGGAGCCTGGTATCGATTGCCAACAATGAAACCTTGTACACCTTGCTGGGGACCACCTACGGTGGCGATGGCGTCAACACCTTCGGCCTGCCTGACCTGCGCGGCCAGGTTCCCGTGCACCAGGGCACTGGGCCGCAATTGACGCCACGGGTACTGGGCCAGAATGGCGGCACCGAGCAAGTGACCCTGCTGGCGACCCAGTTGCCGCAGCATACGCATGGATTTAATGTGACGAGTGCAGTGGCCACCGCCTCTACACCGGCAAGCGGTCTGCTGCTGGCCGCCCCGGCCAATAACGACAAGATGTATACCAGCAGCCTGGCTGGCCTCACCTCTTACTCACTATCGCAGGCCGCAGTTACCAATACCGGCGGCAACCAGGCGCACGACAATACGATGCCAACGCTGACCGCATCTTTTTGCATCGCTGCGTTCGGTATTTATCCGTCCCAGCAATAACAGCTTCCGTGCAAGCACAGCGCCACCACCGGCGCGCATTGCCAACCAAACTGACCAGGAGAATCTATCGTGACCTCACCATTCCTCGGCGAGATACAAGTCTTTGGCTTCAACTATGCCCCGGCCGGCTGGGCCAGCTGTAATGGCGCCACCCTGCAGATACGTCAATATACCGCCCTGTTTTCATTGATCGGCACGCAATATGGAGGGGATGGCGTAACAACTTTCCAGCTGCCCAACTTCACGGGACGCGCGCCCTGCGGCCAGGGTCAGGGGCCAGCCTTGACGGTGCGCACCATAGGCGATACGTTCGGCAGCGAAAACGTGCAACTCGATGTAACGCAAATTCCCAGCCACACCCATCAGCTCACTGTTAAGCGTCAACCGGATGCGAGCTTGCAACACAATGCTCCATTGACTAATGACGGTTTGATTACCGTCGGTAGTGTGAATACTTTCTTGCCGACAGCAGCCCCTAGCACCACATTTGCTGCCGCGGCGATCTCTCCTGCGGGAGGTAACCAGGCACACGAAAATCGCCAGCCGCTGCTGGCATTGAACTTCTGTATCGCCTTGCAGGGTGTATTTCCTGCATTTGGCTAATTACAGTACGCTAGGGACAGGCAATGCCATCGCGGTATTGCCTGGCCTGCCCCTTTTTTAGTTGAACACTGCCTGATACAGGAAACCTTGGCCATCACGCGCCACCGGCACCAGGAAGATGCCTACCTCGCCAAACGCATCATGCTGCAGCTGAAAGATTTTTTGGCTGAAAAGGATGGGCGAACTATTATGGAACAACAAGCTGAACGGCGCGCGTAGCATGCCTTCCAGCGTGGCGGACGGCAAGGGACACACCTCCTTCAAGATGAAAGCGGCATTCCCGTCGCTGACCGAGACAAAGGTATCGTTGACGCGCGAGGCGAAGTGTTCGAGAGTCAATACATTCATCATTGCAAGTATTCCATTCCATGAGCGCTGTGATTGAAGCAATGATTTATTTTAGTGCAAGCATTGCCGCTTTGGCACGACTTTTGACATGAAACTCTCCAATCTGCGCTTGGCAGAAATACGGCGGCCGGGTCATCAAGCCCTGCCGCCTGCACTGCAACTAACATGCCGCTTTCGCCGCCTAGCGCATCGCCTCCAGCAAGCCCGGCGCAAACTCGGCGCCGTGCTTGACCTGCGCGGTGGACGCCTTCACAGTGGCGCCGATCGGTTCCGCGCGGCCAGCCAGGCATTGCCCCAAAAAGTTTTCCGTCACCGCATTGAAGGCGATGTTGTTCACGGGCCGCGCAAAGCCATGGCCTTCGTCGGGGAACAGCACATACGTGACGGGGATATTCTTGGCCGCCATGGCCGCCACGATCTGGTCCGACTCAGCCACGTTCACGCGCGGGTCGTTCGCCCCCTGGCCAATCAGCAGGGGCCGCTGGATATTCTGCGCAAAGTTCAGCGGCGAACGCTCCTTCAGCAGCGCCCTGCCTTCTTCCGTGGTCGGATCGCCCATGCGCTTGTAGAACTGCTGCTTGCCCGCTTCCCAGTACGGTGGAATGGTTTGCAGCAGGGTGAACAGGTTCGACGGGCCGACGATGTCGACGCCGCAGGCGAACGTGGTGGGCGTGAACGCCATGCCGGCCAGGGTGGCGTAGCCGCCGTACGAGCCGCCCATGATGGCCACCTTGTCGGCGCTGGTCACGCCGCTCTTCACGGCCCATTGCACGGCGTCGAGCAAGTCGTCATGCATCTTGCGGCCCCACTGCAGGTCGCCGGCCGAGATGAATTGCTTGCCGAAGCCCGTCGATCCCCGGTAATTCACCGACAGCACGGCATAGCCACGATTGGCCAGCCACTGGTGGTAGCCGTTGTAGCCATACGTATCGCGCGCCCACGGGCCGCCGTGCACCAGCAGCACCATCGGCACCGCCTGCGATGGCACGCCGCCGGCGTTCGCCTTCGATGCCTGCGGCAAGGTGAGGTAAGACACCAGAGTCAGGCCATCGCGCGCCTTGATTTGCTGCGGATACATGGGCACCAGCGGCGCGCCTTCCAGTTCCGGACGCGTCACGTACAGCCGCGTGAGCTTTTTGCTCTTGCGCTCGTACAGCCAGCTCGATAACGGCGCCGTGACGGCATCGACGCTCACCAGCCACTTGTCGTCGGCATCGGTGCGCGACGTCACCGTGAACTGGCCCTGGGTGTTTTTCTTCAGGAAGGCCAGGTCGGCCTTCAAATCGTCCGCCAGCGGCAGATACTCCTGCTGCAGGTAGTCGACCGAATAGGCTTGCACCCGCCCCGTGCGCGTGTCATACAGCGCGTCGGCGATATCGGCACGCGGGTCTTGCGCCAGCAGCGTGCTCTTGCCGCTGGCCACGTCCTGCGCCAGCAGCGCCGAGGTATTGCGGCCGCGTGAATCGGTCCAGTACAAGGTCTTGCCATCGACCGTAAACGCCAGCGGCGCCGTGGTCTGCGAGTCTTCCAGGCCGACATCAGCCAGCGGCGTGCTTTCGACCTTGCCATCGGTCAGACGGAAATACGTCATGCCGCCATCGGCGCGCGCCTTGCTGGCGATACGCAAATTGAGCAGTTCATCGGCGACATAGCCGCCATAGCCATCATTCTGCTGCACCAGGGTCAGCTTGCCGCTGGCCAGGTCCAGGCTGTACACATCATGCCAGCGCGCATCGCGGTTATTGATGCCGACGAGGATGCGGTCCTTGACCTTGCTGCTGATCTGGATGACCCGCACGCGGGTCTTCTCGAACGGTGTGTAACTGACCTGCTTGCCGCTTGCCACATTCACGCCGTACAGCAGGAAATTCTCGTCGCCACCCTTGTCCTGGATGAACAGCAGGGTTGTCGAATCGGGCGACCAGAAACTGCTGCGGATGGGCCGCACCTTTTCTTCCGTCAATGGCCGCGCCTGGGCCGGGTCGCTGGCCGGCGCCACCCACACATTGAGCACGCCATCGCGCGGCGCGATCCACGACAGCCACCGTCCATCGGGACTGAGCTTGCCACCGGACTTGCTGGGATTGCCAAACAGCTTGGCCCGCTCGATCAGCGGCGTTTCCTTGACAGGGGCTTGCGCGTGCGCCGGCAGCACGCTGGCGAACAACAGGACAGGCAGGACATAGCGAATCATGGACACCTCATGGTTGATGAATGAAGGGAAAACATCACACGTGCATGTGCCAGCGAATCATAGGCCAAAGCGGTATTGCCAGGTTGATTACAGCGACAGGGGACGGAAATCGGGGGATGGAATGGCGAAAACGGGGGCTAGCAGGTGCGTCAAGTCACTGATGCGAGCGCGAGCGCGGTTATCCAGAGTGTCACAAGATCAATCAACACCAGATGAAATCGAGGGTTTGCTCAGTGTGTCGCGCGCCATCAGGATGCATACCTGCTCGTCTGAAATGCCGCGCTTGCCGGCGCTGCCGCCCCGGCTGCGTGTCGGACGTATCAAGCGCCGGGCACCCTTTGCCGATTCCAGAAAATACATTTCGTCGGCCTCGGCAATGCCGTGCAGACAGCGCGGCCGGCCGGTCTTGGCCAGGGTGAAGTGGGCGCCGGCTCGCAGAGCGTAGCCGGACCATTTGAATTAGTCATCGTCTTCATGGTGGTGGCGGTGCTCATCTCGGTCATGGCGCCGCTCATGCCAACCGTCGTGGTCCCAGTGCTCCCGATGTTCGCGTTCGCCAGGCCGAACGTAGTAGTCCTCCGCGCGCCGTACGTACACAGGTTGCTCCTCAACCCATACCTGGGCTGGTTCGCGACAGACTGGTACTTGAACACGGTCGATGACGGTGCGGCAGCGTTGCACACTCTAGGTGGGGCCGGTGCGGATTGCTGTGCCAGTAGGGCCCTACCGCTGCTCGTCCTTTCTGCTATCGGACTGCTTACGGCTGCACCATGAGAGTTTGGCAGAAGCCCAGCAATCGGGCGGCAGCTATCAGTGGATGGATGCGATTCGATGCGGCGGTGGTTTCCATTTTCGTTCTCCGGTATGGCGCTGATGTCGCGCTGATAGACCATTAACGGATGAAGCCGCTAACGGGATGTACGGACGATGTTTCTGGGGTGAGGGTACGTAACAAAAACAACGTGAAGTTAAGGTCATGTGCGCAGCGAACGGATGGGAACTAAACGCTGAGACCCAGGTTCGCGGGATTTGCAGCACGTCTGGTCCATGTTGACGCAGCCGCTTACAATGTTGGCTTTTTCCATGAAGAGGTAAGCGATGGCGGAAGAAATCAAGGCACCCTGGCTCAATACGATGGCGCTTGCGACGGTAATCCTTGCGGTGTGCGCGACCTTGTCTACCTTTAAAGGTGGCGGGTACTCCACCCAAAGTGTGATAAGCCAGGCTCTGGCATCGGACCAGTGGTCGTTCTACCAGGCGAAAAGTACCAAGCAGCATCTATATGAATTACAAGCCGAGCAAATGAAATTGCAGGCCATGGCTCTGCCAAAGGGAAATCCTGCGAGTGCCGCCTATGTGGAAAAAGAGGCTGAGTACCGTGCTGCCATTGGTCGCTACGCGAGCGAGAAACAGGGCATCCAAACGCGTGCACACGAACTTGAACAGCAACGCGATACCGCCAAGCAACACGGCAAGCCTTTTGGAATTGCAGTAATTTTCCTTCAGGTATCGATTCTGCTTAACTCCATAGCGGGGCTGATGAAAGCTCGGCGTATTTGGTGGGCTTCCATCCCGGTAGGTATTGCAGGCGTAGCGTGTTTTGCTGACGGTTTCCTGATGTTTGTATAGCGTAAGGGGGGCCTAGATAGCCGCCTTTGTATCTTGTTATCCCGCGCTCTTCCTGGAGAATGGCTGTGTCTTTCCAGTGGAGTGCGGTCGCCAGGGCCTTGCTGATTTCACCGTTTTTCACTGCGCTGCGAATGTGTTGTAATGCATGCTATGTGTCTGCTTGCAACCTGTGTTTAGCCGTATTTTTAGCCGTATTAATAGGCGCCCGCAGTATCATCCCGAGTGATGGTAACTGCCCTGTCATAAAAATATTCCATAATTGGAGGATTTTTCATATTTTTCAGCAGCGCTTTTTGCGCTGCGCACCTGTTGGGACTGCGTAAGTGCACGTTGCCGTCAGTCGTTCAGTTCAAGTTGAGGTGCCAATGTCAAAAAACGAAAACAAGGTTGGATGCGCTCTCATTGCAGTACTGCTCCTAGGCTGGACCGTTTCCGTACGTGCCGAGGATACTATCGAAGAAGCGTGGAACGCGCACTTTCAAGCTACCTACATCTGGCAGAAAAAACCGTCGTTCTCGGCCGCATATAACGGAACAAACAGTCTGAGTCCTTTTACAGAAAAATCGTATTCATTCAGCTCCACTGCGGCGTTTGGCTGGCGTCCTTGGGTTGGTGGCGAACTCTATGTTAACCCTGAGTTGGTCCAGGGCGTGCCCCTGTCCGGACTGACCGGTCTGGGTGGCATGACCAACGGGGAGCAGCAGAAGACCGGAGGTCCCAATCCCACGCTCTACCGGGCTCGGCTTTTCCTACGCCAAACGTGGGGACTGGGCGGCGAAAAGGAAGTCGTGGAGACGGATGTTAATCAGCTGGCTGGCATGGTGGAAAAACGGCGCGTCGTTGTCACCGTCGGTAACCTGGCAGTCACTGATATATTCGACGCCAATGAGTTTGCGCACGATGCGCGTACCCAGTTTATGAATTGGGCGCTCCTCGCCCACGGTGCCTATGACTTTGCGGCGGATGCGCGTGGCTATACATGGGGAGCTTCTGTCGAGTATTTTTATGATGATTGGGTGCTGCGCGCCGGAAGGTTTATGCAACCGGCCGTATCAAACGGATTGCCGCTCGATAAGCATGTTTTTGAACACTATGGCGACCAAATCGAGTTGGAACATGCTCACACAGTAGGCGAACAGGCCGGCAAGCTCCGTGTGTTGGCTTTTCGTAACAAGGCCAAGATGGGGAGCTTTCGAGACGCGTTAACCGAGGCACGTAGTCATGGCGGGATACCAGATGTGTCGCGCGTGCGCTCCGAACGTACGAAAATCGGCTTTGGCATCAGTGCCGAACAGAATTTGACATCCGATATCGGTGTCTTCACCCGTGGAAGTTGGAACGACGGGGCGTCGGAAACTTACGCATTTACTGAAATAGAACGCTCGATTTCCACCGGGGTAGTTCTGAAAGGTGACCTCTGGAGTCGTAGTGATGATTCCGTCGGCATCGCGCTGGTTCGCAATGGGCTATCAAGTGCGCACAGGGACTATTTGGCAGCCGGTGGGCATGGCGCCTTCATTGGAGACGGTCAGTTAAACTACCGACCGGAATCAATAGTGGAAGCGTACTACAGCGCAAAAGTCGCGAAAGCCGCTTGGGTCACCCTGGACTATCAACGGATTGCTAATCCCGCCTATAACCGAGACCGTGGTCCGGTGACTGTCGGCTCCATCCGTCTGCACGCGCAATACTAATCGGGAGCGCATGATGTTCGAGTTGTTTAACCCGCGCCGCGGTGAACGCGCTCTGCTTGCTGGTGCTCCCAACCGTTGGGACTGGATTTTGTTGCCCCTGGTGCTCGCCGTACTGGCGGCGGCAGCGTTTGGCGCTATGCAGATGACGCGGCCGTTCACGGTTGGCCAAGTGACGCCAATTTCACTTGACCCGGTCAACCTGCCGTATTACTTGTTGCGAACGATGTTGCGCATGTTTACAGCTCTGGCGTGTTCGTTACTGTTCAGTTTCGTCTTCGCCGCGATAGCATCGAAGTACCGTGCGGCCGAAAAGGTGATGATTCCCCTGCTCGATATACTGCAGTCAGTGCCTATTCTTGGCTTCCAGGCCATTGCGATTGCCCCATTCATCGCTTTGTTTCCCGGAAATTTGTTGGGTGTCGAGTGTGCGGCCATCTTCGCGATTTTTACCTCGCAAGCGTGGAACATGGCGTTCAGCCTGTTCCAGTCGATGCGCACTGTGCCACCTGAGCTCAATGAAGCGTCGCGGGTATTCTGCCAGTCGGGCTGGCAACGCTTCTGGCGGCTTGAACTGCCGTTCGCAATGCCCGGTTTACTGTGGAACATGATGATGTCGATGTCGGGAGGCTGGTTTTTTCTTGTCGCTGCCGAAGCGATTTCAGTGGCCGGGCAAGATATTAAGCTGCCCGGCATTGGCGCCTATATCGCTGTCGCTATTGAGGCGGAGAACGGCCGCGCCATTGCCTGGGCCATCTGCGCCATGCTGGCCGGAATTGTGTTGTATGACCAGCTGTTTTTCCGTCCGCTGCTGGCCTGGGCGGACAAATTTCGTTTCGAAGAATCGCAGGGCGATACCGCGCAGGGTTCTTGGCTGCTGGACTGGGGCAGGCGTAGCCGCTGGATAAGAGCGCTGACCGACCGTTTCTGGCTGAAGCTGAGCGGCGCGCTGGGCTGGTTTAGCCTGCGCCATGAGCGCGACACAGACGAGACGCGTGCGCACCCGCTCGGTAAGTACGCGGCGCGTGCCTGGGACGTACTGGTGCCTGCCGTTTCCCTGCTGGCCGTTTATCGCCTTGTGATGTTTGTGCACAGTGATGTTGGGTGGGCGGAGGCGGCGCATGTCGTCGTATTGGGTTTGATTACGCTCGGCCGTGTGATGCTGCTCATTGGTCTGGCATCTGTCGTGTGGGTACCGACTGCGGTCTGGATAGGATTGCGTCCCCAGTATTCGCAACGAGTGCAGGCGGTCGCACAATTTTTGGCGGCATTTCCTGTCAATCTGATGTTCCCGGTAGTGGTGTACATGTTGGTGACGCTAAAGCTCAATCCGAACATCTGGCTCAGTCCCCTGATGGTGTTCGGCACCCAGTGGTACATCCTATTTAACGTCGTGGCCGGTGCATCGACCATTCCGAACGAGTTGCGTCTTGCGGCTGATAATCTTGGTTTGAAGGGGTGGCTCAAATGGAAGCGGGTATATCTTCCGGCCGTATTCCCAGCCTATATCACCGGCGCCATTACCGCCAGTGGCGGTTCGTGGAACGCCAGCATCGTTGCTGAGTATGTCACTTGGGGCAAGACTACTTTGGTCGCGGATGGGCTGGGCAGTTACATCAAGCAAATGACTGACGCTGGCGATTTCCACCGCATAGCACTAGGCATAGGAGTAATGTGCGTCTTCGTGATGTTGTTGAACCGCTTTTTCTGGCGCAAATTGTATTTGCGGGCCGAAGACCGTAGTCTTTAAGGAAAAACTATGAGCGAAAATTTATTGATGGAACTCAACGGCGTTGCTAAGTCTTTTCGTAGTGCCGATGGTGCGCCACGCCTTATCCTCGACAATGTCGATTTTTCACTGGCCAAAGGCGAAATTGTTGCGCTGCTTGGGAAATCTGGCTCAGGTAAATCGACCTTGCTGCGTATTATGGCGGGGCTAATTGCTTCGGATGCAGGTAAAGCCATGTATCGAGGTAAAGATATTTGCGGTCCGGCGCTAGGCGTCGCGATGGTATTTCAGTCCTTTGCATTATTTCCATGGCTTACCGTTCAGCAGAACGTTGAACTGGGACTGGAAGCGCAAGGGATACCGCCAGCCGAGAGAGAAATGCGCGCCGATGCTATGCTGGAGCTGATGGGCCTGGCTGGTTTTGGCGGCGCGTTGCCACGCGAGCTGTCGGGCGGCATGAGGCAGCGAGTTGGTATTGCTCGCGCGCTCGTGACCAATCCAGATGTATTGCTGATGGACGAAGCATTTTCCGCCCTAGACGTGTTAACAGGAGAGACGCTAAGAAACGACATTCTGGAGCTTTGGGACAGCAACAGGATTCCGACTAGAGGCATTCTAATTGTGTCGCACAACATCGAGGAAGCGGTCATGATGGCCGACCGAATCGTCATTCTTTCGAGCGAACCTGGACGAATTCGCAATGAAGTCAAAATTGAGCTGCCACGGCCTCGCGCTGTGGACTCAATAGAAGTTAGGGGCCTGATCGATGATGTATATGGCTTGATGACTATGCGCGCGATACAAGAGGTTCGCTCCGGCGCAGTTCCCGTGACGCATGTCGATTACCGGTTGCCGGAAACAGACGTCAGTCGTATTGAAGGCATTCTGGACTTGTTAGCCTATGCGCCGTTTAATGGAAAGGCCGACTTACCCCAATTGTCGGAGGAGGCGGAACTGTCTGACGAAGAGTTGTTTCCGACTTACGAAGCATTAGGATTACTTGCTTTAGCCCACATTGACAAGGGTGACATCTCGCTGACCCCGCTAGGTCTGCGCTATGCAGAAGCCGAAAAAACGGTCAGACAGGATATTTTCGGGCAACAGCTCTTGACCCAAGTACCGTTGGCGGCACGAATCCGCCAACAACTGGAGCAAGAGCCGACTGGAACGTTGCCTGAAGAGCCTTTCATCGAGTTGCTTGAAGAGTTCTTGAAGGCGGATGAAGCCAAACGAGTGCTGGAGATAGCCGTCGAATGGGGACGATATGGGGAAGTCTACGAATATGATTTCCACACAGGCAGGTTGAAGTTGCCTGACCAAGAAGAAAAGTAATTTTTCGTGCACCGCGTACCGCCGAATGAGAAGCATGCTAGGCCCCTGCTAACTCTTCATTGTCTGTGGTCCAGTTTGCCGAAAAGGTGCAAAAAAATATCCCCACGTGTCGAGCACATACGTGCGTAATTTAAACCTCTCGCGCGCAGCTGAGCACGAAAAATGCGTACTCACCGTCATCTTTCTTGGCCTTGACCTGTTAAATGGCACTGCAAATTGACCAACTTTCCCCACGAGTTTGCAGCGGAATCTGACCCACGTCAGTAGCACAATTCCACCAGTCTTATCGGCAGGAGATCAGAGTGATCAACGTGGCACTACTTGGTATCATTCGACGCTGGCACCTTCGTGACCAGATCCCGATACGAGAAATCGCCAGGCGACTGAATATCTAACGCAATGCAGTACGACTGCTATCTGCGATCAGAAACCACTGAGCCCGCCTACGCGGAGCGGCCATCAGTTATCCGAGCGACGTGGAGGCCAGCAAGCTGCTGGCCTATTCGGTGCACGCAGTGATGGCCAACAATCCGCAATATCAAAAGGAAATGGACGCGGCCCGGAGCGAGTTGCGCAAGGCATTGGGCCTACCAGCGATGAGCGTCAATTAATTTCGGGACAAGAGGCTTGACGTTACTTCGGGATGATTTACAGTGGTCGTTTGCTAGCAAAATTGACCCACTCTGTTTGACACGACTTCCAGTGTCTGGCAAACGCTGCCACTTGGTCGTATGACCCTGCGCAGCCCAGCTCCTCCAGGTCCTCATGGATCTGCTTAAAATTGCGTCGCTGTTTACGCGGCTTAGTCATCTCGGCCTGAACTACCCGGATAGTCGCATGCCAAGGTTACACCTACTCAGTCAAGGTCCGTTTTTGGCCGGTTGCCGTCGTTGGCAGGTTCCGCCCCGGAGCGGACCTTAGCACGGCGTCCTAGCAATCACATGACGCGCCGCTCCACATTCGCCCAACAGATTCTCTTGCGTCAGTCGGGCCGATGCTCGACTTCAAACTCTTCTGATTCCTTAACTTTCAGACCAGCTTCCTTCGCAATTTGAACAATCTCTGCCGATTTTTCCTCCGACATAAGCAGTGCGTAATACGCATCGTTTCCTAAGTCGAGATGAAGCAAACGGCCTCCTCTGGGTTTGACCCAGGAGGAAAACTCTAGCAGCGCTCTCGGAACCGTCGTATGTGTTCCGTCTTGCAGGTGCCAGGTTTCGTTAATTCCGGCAACGGTAAGCAGTTCGTTCGCCTGCCATTCCACTTCCTCAGTGGCCTTCCAGTCGACTTGCAGCAAAACCCACTTGCCCCGCCGCTGCCCCTCGTCGTCGAGTATGCCGCTCTCGATTGCTTCACTTGTTGTACCGCCGCGCCCTAAATTTGAAATTACAAGCTTGGTTAAGCGCTGACTCTCCTCTGTTCCCAACTGCGCAGTTATGAGAGTAAGGAAACGTCTTAGGGCTTGTTTAGCCTGTGTAGATGCAGAAAAATATTCTTTCAGAATCTGTGCGTCCGAGAGGTTCTCGTCTTCTTCAACAGGTGGCTCAGGTGGGGCGGCCAAGTCCCGACCCAAAAGTTTGCTAAGCAGCTTAAGCATTGGCAGTTAGATAAAAGTTGATTGAGGAGTAGTTCGTGATGTCCGCTTCTGGCCGATAGAGGACATCGGCATGCTGCAACGAAAATCATACGTTATGTAAACGGAAAAACCCAGCACCGATATTATACAAACGTATAATATACAGTACTGGGTTTCTATACAGCTTGCGCTGCAACTCCTTGAATCTAATGGTCGGGACGGGAAGATTCGAACTTCCGACCCCATGCACCCCATGCATGTACGCTACCAGGCTGCGCTACGCCCCGACGAGGTGAGAATTATAGCAGAGGCTTTTAGGTTTTTGCCATGCTTTGCGCATGATTCATATCGAACTGCGCAAAGTTTTTTCAGCCTGAGGACAAAGCGTTCTACTCGCCCAGCAACAATGCCGTCAGGACGATGCGGAAACCAGCGATCAAGGGTTCCACCTTGACGTCGGGATTGTGCACTACCCGCACAGGCAAGCCCTGGTACATGGCGATCATGGCGTTCAGCCGGCCTTCCAGCATCTCTTCATCAGCCGGCAAGCCGCGCCTGATCCGCGCCTCCTTGATAATCGACAAGAACAGCTGGCGCGAGCGCTGGTCCGCGCAGTGCAGCATTTCCGCGATGGCGGGATTGCGCGAAGCCTCGGCAAAGATTTCCAGCGGCATCACCCAGGTTTTCGGGTCCAGGCTTTCCAGCACATGTTCGCCTGCATTGTCGATCACCGCCTGCAGCGGGTCTTCGCGCTGCGCCAGGTCCTGCATCAGGTTCGACACCCGCTCCGTATTCTGCATGACGAAGGCGGCGATGATCGCATCCTTGCTGTCAAAATAATTATAGATGTGACCCGCGCTCATGCCGGCCGCCTTGGATATCTCGGCCATGCTGGCGCCGTGGAAGCCGCGGCGGCTGAAACAGCTTTCGGCTGCATCGAGCACCTGCTTGCGCCGCGTGTTGGCGCGCTCGGGATCCGGATGCTTCTTTTCAACTTGGTTCATGACTTTTCCTGTAGCGCGCCGGCCCTGCCCTTGCGGACAAGGACAAGGCCGGCGTCGGCGTCCCCGTGATTATTGGACGCCGCCAGCCGCCGCAACGGCTGTCTGCTCAGGCTGCCAACCGCCGCCCAGCACCTTGTACAAGGTCACCAGATTGGTCGATTTGGCCAGGCGCGCCGTGATCAGGCTTTGCTGCGCCGTGTACAGCGCGCGCTGGGCCACCAGGGCGTTCAGGTAGGACTCGGCGCCCTGCTTGTAGCGCGCGTCGTGGATGGTGTAGCTCTTCGTCGACGCCTCGACCAGCGAGACCTGCGATTGCAGGCGCTCGTCGATGGTGCCGCGCTGGGCCAGCGCATCGGACACTTCACGGAAGGCGACCTGGATCGCCTTTTCGTATTGCGCCACGGAGATTTCACGCTGTACCTTGGCGATATCGAGGTTGGCGCGGTTCACGCCACCATCGAAGATCGGCAAGCTGATCTGCGGGATGAAGCTCCACGTGCCACTGCCCGCCTTGAACAGGCCCGACAGGTTGTCGCTGAGCGAACCGGCCGTGGCCGTCAGCGAAATGCGCGGGAAGAAAGCCGCGCGCGCCGCGCCGATGTTGGCGTTCGCGGCGCGCAAGGTGCGCTCGGCCGCCAGCACGTCAGGACGGCGTTGCAGCACGTCCGACGGCACGCCAGCCGGAATGTCCTTCAGCGCCGTCACGGCGCCGAACTCGGCTGGCGGCAGCAGGTCGGCCGGCACGGGGCCGCCTACCAGCAAGACCAGCGCGTTTTGATCCAGCGCAACCTGGCTCGTGAACACGGCCACGTCGGAACGGGCCGACTCGACACTGGTCTGGGCATCGTACTTGTCCAGGCCGGACGTAGCACCGGCACTGAAGCGGCGCACGGCCAGGTCATACGACGACTGCTGGCTCTTCAGCGTATCTTGCGCCACGCGCAAGCGCTGCTGGTCGGCCACCAGGTTCAGATAGGTGCTGGCCACTTCGCCCACCAGGCTGATCTGCTGCGCACGGCGTGCTTCTTCCGTGCCCAGGTATTGTTCCAGCGCGCTGTCGGACAGGCTGCGCACGCGGCCGAAGAAGTCCAGCTCGTACGCCGAGACGCCCAGGTTCGCCGTGTACTGGCGATTGATGGAGGCTTCGCCGTTGGCGCTGGCATTCTTCGGCACGCGGCTGGCCGTCTGGCCGCCGGAAGCCGACAGGGTCGGGATCAGCGCGGCGCGTTCGATGCCATACGTGGCGCGCGCCTTCTCGATGTTGAGGATCGAGACGCGCAGGTCGCGGTTGTTGGCCAGCGCCAGTTCCAGTACCTGGCGCAAACGCGCATCGGCAAAGAACTCGCGCCAGGCGACGTCCGCCACCGGCTTGGCGTCGGCGGCGGCCGTGTCGGCCTTGTAGGAAGGGCCCGTCGGCCACGCCGTGGGCGCCGGCGCTGCCGGACGCTCATACGTGGGAGCCAGGCTGCAACCGGCCAGCAAGGCCAGTGCCGCCATGGAGAGTAGCGTTTTTTTCATATTAATGCGCATCCTTAGAAAGCGTGATGGCTGGCGAGCCAGGCGTCGCCGGCGTGGCTGGCGCGTCCGGCTTCGAGAAGAAGCCGCGCACCAGCACGAAGAACACCGGCACGAAGAAGATACCGAGGAACGTGGCCGTCAACATGCCGCCCAGCACGCCGATACCGATGGCATTCTGGCTGCCGGAACCGGCGCCGCTGGAGATGGCCAGTGGCAACACACCGAGGCCGAAGGCAATCGAGGTCATCAGAATCGGACGCAGACGCAGACGCACCGCATGCAAGGTCGCATCCAGCAGCGACATACCCGATTCCTGCATTTCCTTGGCAAATTCCACGATCAGAATCGCATTCTTCGCCGACAGGCCCACCACCGTGAGCAAGCCCACCTGGAAGTACACGTCATTCGACAGGCCGAACATCCACGTACCGAGCACGGCACCGATCACGCCCAGCGGTACCACCAGCAGCACGGAGAACGGGATCGACCAGCTTTCATACAGCGCGGCCAGGCACAGGAACACAATCAGCAAGGACAGCGCGTACAGCTGCGGCGTCTGCGAACCGGATTCACGCTCTTCCAGCGACACGCCGGTCCAGCTGAAGCCTATGCCAGGCGGCAACTGCGCCACCATCGCTTCCATCGCATTCATGGCGGCGCCCGTGCTCTGGCCCGGTGCCGGCGTACCCAGGATCTCTACCGACGGCAAGCCGTTGTAGCGTTCCAGGCGTGGCGATGCGTAAATCCACTTGCCGGTGGCAAAGGCCGAGAACGGCACCATCTGGCCAGCGGTATTGCGCACGAACCACTTGTTCAAGTCTTCCGGCAGCATGCGCGATTCGGCACTGCCTTGCATGAACACTTTCTTCACGCGACCACGGTCGAGGAAGTCGTTCACATATGAACTCCCCCAACCCACGCTCAGCACGCGGTTGATTTCCGAGATCTGCAAGCCCAGCGCTGTCGCTTTCTGCTGGTCGATGTCGATCTTATACTGCGGCGTATCTTCCTGGCCGTTCGGGCGCACGCCCACCATGGTCGGGTTTTGCGAGGCCATGCCCAGCAACTGGTTACGCGCCGCCATCAGGGCGTCATGGCCGACACCGCCGATATCCTGCAGCTGCATGTCGAAACCGGTGGCGTTACCCAGTTCCAGCACGGCAGGCGGGGCGAACGTAAACACCATCGCATCCTTGATCTGCAACAACTTGCCCATGGCGCGACCGGCCACGGCCGGCGCTTTCTGCGCCACGTCCTTGCGCAGCGCCCAGTCCTTCAGGCGCACGAAGGCGATACCCGTGTTCTGGCCGTTACCACCGAAGCTGAAACCGGCGACAGCAAACACGGAGGCGACGTTGTCTTTCTCGCTGTTCATGAAGTGGTCTTCGACCTGTTCGATCACTTTCAGGGTGCGCTCTTGCGTGGCGCCCGTCGGCAATTGAATCTGCGTAAACAGGATGCCCTGGTCTTCTTCCGGCAGGAACGACGTCGGCAGGCGCATGAAGACGAATACCAGGCCAGCCAGCAGGATGACGTACAACAACATCGAACGCCCGCGGTGGCGGATCATGCTGCCAACCAGGCCCTGGTATTTGTTGCTGCTGCTGTCGAAGCTGCGGTTGAACCAGCCAAAGAAACCCTTGTTGGTGGCGTGATGGCCCTTCTCGACCGGTTTGAGCAAGGTGGCGCACAAGGCTGGCGTAAAGACCAGCGCGACGACCACGGAGAGCACCATCGACGAGACGATGGTGATCGAGAACTGGCGGTAAATCACGCCCGTCGAACCGCCAAAGAAGGCCATCGGCACGAACACGGCCGACAGCACCATGGCGATACCGACCAGCGCGCCCGTGATCTGCGTCATGGACTTGCGCGTCGCTTCCAGCGGCGACAAGCCCTCTTCGCTCATCACGCGCTCGACGTTTTCCACCACCACAATGGCATCATCGACCAGCAGACCAATGGCCAGCACCATGGCGAACATGGTCAAGGTGTTGATCGAATAGCCAAACGCATTCAGGATGCCGAAGGTACCGAGCAGCACGACCGGTACGGCCATGGTCGGGATCAGGGTGGCGCGGAAGTTTTGCAGGAACAGATACATCACCAAAAATACCAGGATGACCGCTTCCACCAGGGTCTTGACAACTTCTTCGATCGACAGTTTCACGAACGGAGTGGTGTCGAACGCTACCTGGTAGCTCATGCCTTCAGGAAATTGCTTGCTCAGGTTGCCCAGCATGGCTTTCGCCGCATTGGCCGTATCGAGCGCGTTGGCACCCGTTGCCAGCTTGATCGCCACGCCGGTAGCCGCATGGCCGTTGTAGCGGGCCACGGTGTTGTAGTTCTCGCGGCCCAGTTCCATGCTGGCCACGTCCTTCAGGTACACCATGGCACCGTTGGTCGATGTTTTCAGCAAGATGGCGCCGAACTGCTCCGCCGTTTGCAGGCGGCTCTGCGCCGACACGGTGGCGTTCAGCTGCTGGCCCTTGACGGACGGCGTGCCGCCCAGTTCACCGGCCGACACTTCCGCATTCTGCGCCTGCACGGCCGTGATCACGTCCGCCGGGGTCAGGTTAAAACTTTGCAGCTTGGCCGGATCGAGCCAGATACGCATGGCGTACTGCGAACCGAACAGGGTCACATCGCCCACGCCGGCAACACGGCTGAGCGGATCGACGACGTTGGCGGCTACATAGTCGCTCAAGTCGGTCTGGTCCATCTTGCCGTTTTCGGAAATGAAGCCGAACACCATCAGGAAGTTTTTCGTGGCTTTCGACACGACCAGGCCTTGCTGCGTGACAGCCGTCGGCAACAGTGGCGTTGCCAGCTGCAGCTTGTTCTGTACTTGCACCTGGGCAATGTCTGGGTTGGTGCCGCTGGTAAACGTCAGCGTGATGCTGATGCCGCCAGTCGCATCGCTCGACGACGCCATGTAGCGCAAGCCGTCGATACCCTTCATCTTTTGTTCGATGACCTGGGTCACCGCATCTTCCACGGTCTTGGCGGAAGCGCCAGGGTAGGAGCCGCTGATCGAAATCGACGGCGGAGCGATGCTCGGGTACTGCGCGATCGGCAGGCTGAGGATCGAAATCACGCCGGCAAGCATGATGACGATCGCGATCACCCAGGCAAAAATCGGGCGATCAATGAAAAAACGGGCCATTAATATTCTCCTGAATTAGTGGGCGCTGGCAGCCGATGCGGCGGCAGAAGCGGCAGCGGCAGGCGCAGCAGCAGCCTTGGCCGGCACGGCAACGGCCGGGGCACCTGGCTTGACTTTTTGCAAGCCTTCCACGATCACGCGGTCGCCTGCGGCCAGGCCGGACGTCACCAGCCAGTCGTTGCCGATCGTGCCGCTGGTGGTCAGCACGCGTTGCTCGACCTTGTTTTCCTTGTTCAGGATCAAGGCAGTTGCCTGGCCCTTCTGGTTGCGCGTCACGCCCACTTGCGGCACGGTAATGGCTTTTTCATCCACGCCCGTTTCCAGCTGCGCACGCACGTACATGCCTGGCAACAATTCGCCTTTCGGGTTCGGGAACAGCGCGCGCAAGATCACGTTGCCGGTGGTCGGATCGACCGTCACGCCGGCGAACTGCAGCTTGCCCGATTCGCTGTATTTGCTGCCGTCCGGCAAGAGCAGGTCCACCTTGGCCTGGCCTTCGCCCACTTTCTTCAGCGAACCGTCAGCCATCTGGCGTTTCAGGCGCAGCAGGTCGGTGCTCGATTGGGTCACGTCGACATACATCGGGTCGAGTTGCTGCACGGTCGTCAGCGCTTCGGCCTGGCCCGCCGTGACCAGCGCACCGGCCGTCACGCTCGAGCGGCTGGTGCGGCCGCTGATCGGTGCCGTCACGGTGCTGTATTTCAGGTTGATGTTGGCCGATTCCAGTGCCGCGGTAGCGGACTCGACATCTGCCTTGGCTTGCTCGAACGCAGCGACGGCATCATCGTATTCCTGGCGGCTCACGCCTTCGATGGCAACCAGTTCCTTGTAGCGGGAGGCTTTCGGGCCGGCCGTCAGCAGGTTGGCCTTGGCTTTCGACAGCGCGGCCTTGGCTGAGTTATAGGCAGCCTGGTAGGTGGCCGAATCGATCTGGTACAGGGCCGTACCCGCTTTCACATCGCTACCCTCGACAAACAGGCGCTTCTGGATCAAGCCACCGACTTGCGGGCGCACATCGGCGACCTGATAGGCATTCGTGCGGCCGGGCAATTCGGCGCTCATCGGCAACGCGGCCGGATTAACAGTAAACACGACCACCTGTGGCGCTTGCTGCGCGTGAGGTGCTTCCTGTTTTTTACTGCAGCCGGCCATGATTACAGTGGCGCACAGAACGGCAATAGCGCCGCTCGTACGCGGCGACGTCAAGGAAAAGGTTGGTTGCATCTTGGACTTTCTGAAAAAGAAGCTGGCTAGTGTCGTTAGAAATGACTAAATTTATTAACGCAGATCAAAGAATGAACGATCATTCTAAAATCGTCAAGCATCGTTACAATTGAAACATAGTAACTATCAAGCGAATTAAATTATCAGTACAGCAATAAATCGAGGACAGCAACAGCGTCGGCACACCAGCAAAGTCAAACAAAGACCTGGTGGGCGGCGCAATATGGCAAAGCGGGAAGCTTGGATTGAATGAATACTGTAGCAGGGTAATCCGTTTTTTGCTGAAGCGGCGATCATGTGTGCAACACTTCCCGGCACGGCCAAGCCCGGCGCCATGAATATTTACCAATGGTATCGAAAAGACATGCCACGACAGACGCGCTAATATACTGGCCACAGCGTGGCACAGCGGGGGCGCGATGATGACAGCACAGGCGCAAGGAATGGCGCAACACGAGGACGCGAGCGGCCTGGACGCGCCGCCACTGCTGTCGACGGGTGTTCCCGGCCTCGACACCGTATTGACGGGCGGCTTGCTGGCCGAGCGCCTGTACCTGGTCGAAGGCGTGCCCGGCACAGGCAAGACCACCCTGGCGCTGCAATTTCTGGCTGAAGGCGCGCGCAGCGGCGCGCCCGTGTTGTATATCGCCCTGGCCGAATCCGAGATCGAGCGGCGCCGCGCTGTCGCATGGCTGGGACCTGGCCGGCATCGCCATCGAAGAAGTAGCACCCAGCGATGACATGCTCGACCCGGAGCGCCAGTACACCATCTTCCATCCGTCCGAAATCGAGCTGGCCTCGACCAACCAGCGCATCCTGGCCGCTATCGACAAACACCGTCCGGCCCGCCTGGTGCTCGATTCGCTGTCCGAACTGCAATTGCTGGCGGAAAACCCCCTGCGCTACCGGCGCCAGGTAGTGGCGTTGAAGCAATACCTGGCCAGCCGGCATTGCACCACCCTCCTGATCGATGACCGTTCCCCGCTCGACGACGGCTTGCAAGTGCGTAGCGTGGCCCATTGCGTGATCTCGCTGGAGCTGCAAAACCAGGCGTATGGCAATGACCGGCGCCGCGTGCGGGTGGTGAAATACCGGGGCGTGCCGTTTCGCAGCGGCACGCACGACTACAAGATCGCCCGTGACGGCCTGGTCGTCTATCCGCGCCTGGTGGCAGCCGATACGCGGCGCGATGGCGACCATCGGCGCCTGTCGAGCGGCGTGCCCGAACTCGACACCATGACAGGCGGCGGCCTGGAAGTGGGCACGAGCACCCTCATTTCCGGCCCCGCCGGCAGCGGCAAGTCCACCCTGGCGGCGCAATTCGTGCACGCGGCAACAAAGCGCGGCGAACCGTGCGCCATGTTCCTGTTCGAGGAAGCACGCAGCAAGCTGCTGAACCGGGCCGACAACGTGGGCATGCGCCTGCAGGCGGCGCTCGACACAGGCCTGCTGAACGCACAGCAGATCGATCCTGCCGAGCTGACACCGGGCGAATTCGCCCAGGCCGTGGTCGACGCGGCGGAACGGGGCGCCCGCGTGATCGTCATCGATAGCCTGAACGGCTACATGCATGCGGTGCCCGATGAGCGCTTCCAGAGCACCCACCTGCATGAACTGCTCAATTACCTGGGCCAGCGCGGCGTGGTCACCCTGCTCGTCGGCGTGCAGCAACACATGCCGGGCACTTGCATGACCACCTCGGCCGACGCCAGCTATCTGGCCGACAGCGTCATCATGCTGCGCTATTACGAAACGGAAGGCGAGGTGCGGCAAGCCATTTCCATCTTCAAGAAACGCGGCAGCGCGCACGAACGCAGCAGCCGCCGCTTCGAAATCAGCCCGCAGGGCATCCGCATCGGCCCGGCCCTGGCCGGTTTTCACGGCATTCTGTCGGGCTTGCCCTAGCAATTACCATGGAGCAGCGCATCCTGATCTACGCGCCTGCCGGCCAGGATGCCGCCTTGGCCGGCACGGTACTCGCAAGCAGCGCCATCGCCTGCCACGCCTGCCGCTCTCCCGGCGATCTGGCCGAGCAGCTGGCGCTGGGCGCTGGCGGCGTGCTGACGGTGGACGAAGCGCTGCAAGCAGGCGTCTACTCCGTGCTCGACGCTTACGCCCGGCAGCAGCCGGACTGGTCTGACTTCCCCATCATCCTGCTGACGCACGCGGGGCTCGATTCCCTGTCTTTGCGGCAAGCCATTGCCACCCTGGGCAATCTGACCCTGCTGGAACGCCCCGTGCACATATTGACCCTGATCACGTCGGTGCACGCCATGCTGCGCGCGCGCCAGCGCCAGTACCTGGTGCGCGAGACGCAGCGGCGCAAGGACGAATTCATTGCCAGCCTCGGGCATGAACTGCGCAATCCGCTGGCGCCCATCAAGTCGTCCGTGGCCCTGCTCAAACACCTGTTCCCGGCATCCGAGCAGGTCGGCAAGGTGAGCGACGTGATCGAGCGCCAGGTGACCCACCTGACGCGGCTGGTGGATGACTTGCTCGACGTGGCGCGCATCACCAGCGGCAAGGTGTTGCTGCAGCGAAAGGAGTTTGACTTACAACAAGTGCTCGACCATGTGACCGAGTTGTGCCAGCCTGCGGCCAGCAACCGGCACATCAGCATCGCCCTCGATATGCCGCCGCATGCCATCACGCTGCACGCCGACTATGCCAGGGTGGTGCAGATCTTTGCCAATATCGTCTCGAATGCCGTGAAGTTCACGCCTGACGGCGGCCACATCCACATTACTGCACGCCAGGCGCAGGACCAGCTGCAGGTGGCGGTCGAAGACAATGGCATCGGCATCGAGCCGGACGCCATCGCGCGCATCTTTTCCATGTTCGAACAGGGACGCACGGTGGCGGGCCAGATGACCAGCGGGCTGGGCATCGGCCTCAGCCTCGCGCGCCAATTTGCCGAAATGCACGGTGGCAGCATCGACGCCTACAGCGACGGCCCCGGCCGTGGCAGCCGCTTCATCGTCACGCTGCCGGCCAGCGCCAGCGACCTCCCGGCCGCCACGCCGGCCGCCGCCGGGAGCGAGTCGCCCGCCAGCGCGCACCAGCCGGTGCAAGTGCTGGTAGTGGACGACAACCGCGACGCAGCCGATTCCTTGCAAAGCCTGTTCCAGCTTGAGGGCTATGCCGCCAGCGTCGCATATGGCGGCAAACAGGCGCTGGCGGCCGTTGATATGGCATGGCCACAACTGGTCGTGATGGACTTGGGCATGCCGGACATGGATGGCTATGAAGCGGCACGCCAGATACGCCAGCGTGCGCAGGGACGTGAGGTGCTGATGATCGCCCTGACGGGCTGGGGCCAGGGCGAGGCGCGCTCACGCGCGGAGCAAGCCGGTTTTGCGCATCACCTGACGAAACCGGTGGATTTCGCCGCCATCGCCGCCCTGCTCCGCACACACCTGGCGCAGCGGGCGGGGGCAGCTACGCGAGCGTAATGACGTTTATTTCCACTTGCCGCGCAATTCCTGCACCTTTTGCTGCAGCAATTCCGGCGTGGCGGCCTCGGGCGCCACGGGCATCCCCACGGCCAGCGACAAACGCGAGCGCAAGCCCGCCTTGAAGGCACGCTCGAACAAATGGCCATTGCGGTGGCTCAACAGATGGCCCCACAAGCCGCGCAGGGCCAGCGGAATCACGGGCACCTTGCTGCGCTCGACGATTTTGGCGATGCCGCCCTTGAATTCGCCGAGCTGGCCCGTGCGCGTCAGCTTGCCTTCAGGGAAGATGCACACCAGCTCGCCTTCATGCAGCGCTTGCGCGATATCGATGAAAGCCTTTTCCATCAGGAAAGGATCTTCCTTGGCCGGCGCGATGGGAATCGCCTTGGCCGTGCGGAAAATCCAGCCCATCAGCGGCATCTTGAAGATGCGGTGATCCATGACGAAACGGATAGGACGGGGGCTGGCCGCCATGATGACGATGGCGTCCACATAGCTGACGTGGTTGCACACCAGCACCGCCGCGCCTTCCGTGGGGATGCGCTCGCCATCGACCACCTTCACGCGATGCACGGTCTGGATGAGTATCCACGCCAGGAAGCGCATGAGAAATTCCGGCACCAGCGAGAAGATGTAGGCCGCCACCAGCGCATTCAAAATGGCCGTGACGAGGAACAGCTGGGGTATGGTAAAGCCTTGGCCCAGCAGCACGATGGCCACGCCGGCCGCCGCCACCATGAACAGCGCATTCAAAATATTCATGCCGGCGATCGTGCGCGAAATGTGTTTCGGGTCGCAGCGCGTCTGGATCAGGGCGAACAGGGGCACGATGAAGAAGCCGCCGAACACGCCGATCATGACGATGTCGAGCAAGATGCGCGGCACGCCCGCCTGGCTGACAAACGCCAGCGCGTCGACCACTTGCGTATTCGCATAGGCATTGCTGGCGAAATACAGGTCGATGCCGAACAGCGACAAGCCGATGGAGCCGAACGGCACCAGGCCGATCTCGATCTTGTGGCCGGACAGGCGCTCGCACAGCAGCGAACCGGTGCCGATGCCGACGGAAAACACCGTCAGCAGCAGCACGAACACGCTGTGGTCGCCATGCAGGAAGTCCTTCGAATACACGGGGAACTGGGCCAGGATCAGGGCGCCGTAAAACCAGAACCAGGAATTGCCCAGCATGGCCAGGAAGACGGGACGGTTCTTGCGCGAGAAATTCAGGTTGCGGAACGATTCGGCGACAAAGTTCAGGCTCACCTTCAACTCCGGCTCGGGCGCGGGCGTGCGCGGCACACGGTAGCTGGCGATCAGGCCAAAAATGGCCACGGCAATCGTCGCGCCGGCCACCAGTTCCACGCCTAGCGGCTTGTGCACGATCAAGACGGCGCCCAGGATTTCGCCCAATAAAATGCCAACAAAGGTGCCCATCTCGATCAGGCCATTGCCGCCGACCAATTCCTCGGGTTTCAGCTGCTGCGGCAGATACGCATACTTGACGGGGCCAAACAGGGTCGAATGCACGCCCATGCCCACCACGGCGGCCACCAGCAACCACAGAGTATGCGTCATCCAGCCGGTGGCGGCCACGGCCATGATGGCCAGTTCCATCCATTTGACGAAACGGGCCAGGCCCGCCTTTTCGAATTTGTCGGCCAGCTGGCCCGCCGTGGCCGAAAACACGACGTAGGGCAGGATGAACAGGCCGGGGATCAGGTTGGTGATGGTGGACGGGGCTAGCGTGGTCCAGCTCAGCGCATCGTAGGCGAGGATCACCATCAAGGCCGTCTTGAACAGATTGTCGTTGAAGGCGCCAAAGAACTGGGTCCAGAAGAAGGGCCCGAAACGGCGCTGCGACAATAAGGAAAACTGGCTGCTTTGACTCATGGCATGGGGGACTGGCTATTAAGGAATTGCTAAAATACAGCACTATCTCGCGCACGACAATCTGAATGTCGTCATCTTGCTCGGCATCAATATGAAAAGCCCGCCGCAGCCCCCTGCTTGTCTTGCAGCAGAACAAGGCTCGACACTTGCCCTGGCACGACAAAAATCGCCTGTTTCTTGATAATAAGGTAATGTGCGCATACCGTGGGCGCCTTCGCCCCGCTCTTCCAGGAAAACTGCCCCATGTTTGGATTGATCACGCTGTTCATCCTTGGCTTGCTGATTACCGGCTTCGTGCTGGTGCTGCAGTACCGCAGAAAAGTGGCCGATCTGGAGTTGCTGACAGGGCGCCTGCGCAAGGAAGTCGATCGCATCCACCAGCGCCTGCAAACGCTGGAAGGCCAGGACGAAACGCTGGCTACCGCGCCTGCAGTGGAGACTCCTGTGCCTGTGCCTGTGCCGGTGCCGGTGCCGGTGCCGGTGCCGGTGCCGGTGCCGGTGCCTGTGCCTGTGCCTGCGCCTATTTCCGCGCCTGCAGCGGTGCCGCAAGCGGCCGTGATCGAGCCGGTCGAACTGGCAAAAGTCGCGCCAGCTGCTCCAGCCCCCACATCCGCACCCGTGCCATCGGCGCCACCTCCCCCAGCCAGGCCCGCACCTGCCGCCCCCAACACCCCATCCTGGATCGCGCACCCGGACGGCCTCGTTGCCAAGGCGAAGAACTGGCTATTTACCGGCAACCTGGTCGCCAAGCTGGGCTTGCTGATCCTGTTCCTCGGCGTCAGCTTCCTGCTCAAATATGTGTCGGCGCAGGTCACGGTGCCCATCGAACTGCGCCTGGCCGGCATCGTGCTGGCCGATATTGCCCTGCTGGCCTGGGCCTGGCGCATCCGCACCAGCCGCCCCGGCATCAGCTTGCCGCTGCAGGGCACGGCGCTGGCGATATTGATGCTGGTGACGTTTGGCGCCTTCCGCCTGTATGAACTGATCCCGGCGGGCCTGGCGTTTGCCGTGCTGTTCGTGCTGACGGCGTTTACGTGCCTGCTGGCCGTGCTGCAAAACGCCGTCTGGCTGGCCGTTTTCGGCATCGTTGGCGGCTTTGCCGTGCCCCTGCTCGTGTCGACGGGCAGCGGCAACCATATCGGCCTGTTCAGCTATTACGCGCTGCTCAACGCGGGCGTCTTCGCCATCGCCCTGAAGCGTGCCTGGCGCATCCTGAATGTGCTGAGCTTTGGCTTCACCTTCGTCGTCGCCACCACCTGGGGCCTGCTGCGCTACACGCCAGAAAACTACCTGTCGACGCAGCTGTTTTTGATCCTGTTCGTGCTGTTCTACATCGGCATCGCGATTGCTTACTGCGCGCGCCAGGCGCCGCGCCTCAAGCATTACGTGGATGGCACGCTCGTCTTCGGCACACCGCTGGCAGCCATGGGTTTGCAATACGGCCTGGTCCGGCACTTTCACTTCGGCCTGGCGTTTTCCGCACTGGTTGCCGGCCTGTGCTACACGGGACTGGCCGTGGCCCTGTGGCGCAGGAACGGCTTCCGCCTGCTGGCCGAAGCCTTCCTGGCGCTGGGCATCGTCTTCGGCACGCTGGCCATCCCGTTCGCCCTCGACGGCCGCTGGACGTCCGCCGCCTGGGCGCTGGAAGGCGCGGGCATCGTCTGGGTCGGCTTGCGCCAGCGCCAGACCCTGGCCTGGGCCTTCGGCTTGCTGGTGCAGGGGGCCGCCTGGCTTGCCTTCCTCATCGCCATGCAGGAACTCAATACGGCAGCAGCCCTGCAGGCCAACATCTGGCTCGGCTGCGTGCTGCTGGCCGCTGCCGCGCTGGTGATGGCCTTCAATTTCCGCCGCCACGGCAGCCACTTGTATCCGGAATTCATGAGCAGCCTGTCCGTGCTGTTCCTGACGGCCGCCACGGCCTGGCTGCTGGGCGGCCTCTGGAGCGAAATCCTGCTGCGCACAGATGCCGCCACGCAACTCAACCTGCTGACGGTCAGCGCCCTGGGCGTGGCCGCCCTGCTGGCGGCGCTGGCGCGGCGCGAACAATGGCATGCGCCGCGCGCCCTGCTGCTGGCCGTGCAAGTCCTCGCAGGGCTGGTGCTGCTCAGCCGCGCCAGCTGGGTCTGGGACCAGCACCCGGCCAGCCTGTTCGACGGTTCCTTCCTCAGCGCCCTGCTGCTGGGCGCCGCCGCCTTTGCCAGCGCCCGCTTCCTTGCGCTGCGCGCGCGCGGCGGCGACGAGCTGCTGGCCCTGGTCGCACGGCCCCTGCTGGTCTGGAGCGGCTTGCTGTGGTTTGCCGCCATCCTCGTGCCCTTCACCAGCTGGCTGCTGCGCCTGATCGACGGCGACCTGAGCATGCAACCGCATGCGGGCGAGCACTGGCTGGCGCTGTACCTGATTGCCGTGTCCGTCACGACGCCCGTGTTCGCCCTCTTGGCGCGGCGCCTGGAATGGCCGCAGTTACGCTGGTTCAGCGTGGCTGCCTGGCTGGGTCTGCTTGTGTGGAGCGCCAACCTGCTGCTGGCCTTGTACCTGCACGATTACCTGCCGACGGGCTTGAGCTGGCTGGCCCTGGCCAGCGCGCTGGCGGCCGGCGAATACCTGCTGCTGGCCTGGCCACAAGCGGGCTGGCAACTCGACGTGCGGGCGCTGCGTTTCTTGCATACGCTGCGCACGGCCGCGCCATGGCTGATGCTGTGGCCCGTGGGCGCCATGCATGTCAACGCCTGGCTGGCGGGCCATGAAGGCAGCGTCAGCCCCGCCTGGGCCCGCTACTTGCCGGCCTGGAGCATAATGCTGGCGCTGGCCTGGCTGATCCGCCGCTGCCGCTCAGAGGCCTGGCCGGTGGCGCCGATTGCCGCGTGGTACCAGCGCACCCTGATACCGCTGGGTGCGCTATGGTCGCTGCTCTTGATCGCTGCCTGGAATATTATCGACGATGGCGCCATGGCGCCCCTGCCCTATTTACCACTGCTCAATCCGCTGGACCTGAGCACGGGCTTTGCCATCCTGCTGGCCATTGCCAGCTACCGTTTGCTGCCGGCGAAACAAGTACCGTTGCCCGCCCTGTGGCACGCGCGCTTGCCGGCTGTGGCCGCCTCCTGCGTGTATGTCTGGTTCAACCTGATGCTACTGCGCACGGTATCGAATTACCTGGGCGTACCCTACCGCTTCGACGACATGCTGGCCTCGCAGTTCGTGCAAGCGATGCTGTCGCTGGTGTGGAGCATCACGGCCCTGCTGCTGATGCGCCACGCGGCCCGCCAGCAGCGGCGCCAGCAATGGAGTATGGGGGCAGTGCTGCTGGGACTGGTCGTGCTGAAACTGTTCCTGATCGACTTGTCGAACGTGGGCGGCATCGAACGCATCATCTCCTTTGTCGGTGTCGGCTTGCTGATGGTCTTGATCGGCTACCTGGCGCCCTTCCCCAAGGCTGCTGCGCCCGCGCCAGCCGAACCGCAACAAGGAGCCGCATGAAAGCCTCATTCCTCCTCTGCACGTCCCTGATCGCAGGCGGCGCGCTGGCCGCTACCCCGGCGCCACCGGAGCGGCCGCAGGACTATGGCTGGAGCATGCCAGTGCAGGTGCCAGCCGGCGCAGGCATTGTCCAGCTCTCCCTGCCCCGGGAGGTCTACCTGCACGCCAGCTCGGCCAGCCTGGCCGACGTGCGGCTGTTCGATGGCGACGGCAAGCGCCTGGCCTATGCCATAGTCGCGCAGCTCGTGCAATCGGCCACGCAGCGAACAAACATTCCTGCGCGCATTTTCCCCGTGACAGGCACACCAGGCATTGGCTTGCAAGGCATCGATATCCGCACGGGGGACGATGGCCGGCTGCTGTCGGTCAGCACGCGCGCCGGCACGGCAGCGACCACGGCCGCGCTGCAGGCGCTGATCCTTGACCTGGGCAAGCAGACGGAAGGCAGGCGCATCGCAGCCCTGCGCTTCACGCCACCAGCCAGCACGGACAATTACAGTGCACAAGTGCTGCTGGAAATGAGCGATGACTTGAAACAATGGGATGCCATCGGCACCACCACCTTGAATTGGCTCAGCAACAGCGACACGCAAACCCTGGCCAACGACAGCATCGCCTTCGCGCCACGCGCCTTCCGCTATGCGCGCCTGAGCTGGCAAGCGGGCGAAGCGCTGGCATTTTCTGCGATCACGGCGCAAGCCGTCAGCGAAACGGAAGTTGCCCCGCCGCGCGCCTCCGTCGTGCTGCAAGGCTTGCCCGGCAAGCAAGACCATGAATGGCGCTATGCCACGCCCATCGCCATTCCCGCCGACAGCATCGCCCTGCAATTTACGCAAAGCAATGTGGTTCTGCCCGTGACCCTGGGCGTGTATCGCCAGAACAGCTATGTTCCCCGGCACCGGCTGCACCTGCGCCAGCAGGCGCGTCCCGCGCAAGACGCGTATTTTGATCCTTTGCTGAGCACCACGTTTTACCGCATCGACCTCGATGGCAAGGAAAGGATCTCGGGCGAGCTGGCCATGCCCGTGACGCAGACGGCACAATGGGTGATGCAGACGTCGCCAGAGCAAGCGCTCTCCGCCGGCAATGCACCCACCTTGCGCCTGGGCTGGACACCGGCCACCGTCGTCTTGCTGGCCAGCGGCAAACCGCCCTATCGGCTGGCATTCGGCAGGAGCGATGCGGCGTCCGTGGTGCAGCCGCTGTCGCAGGTGGCGCCCGGTTTCAAGGCCGACGAATTGCTGGCGCTCAAGACGGCCAGCACCGGCCCGCTCCAGGCCAACGGGGGCGCGGCCCCCGCGCCCATCATCGCCAGCGATGGCGCACCATGGCGCCTGGCCGCGCTGTGGGCAGCACTGCTGCTGGGCGTGGCCGTGCTGGGCTTTTTTGCCTGGCGCTTGCTGGCGCAGATGAAACAGGAGCAAACGGACCAGAAGCAAACAGGCAACGGCAAGCAGCGCGACTAACGACCAGCAACGGATCTCGCTGCGGGCCTTCCTGGCTTGCCACCATGCCTTGGCTTGTTGGCTTATTGCCGCAGCAACGCCTTGAACGTCTGCGGCATCCACGGCCGCGCCGCCAGCATGAAGCTGATGGCCAGGCGCTCGACACCAGGCAGACGCGCGTCTTCCTGGTGCTGCTGCGAAAACTCCACCGCCACTTGCTTCAAGCGTTCCAGTAAGGCTGCCGTGGATTTCTTCGACAACATCACGTTCACCAGGCGCAACAATTCGGTCTCGCCATCGAACTGCGAATTCAAATAGTCACCATAGGCTTCCTTTTTGAAATACGTATGGATGGGACCGTTCGGTATCCACGCAAATGTGCGCGCCACCAGCAGTTTGACCCGGTTATTCGGCAACAGTTCCAGAAAACCGATCTTGTCGAGGCGCAGCAGGTATTTCACGGCTTGCGCCTCGCTGATGTCGTAGATGGCGACGATCTGTTCCAGCGGCAGCAAGTTCAGGGCGGACACGGCCACCACGAACAGCCGGGTGTCTTCGATGATTTCCTTTTCCTGCGCATACGTCAGCCCCGTGATCAGGGTCGGTGCGGCATGCGCCGCCTGCACGGCCATCGCCAGTTGCTGGAAATCGCTGCCCACGGCCACCAGTATCTGGTCCAGCCGCTGCAGGGTAAATTGCTTCTGCGAAAACATCCGCTTGACGCTGGCTTCGGACACGCCGATGCGCTGGGCCAGCTCGGCATACGTGACGGCGCGCGCTTTCAACAGGCGCTTCAAGGCTTCGATCAAGGCGTGGGTTTGCGGCATGCACTTCCTTTATAAAAATAGCATCGGTTCCGGCGGCAAAAAAGTAGCGTAATACGCTACCTGCGGTATGCCTGCCCGCTACGAGTAGCGTTTTCATTGACCAATTGCCCACAGTCTACAATGATGGCGTTGCCACTTGGCACACTTGAAGGAGAAACACATGAAACGCTTGCTGCCCCTCTGCCTGTCCCTGTCGCTGTTGACGCTCTCCGCGGGCGCTCCCGGCTTGGTCCACGCCGCTGCCTCGGAGAACCTGTCGAAAGGCTCGCAAAACCTCAGCCAGGGTTCCGCCGTGGTCGTCGCCGGCTCCATGTCGATGCTGGTCGCTTCCGGCCAGGTGGTCGTCGCCAGCGTGGAAACGGTGGGCGAAGGCATCGTCATCGTGCTGAAAGGCGCTTCCGAGGCGGGCGGCGCGTCCATCCAGATGAGCGCGCAAGCGGCCAAGGGGCTGTCGCTGGCGGCCGGCACCGTGGTCAATGTGGTGGCACTGTCCACCGGTCACATGCTGGTCATGTCCGGCAAGGCCATCGCCTTCATCCCGAACGAACTGGGCAAGGCGCTGCTGCACCACTCCAAAGTGTAATGCCACCATCAAGAAGAACAGGAACTCCATGAAACACGTACTCGCCATGACCCTGCTGTGCGCCGCCAGCCTGACGGCCCAGGCCGCCAACTCCGACACCACCAACGCGTCCGACAACGCCAGCATGGCCTCGGCCATCGTGCTGGTCGGTTCCATGTCGGTGCTGGCCGCCGCCGGTGAAATCGTCATCGACAAGGTGGAAGACGTGGCCGACGGCAGCATCCTCGTGCTCAAAAGCACAGCCAAAGGCGCGTCCTCCGCCGCCACGGCCTCCGTCCAGCTGAGCCAGAAAGCCATGCAAGGCCTGTCGCTAGCAGCCGGCACGGTGGTCAACGTCGTCGCCGTCTCGACCGGCCACATGCTGGTCCTGTCGGGCAAGGCCATCGCCTATGTGCCGAACGCGGCTGGCAATGCCATCCTCCACCATTCGAAAGCCTGAACCCATGAAACGCCTGACTGCCATTATCATCAGCCTGGCCCTGGCCGGTGCCGCCCATGCGGGGCGCTCGTGCGAGGAAAAGCAAACGGATGCCACCACGCTCGTCAAATCGATGGACCTGGCGCAAAAGACCTTGCAGGCACTCGATGCCTCGGGCGCGCAAGTGGCGCTGGTGGCGCGCGCCGGCCAGGACCTGTCGAAGTACAATTTGCGCTATTCGCACATGGCGCTGGCCTGGCGCGACCACCCGAAAGGGCGCTGGCTGGTGGTGCATGAACTCAATGAATGCGGCACGGCGGAATCGTCGCTGTACAACGAAGGCTTGGGCAATTTCTTCATGGACGACGTGTTCATGTATGAAACCCTGATCCTGATTCCTGGCCAGGATACGCAGCAGCAACTGGTGCGCCTGCTGACCAGCAACACGCCCAAGCGTCTGCATGAGCCGCACTACAATATGCTGGCCTACCCGTTTTCCACCAAGTACCAGAACTCGAACCAGTGGGTGCTGGAAACCCTGGCCGCGGCCAGCAACGAGCCTGGCAAGATCGAAACGCGCGCCGAAGCGCAAGGCTGGCTGCGTAGCGCCAGCTACGCGCCGCAAACACTCAGCATCCCCGCCGCCACGCGCCTGGGCGCGCGCATGTTCCGTGCCAATATCGCTTTCGACGATCACCCGTTCGAGCGCCGCATGACGCGCCAGATCGACGTCGTCACCGTCGACTCCATCGTGCGCTTCGTGCGCCAGCGCGAACCGAAGGCGCAGGAAATCGTCGTGCGTGGCAATTAAGGACGCTGCAACAGGCGAAATAGCGGACCAATCAGCAATACCAGCACCACCATGCGCGCCACGTGAAAGGCCGTGACGATGGGCACGCCCAGATGCAAGGTCTTGGCCGTCAGCGACATTTCCGCGATACCGCCGGGCGAGGTGGCGAGGATGGCCGTACCGGGGTGAATGCCCATACAGTGGGACAAGCCCAGCCCGAAGGCGGCCGCCAGCAATAGCATGAGCGTGGTGCAGAGGGCAACGCCGGCCATGTAGCGGGGCGCCGCATGCAGAAAGGCAGGGCTGAAGCGCGTGCCCAGCGCGATGCCGATGAACAGCTGGCCCGCGCGTATCATCCATTCCGGCAGGCGCGACAAATGGATGCCGCAGGCCGTCAGCAGCAGCGCCGCCAGCAGCGGGCCGATGACCCAGGCGTTGGGCAAGCGGCCCCGTTTGAATGCGAGGGCCGCCAGCACCGTGATGCAGACCAGCAGCGCCAGTCCGCCGATATCGACCAGCGCGGCGCCGGGCACGAAGCTTTCATGTCCCGCTTCCAGGCCATGGCTGCCCCAGTAGCGCACGCTGAACGGGATGCTCGCCACTACCAGCATCATGCGCAGGCTGTGCGCGGCGGCGACCTTGCCCACATCGGCGCCATGGCGCTCGCTCTGCACCGCCATCTCGGACGCGCCGCCCACCGCCATGGCAAAGAAGGCGGTGGCATGGTCGACGCCAGAGAGGCGTTGCAGCAGCAGGGCGCCAGATGCTCCCAGCGCCAGCGCGAACAGCACGGCGCCCGCGATCCACGGCGTATAGACAGTGAGCACGGCCAGCACGGGCGCCGTGAAATACAGACCCAGCGCAGTGCCGATGGCCCACTGGCCCGCTTCGCGCACGCGCACGGGGCAAGCCAGTTCGCGCCCCGCCAGGCGCAGCCCGGCTGTGGCGAACAGGGGGCCGATCATCCACGGCAGCGGCGTGTGCAGCCACAGGCAGATGGCGGCGCCCGCCAAACCGGCGGCCAGCGCGGCACAGACTGCGCGCCAGCGTGGCCACCACGGCACTGTTAAAACACCCAGAGTTTGTCGGCTGGCATATGCAGCCAGTACTTGCCCGCTTCGAGCTTGTGGCGCGAATACGCGCGCAGGCTGATGTTCTCGGCGCCAGCGCGCTCGAACAGGCACTCCCAGCGGTCACCCAGGTACATGCAGGTCAGCAGCGGCAGCTCGATGGCGTTGTCGACCTGTGTGGCGCTGATCTTCACTTCCTCGACGCGGATCATGGTGGTCACGTCCGTGCCCACGTTGGCGCCGCGCGCCACGCCCTGCATGGCGGCGCCATCGACCAGCAGGCGCACCTGGTTGCCATCGCGCTGCACCACTTTGCCGGGCAGGCGGTTGTTACTGCCCATGAATTCGGCCGTAAACAGGGTGTCCGGCGTTTCATACATGCTTTGCGGCGTGCCCTGCTGCTCGATCTTGCCGTTATTGAGCAGCAAGATGCGGTCGGAAATGGCCATCGCCTCGCCCTGGTCATGCGTCACCATCAGGGCCGACAGGCCCAGGCGCACGATCAGTTCGCGCAGGAAGGCGCGCGCTTCCTCGCGCAGCTTGGCGTCCAGGTTCGACAGCGGTTCGTCGAGCAGGATCACGGGCGGGTTGTACACCAGCGCGCGGGCGATCGCCACGCGCTGCTGCTGGCCGCCGGACAGCTGATGCGGATAGCGTTCGCCCAGGTGACCCAGGCCCAGCTGCGTCAGTACTTCCTTGATGCGCGCGGCAATCTCCGTACTGCCCATCTTGCGCAATTTGAGGCCGTAAGCGACGTTGTCGAACACGGTCTTGTGCGGCCACAGCGCGTACGACTGGAACACCAGTCCCAGGTTGCGATGCTCGGCCGGCATCTCGAAGTGTTTTGCGCCATCGTAGACATTGCGCTCGCCGATCTGGATGGTGCCCGCCTTCGGGCTTTCCAGCCCGGCGACAGCGCGCAGCAAGGTGGTCTTGCCGCTGCCCGAAGGCCCCAGCAAGGCGACCACTTCGCCTTTTTGCAGGTGCATCGAGACACCCTTCAGGATCTGGTTGGCGGCAGCGCCGGTGCCATAGTCCAGGTACAGCTCATTGACGGTCAGTTCATTCATGATGTGGTCTCAGTCTATTCTTAGTTATGTAACTTCACGCCAAAGCGCAAGGCGATGCCCAGGCCGATGGCCACCAGGGTGATGTTGATGAAGGACAGCGCCGCCACCAGGTCAGTCGAGCCGCCGGCCCACAGCGATACCAGCATGGCGCCGATCACTTCCGTGCCCGGCGAGAGCAGGTACACGCCCGTCGAATATTCGCGCTCGAAGATCAGGAAGACCATCAACCAGGCGCCCAGCAAGCCGTATTTGATCAGCGGCAGGGTCACGTCGCGCGTCACCTGGCCACGGCTGGCGCCGACGGCGCGCGCCGCCTCTTCCAGTTCCGGGCCCACCTGCAGCAGCGCGGTGGAAATCAGGCGCATGCCGTAGGCCATCCACACCACCGAATACGCCAGCCACAGGGCGAAAATGGTCGAGCGCACTTCGCGCAGCACGGGGATCACATGGCCGCTCAGCCACAGCGCCACGCCGTTGTCCATGCCCTTGAGCATGCCGTCGAGCCAGGCCGGCACGAACAGGAACACCCACAGGAACGACAGGCCGGCCAGCAGACCCGGCACGGCGCGTGGCACCAGCACGCTGTAGTCGAGCAGGCGCGTGATGCCATCCTGCTTGCGGTGCATGGCCAGCGCGATGAAGCTGTAGCAGCCGACGGCCAGCGCGCCGCCGACGACGCCGATCAGGATGGTGTTGACGATGCCGCGCACCAGCGAAGGCTGGTCGAAAATGTCGCGGAAATGCTGCAGGGTCAGTACGTCGGCCAGGTGCACGCCTTCGCCCCAGTACTGCACGAAGGAGCGCAGCACGATGCCCGTCAACGGCAGGATGATGGTGAAGATCAGCCAGCCCGCCAGCAAAGCAAAGGCCAGCCACTTCCAGCGGCCCAGCGGCATGGCCTTGCTGCGTGCGCCCTTGCCCTTGATCGACACATACTTGTTGGCCGACTTGAGCAGCCAGCGCTGTATCATCACCAGCGGCATGGTCACCATCACCAGGCAAACGGCGACGGCGGCCATCAGGTGATACGACGGCGTGCCCAGCTTGTTCGTCAGCTTGTACAGATAGGTCGGCAGCACCAGATGGCCTTCCGGATCACCGAGCACCAGCACCAGGCCGAATACTTCGAAGCCGAGGAAGAATACCAGCACGCCCGCATACGCCAGCGCCGGCATGATCATCGGCAGCGACACATTGAGCATCACCTGGATCGGCGAGGCGCCCGCCACGCGGGCCGCTTCCTCCACGTCCGAGCCCAGGCTTTTCAGTGCCGACGAGGCATACAGATAGACGTGCGGCACGTGCGTCAGGCCGGCGATGATGACGATGCTGGTGAAGGAATAAATATTCCAGGGCACGAAGCCGAGCAGCTCCTTGGCCCAGATCGAGTAAAAGCCCACGGGCCCCATCGAGACGACGTAGCCAAAGCCCATCACCATCGGCGAGACAAAGATCGGCACCAGCAACATGGGCGCCACCCAGCCGCGTCCCGGCAAATCGGTGCGCACCATCAGAAAGGCCAGCATGCCGCCCAGCGGCACGGCAATGACGGTCAGGCCGAATGCCAGCATCAGGCCATTCTTGAAGGCCATGGAGAAATCGGGATCATCGAAGATGAAACGGTAGGAGTCAAAGCCGAATTCGCGCACAGGCATGAAAAACGGCGCGTTCAAAAAGCTCTGATAAAAAATCAGGAACAGCGGCAGGAAAATGGCGATCAGCGTGATCGTCACGACCACGCCGCGCGACCAGTTCAGGCGCGACAAGGGAGAGCGCGACCGTGCAGGCAGCGGCAAGATGGCAGTTTGCATGATGAATCCAATGAATGAAGGGTGCTGCGTGCGCCCGCAAGCCAGACTCGCGGGCGGCCAAGACGGCGTTGGCTATTCCTACTTCTTGCCGGCTGTCTCTTTCCATTGTTTCAGGAAGGCCATGCGCTTGGCAGGTCCCAAAAATTGCAGGATGATCGGGTGCACGGGAATCGGCTTGACGTTGGACGCACCGATTTGCTTGATCAGTTCAGCCGACGTGGTTTCGCCCGTGACGTCGGCGCGAATCGCGAACAGCTTGGCGCCGTTGGCGATGATGGTCTGGCCGCGGTGCGACAAAATGTAATCGAGCCACAGCTTGCTGGCGTTGACGTTCTTCGCATTCTTGTTGATGAACTGCACGCGCGACAGGATCAAGGTGTAATCCTTGGGCAGCACCACGCCGATCGACGGATCGGTCTTGGCGCGCACCAGGGCATAAGAACCCAGCACGTTGTAGCCGATCAGGTTTTCACCCGACGAAATGCGCTCCATCATGGTACCCGTCGACGACTGCACGCGCACCTTGGCCGTACCAAACGCGTTTTGCAGCGCCAGGAATTGCGGGTATTCCTTGGCATCCTGCGCCATGAACATGAAGCCCACGCCCGATTTTTCGATGTCGTAGGTGGTGACCTTATCCTTGAATTTCGGCGTGGCGATCAGCTTGACGAAGTCATCGTGATTCTTCGGCACTTCCTTAGCATCGAGCAGGCGCTTGTTGTAGACGATGGCGGCCGGCTCGAACGTGGTGCCGTAAGCCTGGTCATCCCACATGGCCCAGCCGGGAATCTTCGCCGCTTCGACGGATTTGTACTTGAGCGCATAGCCATCGGAGGCCAGACGCATCTGCAAGTCCATCGCCGACGACCACATCACGTCGGCCGTGTTGCCGCCAGCGGCCACTTCGGAAATGAAGCGGTTATACACTTCGGTGGAATTCATGTCGTTGTATTCGACCGAGATGCCCGGATACAGGGCGCTGAAATCCTTGATCAGCGGGGCGGCGGCCTTGCTGTCGGTGGCGCTGTAGATCACCACCTTGCCTTCCTTCTTGGCCGCGTCGATGATCTTCTGGTAGTCGGCCGGATAGCCGGCCGGCACTTGCGCGAAAGCGACGCCAGCCAGACTGGCAAACACGGTGGCAAGGGCGGCTTGAAGCAGGGTCTTGGTTTGCATGGGGTTGTCTCCGTCTATGAATAGGTTTTTTTAATAGGATGTCGTTCAGCGCATCAGGCCAAGCTCATTCGCCTGCCTGGCATACTCATCGACCGCCTTCTTGACATACGCGGTCAGCTTCGGCCCTGTCAGGGCGAATGGGTACAAGCCAGCTTGCGCGCGCCACTCGGCGAACTGCGGCGTGGCCATGACGCGGTCAAAGGTGACCACCCAGCGCTGGTAGTCCGCCTCGGGCACCTGGGGTCCCATCCACACGCCACGGATGATCGGCCAGACCACGTCGAAGCCCTGCTCGCGCGCCGTCGGTACGCCGGCCAGCACACCGGGCAGGCGTTTTTCCGACAGCACCGCCAGCACGCGCGCATGGTTGGCGCTGGCGTTCAGGGTGGCCTCCGACGTGTCGCCCGAAACCACCTGAACGTAATCGGCCTGCATCGCCGTAAACACTTCGCCGCCGCCTTCGAGCGCGACGAAGCGCAGCACTTTCGGGTCGATGCCGGCATGGCGTGCCAGCAGCGCCATCTTCAGCCAGTCCTGGCTGCCGATGGTGCCGGAGACGCCGATCAGCACCTTGTCCGGATGCTGGCGTAGTGCGGCGATCAGGTCGGCCAGGGTCTTGTAGGGCGAATCGCTGCGCACGGCGATCATGCCGTAGTCGGCGCCCAGCGCCGCCACCCAGCGCACGTCACCCGCCTTCGCATTGCCAAACTTGCCCTGCGCCAGGTTGAGCAGCGAACCGCCCGAAAACGCCACCAGGGTGTTCGGCTCCGCGCGGCGGCGTTGTGATGCCATCGAATGCCAGGCCACGGCGCCGATGCCGCCGGGCAGATAACTGATGCGCATCGGCGCGGCCACACCCGCTGCGCCCTCCTGCGTCAGGCCTTTTTTCGCCAGCTTGCACGTCAAATCCATGGCGCCGCCCGGTTTGGACGGCACCACGCACTCGACCGGCGCTGGCGTAGCCACCTGTGCCCCGGCAAAAACGGGCAGCAGGCATGGCAGCAACAGAAGGGAGCGCAGCATGGTCATGGCTTAGAAGCGATGCTGGATGCCGGCGATCACGCCACGCTGCGTGTTGTCGAAACCGGCATCGTCGCGCGACAGGCTGACCAGTTGGTTATGCTTGGCCTTGGCGTAGGCGCCAGCCACGTACAAGTCGGTGCGCTTGGACAGGGCATAGCGCACGCGCGCCACGTACATGATCGGATCGGCATCCGTGTTGGCTGCCACGTTCTTCACGTCCTGGTAGTAGATGACTCCCGTCAGCGTGACTTGCGGCGTGGTCAGGTAGCTGACGCCGCCCCAGTACAGGGTGCCGCGCACGTCAGGTTTGCCGGCGGCGGCGGGATCGAGCTTGTAGTCGCGCGCCACGGCCTGCACCTTCCATGGGCCTTCGTTGTACATCGCGCCCAGGTGATAGGAGGTGGTCTTGTCGCGCGCGCCGCCGACAATTGAATTGCCGTTGACACGCTCATAGGTGGCCAACAGGCTCACGGGACCGGCCGTGTAGGTCACACCGGAAGAGAATTTGGCGCTATCCTGGGCACCTGTCGCTTGCTCGCCGAAGCCGTAAGAGGCACCGAACTTGAAGTCGCCGGCCGTACCCGAGTACTTGACCAGGTTGTCGAACGCGGTCGTCATGCCGTACTTGCTAGGGCCGCTGGCGTTGGCCGAGGTGGCCCACGAATAGTAAGGCGCATAGCCCATCGGATCGAACGGCAGCACGAAGTCATACACGGTGGTGAACGAGCGGCCCAGCACCAGTCGGCCATAGCTGCCTTCCAGGCCCACGTAAGCCTGGCGCTTGAACAGCGCGCCATCGGAAGCGCCTGTATCCATCAGGATGCCGCCTTCCAGGTTGAAAACGGCTTTCAGGCCACCGCCCAGATCTTCGTTGCCGCGGATGCCCCAGCGCGAAGTGTTCATGCCGCCGGAACTGACATGGCTGACCGAACCTTTCGATGCAGATGCATTGCTGGTATTGTCGACGCCGACGTCGAGCAAGCCGTAGACAGTGACGTTCGACTGTGCCTGGGCAGCGCCAGCGGCGGCGGCGAGCATCGCCATGGCGGCCAGCGAGAATGCAGTTTTCTTCATGTAAAGTGTCTCCCTTAGATATAGTTATTGGTGATATGCCTGATCCATTTCATGAATCAGGATCACACTATATGAGCGCCATCCTTTCAATTCGCTTTCAGCATGACAGGTGTCGCCGGCCAGCCACAATGAACATCAACATATTCATCGCCGCCCCTGCCGCCAGGCTTACACTGCATCATTTCAACGAATGGCGGAGACCATGCGCATATTATTAGTGGAAGACCATCTGGAACTGTCGCACTGGCTGGCAAAGGCCCTGCGCGACGCGCACCTGACGGTGGAGACCGCCCACAACGGCGCCGATGCCGACGCCCTGCTGCACACGCAGGAATACTCACTGGTGCTGCTCGACCTGACACTGCCGAAAATGGACGGCCTGGACGTGCTGCGCCGCCTGCGCGCGCGCGGCGGCACGCGCGGCAAGACTCCCGTCATGATACTCACGGCGCGCGGCGGCCTGGATGAAAAAGTGCAGGGCCTGAACCTGGGCGCCGACGACTACATGGCCAAGCCGTTCGAACTGGCCGAACTGGAAGCGCGCGTGAAAGCCCTGCTGCGCCGCAGTCAGGGCAACGAAGCGCTCGTGCACACCTGCGGCGCACTCAGTTTTGACACCGTCACGCGCATGTTCAGCTATGCCGGCGCCCCTTTTCCCCTGACGCCACGCGAACACGCGGTGCTTGAAGCGCTGATCACGCGCTCAGGGCGCGCCGTATCGAAGGAAAAGTTGTTTGATGAAGTCTTCGCGCTGGCCGACGACGTCAACCTGGACGCCATCGAACTGTATATCCACCGCGTGCGCAAGAAGCTGGAAAGCGGCGTGGAAAGCGGCGCGCCCGACGGTGCCGTCATCACCACCCTGCGCGGCATCGGCTACCTGCTGCAGCCGCGCAGCGCGATGGCGCCGGCCGGGCAAAAATGAGCATCGCCACGCAACACCAACGACTGCCCCTGTTCGAGCGCCTGCGCCGGCGCTGGGCGCAAGGCCGGCCGCTGGGCAGCCTGCGCAGCCAGCTGCTGCGCTGGCTGCTCATCCCGCTGGTGATGCTGGTGCTGCTCGACGCTTTTTTTGTTTACCGCAACGCGCTCGACGCGGCCGACATGGCCTACGACCGCTCCTTGCTGGCGTCGACGCGGGCGCTGGCCGAGCGCGTCTCCATCGTCGGCGGCAAAGTGGTGGCCGAAGTGCCCTACGTGGCGCTCGACAGCTTCGAAACCGACACCCTGGGCCGCATCTACTACAAGGTCACGGGCATCAACGGCGAACTGGTCTCGGGCTATGGCGACTTGCCGCCCGTGCCGAAAAACGTGCCCCGCTCGCAGAATTATCCAGCCCTGGTGCGCTTCTACCACGCCGACTACCACGGCAAACCGATCCGCATCGCCGCCCTGCTGCAACCCGTGTATGACGACTCGATGCGCGGCATCGCCCTGATACAGGTGGCTGAAACGCTCGATGCGCGGCGCGGCCTGTCGAACCAGATCCTGTTCGATACCCTGAGCTGGCAGGCGGCGATGATACTGGTGATGGGCGCCCTCGTGTGGTTTGCCGTGCGCCTGGTGCTGCGGCCGCTGATGCGCTTGAAAACGGAAGTCGAGACGCGCACCCTGTCGGACCTGTCCGACGTCGACCCCAAGCTGGTGCACAAGGAAATGCGCCCGCTGGTGAGCGCCATGAACGGCTCCATGTCGCGCCTGCAGCAACTGATCGCCAGCCAGCGCCGTTTCATCGCCGACGCCTCGCACCAGCTGCGCACGCCGTTGACGGTGCTGAAAACCCAGGCCGAACTGGCCATGCGCGAATGCGACCGCCAGGCCGGCACGCCGTCCGACATGGCCGCCCTACGCGACATCGTGCGCTCGATCGCCGCCACCACCGATTCGACCGTGCTGCTGGCCAACCGCCTGCTGACCCTGGCGCGCATCGAGCATGGCGGTGACAGCCTGGCCATGGATACAGTCTCGCTGCGCGACGTGGCGCAGCAGGTAGGGCTGGAAATGGCCATGGCTGCCGTCGGCAAGCATATCGACCTGTCGCTGGAAGCGCCCGACGACGCGCCCGTGCATGGCCAGGCCTTGCTGCTGCACGAACTGCTGGCCAATCTGGTCGACAATGCCCTGCGCTACACACCGCAGGGCGGCAGCGTGACCCTGCGCGTGCGCGCTGCACAAGCGGGGCACGGCGCGGTGCTGGAGGTGGAGGACAGCGGTGCCGGCATCCCGCCCGCGGAACGCGAACGGGTATTTACGCCGTTCTACCGGGTTGGTGCGGCGCTCGAGAGCAACCCTGGCGGCGCGGGACTGGGCCTGGCCATCGTGCGTGACATCGCCGCCCTGCACGGCGCGCGCCTGGAGCTGGCGACAGCGGCGAATGGACATGGATTGAAGATCGGCGTGTATTTCGCGCCCGGCGCCAGTCGATGCTAAGATCGCGCCCTGAGATTTTAATGAAGGCCCACTGCCATGATGACCAAAGAAGATGTGACCGAACTGTTTGCCAATATCGCAGAAAACGCGCCGTGGGATCTGTCCCAGCCGCTGCTGTGGGGCTATTACTTCACCAACCCCACGTCCGAGCCGCTGGAGCAGGCCGCCACCATGCTGGCGCTGCAGGGCTACCGCCCCGTGGAACTGTACCAGCCGGAACTGGACGACCCGGCCGCCGCTCCCGTGTGGGTGCTGCACGTGGAAAAAGCGGAAGTGCATGGCGTCGACAGCCTGCATGCGCGCAACGGCGAACTGATGGTGTTTGCCCAGGAAAACCAGCTGGCCAGCTATGACGGCATGGATGTCGGTCCCGTCGGCGCGTCCGACGTGCCGCAGCTGTAAGACAGTCTGCCCATGAAAAAACGGCGCCCGCGGGCGCCGTTTTGCATGCAGCCTTGTGAAAATCAGCTCAGGTTTTCCAGGCGGATCTTGGTGACCGTGCCCACCACGCTGCTCAACGCTTCCATCTTTTCGATGGCGGCCGTGACGTTCTTTTCCTGCGTCTGGTGCGTCAGCATGATGATGTCCGTATGCGTCTCGCCTTCGGCCGGCTCCTTTTGCAGCATGGCGTCGATCGAGATGCCGCGTTCGGCCAGGATGCGCGTCAGGTCGGCCAGCACGCCCGGCCGGTCGGCCACGTGCATGCGCAGGTAGTAGCTGGTGGTGATTTCCGACATCGGCAAAATCGCGATATCAGTCATCGCATTCGGCTGGAACGCCAGGTGCGGCACGCGGTGTTCCGGGTCGGCCGTGGCCAGGCGCGTGATGTCGACCAGGTCGGCGATCACCGACGAGGCGGTCGGTTCGGCGCCCGCGCCACGGCCCGAGTACAGGCTGGCGCCGACGGCGTCGCCGTGCACCAGCACCGCATTCATGGCGCCTTCCACATTGGCGATCAGGCGCTTGGCCGGGATCAGGGTCGGATGCACGCGCAGCTCGATGCCTTCCACGCCATTCACGGTGGCGCGCTTGGTAATGCCCAGCAGCTTGATGCGGTAGCCCAGTTGCTCGGCATACCGGATGTCGACGGCATTGAGGTTGCTGATGCCTTCCACGTAGGCCTTGTCGAACTGCACCGGGATGCCGAAAGCGATGGCCGACATGATGGTGGCCTTGTGCGCGGCATCGACGCCTTCGATGTCGAAGGTGGGATCGGCTTCCGCGTAGCCCAGTTCCTGCGCCTGTTTCAGCACGGTGGCGAAATCGAGGCCCTTGTCGCGCATTTCAGACAGGATGAAATTGGTGGTGCCGTTGATGATGCCGGCGATCCATTCGATGCGGTTCGCCGTCAAGCCTTCGCGCAGCGCCTTGATGATGGGGATGCCGCCTGCGACAGCCGCTTCGAAAGCCACCATCACGCCCTTGTCCTGGGCGGCGGCGAAGATTTCGTTGCCGTGCACGGCCAGCAGGGCCTTGTTGGCCGTCACCACGTGCTTGCCGTTGGCAATGGCCTGCATTACCAGGGTTTTTGACAGGTCGTAGCCGCCGATCAGTTCGACGACGATGTCGATTTCGGGATCGTTGACGATCAGGTAGGGGTCATTGACGACCTTGCAGGCGCCGGCGACCAGCGCTTCGGCGCGCGCCACGTCGCGCACGGCGACGGCGACGACGTCAATGCCGCGGCCCGCGCGGCGCTTGATTTCTTCCTGGTTGCGTTTCAGGACGCTGAACGTGCCGTAACCGACATTGCCCAGGCCCAGCAGGCCGATCTTGATGGATTTCATAGTTGTACTTGACTGCTCATAAGTGGCGCCCCCTTGGGCGGCGCCAGGTTGATCGGTATGGTTGATCGAGATTGCTGCTGACTGGTTCAGCCCCGGCCGTGACGCTTGCGGTAGCCTTCGAGGAAACGCGCAATGCGACCCATGGCATCGGTCAGGTCATCGGAATTGGGCAGGAAAACGACACGAAAATGGTCGGGCGCGATCCAGTTGAAGCCCGTACCCTGCACAATCAGGACCTTGGCTTCGGCCAGTAATTCATAGGCAAACTGCTGGTCGTCGGCGATCGGATAGATCTCCGGGTCCAGGCGCGGGAACATGTACAGCGCGGCCTTCGGCTTGACACAGGTGACGCCCGGGATATCGGTCAGCAGCTTGTGCGCCAGGTCGCGCTGTTTCAACAGGCGCCCGCCTGGCCCCACCAGGTCTTGTATGCTCTGGTAGCCGCCTAGCGCCGTCTGGATGGCAAATTGCCCAGGCGCGTTGGCGCATAGCCGCATCGACGCCAGCATGTTGAGGCCCTCGATGTAATCTTTTGCGTGGCGCTTTTCGCCCGAGACCACCATCCAGCCGGAGCGGTAGCCGCAGGAGCGATAATTCTTCGACAAGCCGTTCATGGTGATAAACAGCACGTCGTCGGCCAGCGAGGCGATGGACACGTGCTCAGCTTCGTCGTACAGCACCTTGTCGTAAATCTCGTCGGCGAAAATGATCAGCTGATGCTGGCGCGCCAGTTCGACGATCTGCTGCAGCACGGAAACCGGGTACAGCGCGCCCGTGGGATTGTTCGGGTTGATGACGACGATGGCTTTCGTTTGCGGCGTGATCTTGCGGCGCATGTCCTCGATATCGGGATACCATTCGTTCTGCTCATCGCACACATAATGCACGGGATTGCCGCCCGACAGGCTGACGGCGGCCGTCCACAGCGGATAGTCGGGCGCCGGCACCAGCACTTCGTCGCCGCTGTTGAGCAGGGCGTTCATCGACATGACGATCAGTTCGGAAGCGCCATTGCCCAGGTAAATATCATCGATGGTCACGCCGGCGATATTCTTGCCTTGCGTGTAGTGCATAACGGCCTTGCGCGGCGCGAACATGCCTTTCGAATCCGTGTAGCCGGCAGCATTCTGCAGATTGAGCATCATATCGCGCACGATTTCATCGGGCGGATCGAAGCCGAATACGGCCAGATTGCCGATATTGAGCTTGGTGATCTTGTGGCCTTCTTCTTCCATTTGCCTGGATTTTTCCAGGACCGGGCCGCGGATGTCATAGCAGACGTCCGCCAATTTATTCGATTTCTGAATCGGTCGCAAAATAAATCCCTGTCGTGATGCGGCGCGGCCGGCCTACGCTTGCAGCATGAAAGCCGCGCCAGAACTGTGAACCCGTGAAACTCCAATGCGAAGGACTGCAAGGCGAAAACAACCATTCTCGCCGAAAACAGGCCATTTTATCAAATTAAACATGGCGAACCCCAGCATTTGACGCCGATTCTGCCACGCCAGACCATCCGGACGACAATCCGGCAGCCGCCATCTTCATCTTCCCTTAATCTTGCACCATTACCATGGCGCAAGCATGCACCGCCACTGTGGCGCAGAACATTGCAATTTGGAAATGATATTGCTTTTCAGTCGCTCTTTTCTGTCATTTATGGCATGCTTACGCCCTTGGCGGCGGCACGCAGTTTGGCCGCGCGCGCACCGATCAACCGACACGACCAGCCCCCCGATATCGCCATGAAACTCCATGCCAGCAGCACCCAACAATACCAGACTGTCACCGGCTATGACGAAAACGGCGTCGAGATCAATGCCCAGCCGTACAACTACAGCCTGATCGTCATGCCGGAAATGCCGCCACGGGCGTGGGAAGTGGCCAGTTTCGAACAGCTGAGCGAAGCGCATTTCGCGCAAATTATGGCCGATGCGCCCGACGTGGTCATCCTCGGCACGGGCGAGCGCCAGCGCTTCGTACACCCGAAGCTGACGGCCGCGCTGACCATGCGCCGCATCGGCGTCGAATGCATGGATAGCCAGGCAGCCTGCCGCACCTATAACATCCTGATGGGCGAAGGCCGCAAAGTCACCCTGGCCCTGATCCTGGCTCCTGGCGCAGGCAGCGCCGCATGAAAATCAATGTCAACGAACTGCACTCCTCCCGGCTGCTGATGTGGTCCCTGCTGGGCATCTTCATCGTCGTTACCCTGTATGCACTGGGCGTACGCACCCTGGTCCCGCCCGACGAGGGCCGCTATGCCGAGATGGCGCGCGAAATGTTCGTCACGGGCGACTGGGTCACCACGCGCCTGAACGGCATCAAATACTTTGAAAAACCGCCGCTGCAAACGTGGATGAATGCGCTGACCTTCGCCGCCTTCGGCCTGGGCGAATGGCAGGCACGCCTGTGGACTGGCCTGTGCGGCATCATCGGCGTGTGCATGACGGCGTATGCAGGCAAGAAAGTGTTTGGTCCGCGCGTGGGTTTGTATGCGGGCCTGGTGCTGGCGTCGAGCCTGTTCTGGCTCGCTTCCGGCCAGATCAATTCGCTGGACATGGGCCTGTCGGGCATGATGACCCTGACCCTGACCAGCCTTCTGATTGCCCAGCGCGACGACGCCACGGCGCGTGAGCGCCGCAACTGGATGCTGGCATGCTGGGCAAGCATGGCGCTGGCCGTGCTGGCCAAGGGCTTGATCGGCATCGTCTTGCCGGGCGCCGTGCTGGTGCTGTATTCGCTGTGCGCGCGCGACTGGCGCATCTGGACGCGCTTGCACCTGGTCAAGGGCTTGCTGGTGTTCTTTGCCATCGCCACGCCCTGGTTCGTACTGGTCGCCCTGCGCAATCCGGAGCAGCCGCATTTCTTCTTCATCCACGAGCATTTCCAGCGTTTCCTGATGAAGGGTCACAAGCGCGAAGGCGCCTGGTACTACTTCCTGGTCCTGCTCATTCCCGGCATCCTGCCATGGATAGGCGTGCTGCCGCAAAGCCTGGTCGCCGCCTTCAAGCGCCAGGAGGGCGCCTTCCAGCCCCGCTTGATGCTGCTGGTCTGGGCCATCTTCATTTTCTTCTTCTTCAGCTATTCGACGTCAAAGCTGCCTGGCTATATCGTGCCCATCTTCCCGGCGCTGGCATTGCTGGTGGGGTTGTACCTGGAATCGGCGTCGCGCCGCCAGCGCATGCTGGCCGCCGGCCTGCTGTGCGTGCTGGGCGCGGCCATCCTGATCGGCGGACCGATCGCGTTCGGCAAGGCCAGCGCACGCGACCCGCTCGCCCTGACCGCACTCAAGGGCTACCAGCCATGGCTGATGGCGGCCGGCTTCTTCGTCCTGGCCGGCGGCGCCCTGGCCTTGCTGCATGCGCGCCAGCTGCGCCGCGACATGACCGTGCTGACGATCGCCGGCGCCGGCTTCCTGGCCACGCACTGCATCCTGGCCGGCTCCGAACTGTATGGCCAGAACCGCGCAGGCACCGACATGCTGCCGCAGATCCAGGCCGAACTGACGGCCGATACCAAGCTCTATTCGGTCGGCATTTATGAACAGTCGCTGACATATTATCTGCAGCGGCCCGTGATCCTCGTCGATTACTGGGATGAGTTTACGTTTGGCCTGAAACAGCAGCCTGAACTGTCCATCCCGACCATCGAGCCTTTCATCGCACAGTGGACGAACGATGCCAACGCTGGCGTGCGCGACATGGCCATTATCAGCCTGGACCGCTACAAGGACTTGCAACAACGTGGCGTACCCATGCGTGTCATTGCCAAGGATGCGCGCCGCATGGTCATTGCCAACAAATAAATATTTAAAGGGGCGCGAGGCGGCACGGATCGCCCCCGGCCAGCTTGCCCCGCCCCCCATCAGCAGGATTTTTCACCGCTGAAGGGGCTGCGGCGCCATACTGCCGATATAAAATAGCCATGCCTGCCTGCGGACGTTGACCGCATTGGCAGCCTCGGCGACACCGATACCCTGAAAAATACAGATCCAAGAACTGCGCCCCATGACCTCTACTCTGCCCTTTTTGCCTTTCTCCAAACCCACCATCGATGAAGCAACCATCGCCGCCGTCGGCGAGGTGCTGCGCTCGGGCTGGATCACCAGCGGCCCGAAAGTGCAAGCCTTCGAAGCCCAGCTGTCCGAATATTTCGGCGGGCGCCCCGTGCGTACCTTCAATTCGGGTACTTGCACCATGGAAATTGCGCTGCGCATCGCCGGCATTGGCCCTGGCGACGAAGTCATCACCACGCCCGTGTCGTGGGTAGCGACGGCCAACGTCATCATCGAAGTGGGCGCCACGCCCGTATTTGCCGACATCGACCCCGTCACACGCAATATCGACCTCGACAAGCTGGAAGCGGCCATCACGCCCCGCACGAAAGCCATCATCCCCGTCTACCTGTCGGGCCTGCCTGTCGACATGGACCGCCTGTACGCGATTGCTGAAAAGTACAATTTAAGAGTCGTGGAAGACGCGGCGCAGGCGTTCGGCTCCACCTGGAAGGGCAAGCGCATCGGCGCGTTTGGCGACTTCGTCTCGTTCAGCTTCCAGGCCAACAAGAATATCACCACGGGCGAAGGCGGCTGCCTCGTCCTCAACAACCTGGAAGAAGCGCGCCTGGCCGAGAAATACCGGCTGCAAGGCGTCACGCGCAGCGGCGTCGACGGCATCGACGTCGATGTGCTGGGTGGCAAATACAATATGAGCGACATCATGGCCGCCATCGGCCTGGGCCAGTTCGCCAATATTGAGGCCATCACGGCCCACCGCCGCGCGCTGGCACGCCACTACTTCGCGCAATTCGGCAGCGACTTCGAAGCGGCGAGCGGCGCCCAGCTGCCCGTGCCGGATTTTGAGAACAGCAACTGGCATTTGTTCCAGATCATCCTGCCCGACAACGGCCCCGGCACGCGCGCCGCGTTCATGCAGGCCATGGCGCAGCAAAACGTGGGGACGGGCTATCATTACGCACCCATCCACTTGTTTACCATGTACCGCGAACGCGGCTTTACCGAGGGCATGTTCCCCGTTTCGGAAAAGATCGGCCGCCTGACCGTGACCTTGCCGATGTTCTACGCCATGACGACACAGGACGTGGAGCGGGCCGTCGCCACCGTCAAATCCATTCTCATCAAGTGAGCAGCGCGCCGATGAAACCTGAACTGTCCATTATCATTCCAATCTACAACGAGCAGGATGGCCTGGCCAGCCTGTTCGCCCGCCTGTATCCGGCCCTCGATGCCTTGCAAACGAGCTACGAAATCATTTTCGTCAACGATGGCAGCCGTGACAATTCGGTGGCCATCCTGGCGGAACAGTTCCGCCAGCGTCCCGACGTCACGCGCGTGATCTTGTTCAATGGCAATTATGGCCAGCACATGGCCATCCTGGCCGGTTTTGAAGCCTCGCGCGGGCAGATCATGATCACGCTCGACGCCGACCTGCAGAACCCGCCTGAAGAAATCGGCAACCTGGTGGCAAAGATGCGCGAAGGCTACGATTACGTGGGCTCGATCCGGCGCAAGCGGCAAGATTCCGTCTGGCGCACGCTGGCGTCGAAAATGATGAACCGCCTGCGTGAAAAGATCACGAATATCAAGATCAGCGACCAGGGTAACATGCTGCGCGCGTATGGCCGCAATGTGATCGACCTGGTCAACCAGTGCGCCGAAGTCAACACCTTCGTACCCGCCCTGGCCTACACCTTTGCCCGCAAGCCCACGGAAATTACCGTCGAGCATGAAGAACGGGCTGCCGGCGAATCGAAATACTCGCTGTACAGCCTGATCCGCCTCAATTTCGACCTGGTCACGGGCTTTTCGCTGATTCCCCTGCAAATCTTTTCCATGCTGGGCATGGCGATGTCGCTGGGCTCGGCATTGCTGGTAATCTTCCTGCTGGTGCGCCGCTTCCTGCTGGGCGCGGAGGCCGAAGGCGTATTTACCCTGTTTGCCATCGCCTTCTTCTTCATGGGCGTGATCCTGTTCGGCATCGGACTGGTGGGCGAATACGTGGGACGCATCTTCCAGCAAGTGCGTGCCCGTCCCCGCTATGTGGTGCAAACCATCTTGCAGGACGGCATGACCCAGGCGGAAGCCGAGGCGCCATCGTATGTGCGCCTGGAAAAGCGCAAGGTGGGCCGCTGATGGGCGCCCCGCGCGCCGTCGTCTTCGGCTACCACAATGTGGGCGTGCGCTGCATCAAGGTGCTGCTGGCCGGCGGCGTCGATATCGCCCTGGTCGTCACGCATGAGGACAGCCCCACGGAAAACCTGTGGTTCGAATCGGTCGCCAGCCTGTGCCGGGAAGAAGGCATCCCCTGCATCACGCCCGGCGACGCGCGCGCACCGGAACTGCTGGCGCAGGTGCAGGCGGCAAAACCGGACATGCTGTTCAGCTTTTACTACCGCCACATGTTGCCCGCTAGCATCTTGGAAGTCGCGCCCGCCTACAATATGCACGGCTCGCTGCTGCCGCAGTTCCGTGGCCGCGCACCCGTCAACTGGGCCGTGCTGCATGGCGCCACGGAGACGGGCGCCACCCTGCATGAAATGACGGTCAAACCCGACGCCGGCGCCATCGTGGCGCAAACGGGCGTGCCCATCCTGCCCGACGACACGGCCTTCGAGGTGTTCGGCAAGGTCACCGTGGCGGCGGAACAAACGCTGTGGGGCGTGCTGCCAGCCTTGCTGGACGGTACGGCGCCACGCCAGTTCAACGATTTGCGCCAGGGCGGCTATTTTGGCGGGCGCAAGCCGGAAGACGGCCGCATCGACTGGAAGTTATCTGCGCAACAAGTATACAACCTGCATCGGGCCGTCGCGCCGCCCTATCCGGGCGCCTTCACCGAAGTAAATAATGTCATTTACATCATCGAAAAAGCCCGTTTGAGCAAGCGTTCCGCAGGAAGTTTGCCATCGGGCTTGGCGGTAGTGGATAATTGCATCTTTGGCGTCTGCGGAGACGGTCGCATGCTGACCATTTCCGCCCTGAGGGCTGCCGGGGAGCCGATTTCGGCTCAGCAATTGCAAGCAAGTCTGACCGCCCGCGTCAGCACACACTGATATCACTCAAGAGAATCTCACATGAAAAAAGTCCTCATCTTAGGCGTCAACGGCTTCATCGGCCACCACCTGTCCAAGCGCATCCTGGAAACCACCGACTGGCATGTCTACGGCATGGACATGAACACGGATCGCATCACGGAATTGCTGGAAGATGACAACTACAAGTCGCGCATGCACTTCTTCGAAGGCGACATCACGATCAACAAGGAATGGGTCGAGTACCACGTCAAGAAATGCGACGTGATCCTGCCGCTGGTGGCCATCGCCACGCCGTCGACCTATGTCAAGCAGCCGCTGCGCGTCTTCGAACTGGACTTCGAAGCGAATCTGCCTATCGTGCGTTCGGCCGCCAAGTACGGCAAGCACCTGGTCTTCCCGTCGACCTCGGAAGTGTATGGCATGTGCCATGACGATGAATTCGATCCGGAAAACTCGGAACTGATCTGCGGCCCCATCAACAAGCCGCGCTGGATCTATTCGAACGCCAAGCAGCTGATGGACCGCGTGATCTGGGGCTACGGCATGGAAGGCTTGAACTTCACCCTGTTCCGTCCCTTCAACTGGATCGGCGCCGGCCTCGATTCGATCCACACGCCGAAAGAAGGTTCCTCGCGCGTGGTGACGCAATTCTTCGGCCACATCGTGCGCGGCGAGAACATCTCGCTGGTCGATGGCGGCGCGCAAAAACGCGCATTCACCTACATCGATGACGGCATCGATGCGCTGATGCGCATCATCGCCAACAAGAATGGCATCGCCAGCGGCAAGATCTACAACATTGGCAATCCCGTCAACAATTATTCGATCCGCGACCTGGCCGGCATGATGCTGACCCTGGCTGCCGAGTACCCGGAATACGCCGAAGGCGCGAAACACGTGAAAATCGTGGAAACCACTTCGGGCGCCTACTACGGTGCCGGCTACCAGGACGTGCAAAACCGCGTGCCGAAAATCACGAATACCTGCGAAGAACTGGGCTGGGCGCCAAGCACCACCATGGCCGATTCCCTGCGCAATATTTTCGATGCTTACCGCAGCCAGGTAGCCCAAGCCAAAGCCTTGATGGATTAATGTTGAGCAAGCCGTTCCTGACCCTGAAGATCGACGTCGATACCTATCGCGGCACCCGTGTAGGTATGGGCAATCTGGTGCGCATGCTGAGTGCGCACCAGGCCAAGGCAACCTTTCTGTTCTCGCTGGGCCCCGACCACACGGGCTGGGCCCTGCGGCGCGCCTTGCGGCCGGGCTTTTTCAGCAAGGTATCACGCACTTCGGTGGTCGAGCACTACGGCTTGAAAACATTGATGTACGGTACCTTGCTGCCTGGACCCGATATCGGCAAGCAATGCGCGGCGCAATTGCGCGCCGTACGCGATGCCGGTTTCGAGTGCGGCATCCACACCTGGGATCACACCCTGTGGCAAGACAACGTGGCCAAGCGCAACGCTGCCTGGACCATCAACATGATGCGCAAGGCGGCCAACCGCTATGAACAGGTGTTTGGCGTAGCGCCGCACACGCATGGCGCGGCCGGATGGCAAATGAATGTCAGCGCCTTTATCGAACACGACATGGCCGGCTACCGCTTTGCGTCCGATGGACGCGTCATGCTCGACGCGCGCGGCGCCATGCTGCATCCGACGAATGGCCCGCACCGCGTGCGCAATGGCAACACCATCCTGCAATGCGTGCAATTGCCCACCACACTGCCCACCCTGGATGAGTTGCTGGGCTGCGAAATCGACGGCAAACTGATCACGACCGGCAATGTTGCCGCACATATATTGTCGCTGACGGCGGACAATCCGCGCGATCACGTGTATACCTTGCATGCGGAACTTGAAGGACAGAAACTCGCCCCCATTTTCGAACAACTGCTGGCTGGCTGGAAAGCCCAGGGCTACCAGTTTGCAGCGATGGGCGATTATTATGAAAAGATAAAAGAGTCCGATTTGCCCGTTTGCCCCATCACCTGGGATGAGTTGCCCGGGCGTTCGGGACGCCTGATTGTGCAGGGCAAAGCGGCCTGAATGCTGTATCGTTGCATCTGGATGCGTTGCCAGATTAAAAAAACAGCGCTGATGATCACCGTTCAGGAGAGAACCTGTGGCTGATAGCCAATCCCTCGTTAGCATACCCGACTTTAGCGCCGCCATGACCAGCGGCAAGACCTTTCAGTTGCTGGGCCGTCCGGCCAAGGCCACGGTGCTGTTTTTCTATCCAAAGGACAACACCCCCGGCTGCACCACTGAAAACATCGCCTTCCGTGACGCGTATCCGCAATTTACCGCCGCCGGCGTGGAAATCTACGGCATCAGCCGCGATTCCCTGCGCTCGCACGAAAGCTTCAAAGCCAAGCTGGAACTGCCATTCGAGCTCATTTCCGACCCGGACGAAGCCGTATGCCTGCTGTTTAACGTCATGAAGATGAAACAGATGTATGGCAAGACGGTCCGTGGCGTCGAACGCAGCACGTTTGTGATTGACGCCCAGGGCCGATTGGTGAAAGAATGGAGAGGCGTGAAGGTCGCAACTCACGTGGAAGAAGTGCTGGAATTCGTGGCGCGTCTGAAGTGATCATCGGTTTTGATCCAATGCGCGTTGTCGGCTTCCAGCGAGCTTTAGTTCAACCGCAGTTCAGTTCACGGTACCTATCGCCATTTTGAGTCAACGAAGCGCCTCCACCCACTCCGCCAGGCGGGCCTGCAACCCGCCGATGGCGTCCATGACCGGCCATGCTGCCGGCCTTCCGGCAGTTTCTCGTCCTGTAGCATTGTTGTTCCCCCGCATCCACCCCATGAGAAGTGCCGCCAGAAGCTGGCTGCCCATGGGCGATTCATTCCAGAAATTTTTTGATTGAGATCCTGATGCCACTGCCAAAATTACCGAGCAAGCCAGCCACCATCCTGGCCACCCAAGATTACCCAAGCGCAGGCGCAGCGCGCCCGGCCACCAAAACCCCGGCAGCCAAGAAAGTGGCTGCACCCATTATTGAAGCGGCGATCGCCGAAGTTGCCAAGCCGGTCCGCAATGCGGCCACGAAGATCAAGCAAGTGGCGGCCCTGATGGTCGCCAAGCCGGCGCCTGCGCCAGCCGTTGCCGCGCCTGCGGCTCCGGCCAAAGCCGCGCCGGCGACGAAAGGCAAAGTCACGCCGATCAAATCCGTCAAACAGGTCGAGCAGCCGCATCCCGCCAAGCACAAGGCGGTCGAAGTGCAGCTCAAATCGTCCGCCAGTCGTGCCGCCGACCAGCGCGGCATCAGCAAGCTGTTCGTGCTCGACACCAACGTGCTGATGCACGATCCATCGTCGCTGTTCCGCTTCGAGGAACACGATGTGTACCTGCCGATGATGACGCTGGAAGAGCTGGACAACCATAAAAAGGGCATGACGGAAGTGGCGCGCAATGCACGCCAGGTCTCGCGTACCCTCGATGCCCTGATCAGCAATACGGATGACGACGCCATCGAACACGGTATCTTGCTGTCCAAGCTGGGCAACAAGGATGCCAAGGGCCGCTTGTTCTTCCAGACGCGTTTGCAAAGCGCCGACTTGCCGGCTGGTTTGCCAGTGGGCAAGGCCGACAACCAGATCCTGGCCGTCGTGCGTTCGCTGGAATCGGAACAGGAAGGCCGCCCCGTCGTGCTGGTGTCGAAGGACATCAACATGCGCATCAAGGCGCGCGCCCTGGGCTTGCCAGCCGAAGATTACTTCAATGACCATGTGCTGGAAGACACGGACTTGCTGTACTCGGGCATCGTGCAGCTGCCGGACGACTTCTGGAACAAGCATGGCAAGGACATGGAATCGTGGCAGGAAAGCAAGAACGGCTACAGCTCCACCTTCTACCGCGTGACGGGCCCCTTCATTCCATCGCTGCTGGTCAACCAGTTCATCTATCTGGAACCGAAAAACGGCGAAACGCCGTTCTATGGCCAAGTGAAACAAATCAACGGCAAGACGGCCGTGCTGCAAACCTTGCGCGACTTCAGCCACACCAAGAACAATGTGTGGGGCGTGACGGCGCGCAACCGCGAGCAGAACTTTGCCCTGAACTTGCTGATGAATCCGGAATGCGACTTCGTCACCCTGCTGGGCCAGGCCGGTACCGGCAAGACCCTGCTGGCCCTGGCCGCCGGCCTGGCGCAAGTGCTGGAAACCAAGCTCTACAATGAAATCATCGTCACCCGCGTGACGGTGCCCGTCGGCGAAGACATCGGTTTCCTGCCAGGCACGGAAGAAGAAAAAATGTCGCCATGGATGGGTGCCTTCGACGACAACCTGGAAGTGCTGAACAAGTCCGACTCCGATGGCGGCGAATGGGGTCGTGCGGCAACGCAAGACCTGATCCGCTCGCGCATCAAGATCAAGTCGCTCAACTTCATGCGCGGCCGCACGTTTGTAAACAAGTTCCTCATCATCGATGAAGCGCAAAACTTGACGCCGAAGCAAGTCAAGACCCTGGTCACGCGCGCCGGTCCCGGCACGAAGATCCTGTGCCTGGGCAACATCGCCCAGATCGACACGCCGTACCTGACGGAAGGCTCGAGCGGCCTGACCTACGTGGTCGACCGCTTCAAGGGCTGGACCCACAGCGGCCACGTCACCCTGGCCCGCGGCGAGCGTTCGCGCCTGGCCGATCACGCCAGCGAAGTACTGTAAGTTGTATCGGGCGGCGCAAGCCGCTTCCACAACAGAAAGCCCCGTCTGCAGCGATGCAGACGGGGCTTTTTCATGTGCGCGACTATTCGCTCCGACATGTTCTAATACCGCTCTCTTTCCTCCTGGACACTTTGCACTATGCATCCCGCCTTTCAGTTGCTGCTCTGCCTTATCCTTTTCATGCTCATCCACATTTCCGTCATGGCCGTGTGCGCCCTTGCCTTTGGCATCACCGTGCGCAGCATCAGCTACGGCGTAGGCCCCACCTTGCTGACCTGGGGGAAAGTCCACGTCAAGCTGCTGCCGCTGGCCGGCAATGTGGTCCTGAAAGATACGCGCGAGGAAACGCTGTATGACGACGATCTCTGCCGCGACGCCTACAACTTCCAGCCGCTGTGGAAACAGGTGCTGCTGCCCCTGAGCGGTGTGGCTGTGCTGCTGGCCCTGGCGTTCGTGATACTGGGCGCGCCGGGCTGCGAGCACTTTGTCGCTGCCTTTGGGCAAATCTTCCACGGCGCGCTGGCGCCGCTGTCGGCGGCGCAGGAATTGCTGGGTGAAGGCGAAACGTTTGCCCGCACGCACGGCCTTACACTGGTATTCGCGTTGATCACCTTAAAACTGTGCGCCTTCAACGTGCTGCCGTTTGCCGGCTTGAACGGGGGACAGGCGCTGCTGGCCATCGCGCGCGGCGGCAAGCCCTATGTGGCGTGGGAAGAGACGGTAGCGAAGTGGCTATTGCTGCCGGGGCTGGCGATCTTGCTGGCGTGGGTCGTGGCGTTCGGCGGGTATGGCTGGAAAGCAATGGCTGCATAACTGCCACCGCCAAACCAATGCCTGCCGTCAGCATGCACTGGCCGGCAGGCTGGACAGAAAAATACGCTTAGTTCACCCGCTTCGCTGGCATGTCCTGCCCTTCCTGGCGCAATACCAGCTGCTCGGTCTTGCCGCTGGCATCCTTGCTGAAACGCACTTCCGCATCGACTTCATTCGAGAAGAAAGCCGTATCGCTCATCGGCAGCATGGCCAGCTTGCGGAAACCCGTCACCTGGGCGAAGAATTTATCGCCTTCGCGCGTCACTTCCAGGTACACCTCGGGCGCCAGCGCGTAACGGCCCACGTAGCCATCGAATTGCGCGTGCGTCAAGGCGACCACGGCGCGGGCCGGCTTGACGGCGCTGGCCCGTTCATGCACGGACTTCGACTCGCCGCCATCGTTGAGGATCAACTGCGCTTCACCCTTGGGGCCTCGCTCGAACTCGGCAGTAGTGAGGGTATTCTCAATCAAAAAACCATTCGGCGAGTAGGCCAGCAGGCGCTGCGCCGGGCGCCCCGTACGCTGCAGCAGCAGGGTGCCCTCGAAGTTGCGGATCGTATAGCCGGCCCTGTCATTGATGGCGTACACGCCAGCATACGCATCGAGAATGGCGGGCTTGAGCGTGATGACCTTGATCTCGGGATACGGCCGGCCCACGCGATGGCGGCCGCCTTGCGGGCGACCACATCGGGATCGACCAGGCCCGTGTCCGAGTTTTCCAGCACGGCCACGTAGACTTTTTCCTTCGGCAAACGCATCGCATACGTGGCAAAGCCATTGATGCCGCCGCCATGGTGGATGACGGGCGTGTTTTGCCAGGTGCCCAGCATCCAGCCATAGCCGTAGCGGGTGGCCTTGCCATCGTTCAGTTTTACCGGCGTGAACGCTTGCTGCCAGGTGGCGGCCTTGAGCAGCTTGCCGTCCGAAATGGCCGCATCCCAGCGCGCCAGGTCGTCCACGGTGGAGACGAGCGCGCCGGCCGCATACGGCTGCGTCATGCTCAGGGGCAAGTTCGGCACATAGGCCTCGCCCGAACGGATATGCCCGGCCGCGCGCTTGGCCGGCCGGCGCTCGTGGCCTTCATATGCGGTGTCGTTCATGCCCAGCGGCACAAAGATCTGCTGTTCCATGAAAGCGGCATACGGCTGGCCCCCAGCTTTTTCGATGATGGCGCCCAGCAGAAAGTAGCCGGAGCTGCTGTAGCGCCATTGCGTACCCGGTTCAAAATCGAGCGGATCGTTCTTGAAGAAATCGATCATCTGCGCCACGTTCAGGTCTTTCGTGCTGTTAGGCACGAATTCAGGCTTGACCGTGTAGTCGTGGATGCCGGACGTGTGCGCGAGCAGCTGCTCGATCGTGATTTTCTTGCCGTGGGTCGGATAGTCGGGCAGGAACTTCGTGATGTCATCGGTGATGGCCAGCTTGCCCTGGTCGGCCAGCAGCAGGATGGCGACGGCCGTGAATTGCTTGGAAATGGAGCCCAGGCGCAGCGACATGTCGGGCGTCAGCGGCTGGCCATCCTGCACACTGGCAAGGCCGTACGCCTTGCGCAACAGGGGCTGGCCATCCTTGACGACGATGACGACGGCGCCCGGTTCCGTGGCCTTGTAATAGGGAGCGATGCTGGCATCGATCTGCGCGGCCAGCGCTTGCTGCTGCTGGCTCAGTGGAGCGGGCTGGTCGGCCCAGGTGGACGGTGCTTGCAACAGGATCAGGGTGGCGAGGCAGATGCTGGAAACTTTAAACATGCACATCACTTTCATAGGAAGGATACACGAGCTGACCATGCCCCTGGCGGCGGCTATCGGGATAATGGAATTACCATAGGAAATATTTCCATTTAGCTCAGCGAGCCTAACAGACGCCCCTGCGGCAAATCTCTCCCTTTGTCACGCGTCGCAATGCACGCCAGCTTGCCGCTATGATTTTTGGGATACCTATCGTATGCTCGACTCAGTGCCGCACTGAAACGACAGCAGGAAGAACACCGCAAGAAGATCCTGCCGCGACAGGATACGAAGCGCTGAAATTCACAAAAATACTTACAAATGAAATATTCATTCATGAAATGAATAACACCTATCGCCACTGTGAATTGGCTGGAAACGGGTCTGCGGCCTATACTCAAGCCGTCTCCCCTACATTGTTTCCCATGCACACCCTGCTCAGCCCGCACACACAGCGGGCTTTTTGTTCCCGGCATTTGCCATTCTGTCTTTCCCCCCTTACCGATCACCAGCCCCAAACCGGGAGCACAGCATGATCGTGCGCGAGCGTCCATCGGCGCTACGGCTGTTCCTGGTGGTGCGCGGCTCCGTCCTGCCGCGCATCCGCACCACCCTCATCGTCAACACCCTGATCGCCACCCTCGTCACCTGGTGCCACGGCACCCTGTTCGACCACAAGGTCATCCTCACCACCATCCCGTTTACCCTGATTGGCTTGCCGCTGGCCATCTTCCTTGGCTTTCGCAACACGGCCGCCTATGACCGTTACTGGGAAGCGCGCAAGCTGTGGGGCGAACTGGTGTTGCGCAGCCGTAATTTCTCGCGCCAGTGCCAGACCATGATAAGCAGCGATACGCCAGCCCACGCCAGGCTGGGCCTGGACGATGTGCGCGTGCGCATGATTTACCGCGCCATCGCCTTTTGCCACGCCCTGCGCCACCAGCTGCGCGACACACGCGGACCGGCCGACTTGCAGCCGCTGTTGCGCCCGGCCGAATGGGAAGCGGCATGCAAGGCCGCGAACCCGTCCGACTACCTGATGCTGCAGATGGGCCACGACCTGGCCGACTGCGTGCAGCAAGGCCGTATCGACAGCATCCTCACCGCACAGATCGATAACACTGTCTCGGCCATGGTAGCGGCGGGCGCCTCGTGCGAACGCATCCGCAGCACGCCGATTCCCTTCTCGTATTCGCTGCTGCTGCACCGCACGGCTTATCTGTACTGTTTTCTGCTGCCCTTCGGCCTAGTCGACTCGCTGGGCTTCATGACGCCCTTCGTCGTCGCCATCGTCGCCTATACCTTCTTTGGCCTCGATGCTCTGGGCGACGAGATCGAGGAACCGTTCGGCGAAGATGCCAACGACCTGCCCCTGTCGGCCATGTGCCGCGCCATCGAAATCAGCTTGCGCGAATCCGTGCAGGATGAGAATGTGCCGCCGCCCATGCAAGCCGTCGATTTTCTGCTGAATTGATCGGCACGCCAGCTTTTCCCTTGACCTTACCATCGGGGGAAGGCTTACAGTGGGTGCACTTAATCATTCAAGGAGTGCTTGCCATGTATCAGTTACAAGTTGAAAACATGAGCTGCGGCCATTGCGTCGGCTCGGTCACGAAAGCGGTGCAAGGCATCGATCCGCAAGCACAGGTGCAGATCGACCTGGCCAGCAAGCGCGTCACGGTGGAATCGCCCGCCGAACTGGGCGCCATCAGCGCGGCTATCGTGGAGGCCGGTTACCCCGTCACCAGCGCGCAGTAACAGCAGCGGCATCAACAAGACAGCCGGCCCTCGCGCCGGCTGTTTCTGTTTACCCGTCCAGTTCGGGGTAGTGGCGAAAGATACCTTCCTCATTGAACGCGATTCTGCGTTTCGATTGCAGGTAGCGGGCAATATGCGGCCGCGCCGCCACGGCGTCGTGCAGCGCAAACAGGGCGGGATACCGGGGTGCCAGGCGCGCCATGGCTTGCGGAAACGCATAGCGCAGGCCAGCCAGCATCTGGAACAGCGACAGGTCGCCATAAGTGAGCTTTGCGCCTACCAGGTACTGGCCACGGCTGCGATTGCTCAGCAAGACCTGGGTGAAATAATCGAGGAATTTGGGCAAACGTGTTGCGCGGAAGTCCGCGCTGCGCAGCATGGCCGCCTGCTGTTGCTCTTCGTAATATTGATTCATCGACAGCGGATGATGCGTGTCGTGCACTTCCGTCAGCCAGTCGGCCATCGTCAGCTGCAGCTGGTTCAGCCACAGGCGGCCACTTTCCGCGCGCGGCGCCAGGCCCAGGCGCCGGCCCAGGTACAGCAGGATATTCGTGGTCTGGCCGATCAGCACCTCGCCATCGCGCAACACGGGCGGCGCGTAGGCGGCCTGTGGCGTGCTGTCGCCATCGAGACAGGCCAGCATGGCCGGCATGCCCTGCCCCTTGCGCTCGGGCAAACGGGCGATATCGCGGTAGTCGGCGCCCTCCTCTTCCAGGGCCAGGCGGATGAATTCGCCACGACCCTGTATCGTGGGCCAGTAATACAGGTCATACGCCATACACACCTCCGTTGATTTACATCAATGGCAGCAAGCCTTCACTTCCGTTTCGCCGGCCAGCCCCAGGCTTTGCAAGATGGGGCAATCGGGCTTGTCGTCGCCGTGGCACGATTGCGCCAGGTGGGCCAGGGTATCGCGCATTTCCGTCAGTTCGGCGATGCGTGTGTTCAGATCGGCGACGTGCGCCAGGGCGATGCCTTTCACGTCCGCGCTGGCACGCTGGTCGTTTTGCCACAGCGACAGCAGTTCGCGGATCTGCTCCAGCGAAAAACCCAGCCCCCGCCCGCGCTTGATAAAACGCAAGGCGTGCAAGTCGTTCGGCGTGTAGATGCGGTAACCGGCGTCGCTGCGCGCGCTGGGTTTTAGTAAGGCAATGCTTTCGTAGTAGCGTATCATTTTTGCCGATACGCCCGTTTCACTGGCTGCCTGGCCGATATTCATCCTATGACTCCTTGGTATGCGAGCTGCGCGCTTTCCAGCGGCGCAGCAACAGGGCATTGCTGATCACGCTGACGGAACTGAAGGCCATCGCCGCGCCCGCCACCATAGGGTTGAGCAAGCCGAAGGCGGCCAGCGGAATGCCGATCATATTGTAGATAAAAGCCCAGAACAGATTCTGCCGTATCTTGCTGTAGGTGCGGCGCGAGATATCGATGGCGTCCGCCACCAGGGCAGGATCGCCGCGCATCAGGGTAATGCCGGCCGCGTGCATGGCCACGTCCGTGCCCGTCGACATGGCGATACCCACGTCGGCGGCGGCCAGCGCAGGCGCATCGTTGATGCCGTCGCCCACCATGGCCACCTTGGCGCCCGCGCCTTTCAGTGCGGTGATTTTAGCGGTTTTATCGGCCGGCAGCATTTTCGCCGCCACCGTGTCGATGCCCAGCAGCTTGCCGACGGCATCGGCGCTACCCTGGTTGTCCCCGGTCAGCATCACCGTGCGGATGCCCAGGCTATGCAGATGGGCAATGGCCGCCTGCGCATTCGGCTTGACCTGGTCGCTGAAGGCGAACAAGCCCAGCAGTTCCGATCCCGAGGCCAGCCACGAGATCGTATTGCCCGTGTTTTCCAGCGACAATGCCTGGCTGGCCAGCGGTGCCAGGTCCACGTGCAACTCCTGCATCAGCCGCGTGCTGCCCAATTTCAGTTCCAGACCATCGACGTGGGCCGCCAGGCCGCGGCCTGGCAAGGCCGACAGGCCCGTGGCTGGCAAGGGTTCGATGTGGCGCGCACTGGCCGCATCCAGCACGGCCGTAGCCAGGCTGTGCTCGCTGCCGCGCTGGATGCTGGCCGCCAGTTGCAGCAGCCGTGCGTCCTCGATGCCGTGCGCGTGCAGGGCCGCCAGGGCCGGTTTGCCGATGGTCAAGGTGCCCGTCTTGTCAAACACGACGGTATTGACGGCGTGCGCCACTTCCAGCGCTTCCGCATCCTTGATCAGAATGCCGTAGCGGGCGGCCACGCCCGTGCCGGCCATGATGGCCGTCGGCGTGGCCAGGCCCAGCGCGCATGGGCAAGCGATGACCAGCACGGCCACGGCATTGATGATGGCATTTTCCAGCTCACCGGTGGCAAACCACCAGCCCAGCATCGTCAGCAGCGCCAGCACCAGCACCACGGGCACGAAGATGGCGCTGACCTTGTCGACCAGATGCTGGATGGGCGCCTTGGCCGCCTGCGCGTCTTCCACCAGGCGGATGATGCGCGACAAGGTCGTCTCGCCGCCCACGGCCTGCGTGCGCACCAGTAATAAACCATCGGCATTGATGGCGCCGCCCGTGACCTTGTCGCCCACATGCTTATCCACGGGCAAGCTTTCGCCCGTGATCAGGGACTCGTTGATCTGGCTGGCGCCTTCCACCACCACGCCATCGACGGCCACCCGTTCACCAGGGCGGATGACCACCAGGTCGCCCACTTTCACCTGTTCTACGGGCAAGTCGATCTCGACGCCGTCGCGTCGCACGCGGGCCGATTCCGGACGCAAGACTTGCAGCGCGCGGATGGCCGAGGCCGTCTGGCGCTTGGCGCGGCTTTCCAGCCATTTGCCCAGCAACACCAAGGTAATGACGACGGCCGAGGCCTCGAAATACAGGTGCGGCAGCATCGCGCCCGGGGTCGACAACTGATCGAGCCACTGGTAGACGGACAAGCCATATGCGGCGCTCGTGCCCAAGGCCACCAGCAAGTCCATATTGCCGCTGCCGGCGCGCGCCGCCTTCCAGCCCGCCTTGTAGAAACGCGCGCCAAAGTAAAACTGCACGGGCGTGGCCAGGACGAACTGCAGCCAGCCGGGCAGCATCAGGTGGATGCCGGCCCACTCGAGCAGCATGGGCAGCATCAGGGGGAAGGCCAGCACGGCCGCGAATGCCACTTTCATGCCGTCGCGGTTGGGCACCGCAGCAGGCGCGCTGGCCTGGCTGGCGGCGGGTACCGTGGCGACATAGCCGGCCTTGTCGATGGCGGCGATCAGGGTGCCCGCCTCCAGACCGCCCGTCACCTTGATGCGCGCGCTTTCCGTGGCCAGGTTGACGCTGGCGGCCAGCACGCCCGCTACCTTCAGCAAGGCTTTTTCCACCCTGCCCACACACGAGGCGCAGGTCATGCCGGCGATGTTCAGGTCGATCTCGCGCTGTGCTACCGTATAGCCAGCCTTTTCCACGGCCGCCTGCAGGGTGGCCAGGGAAATCGGCGTGCTGGACGTGACCTTGGCCACTTCGGTGGCCAGGTTGACGCTGGCCTGGGTTACGCCGGGCACGGCGGCCAGCGCCTTTTCCACCCGGCCCACGCACGAGGCGCAGCTCATGCCTTCGATGGCCAGCGCCTGCGCATGCGCGGCGGCGGGAGGGGAAGCGGCGGGAGCAAGTGCACTCTGGTTCATGGCAGATCCTGTACGAAAGATTAACGAATAGGATCAGGATCTGCTATCCCATGATGGGAAGGTCAAGCCCTATTTGTCAGGTGTGCCGGACTTGCTGGAAACAGCTTAGCGCACCACGCAATCGATGGCGGCAGGCTTGCCGGGGCCAGCGGCAGCACCCGCGCCGGACGACGTCGACACGAAAGCCGGTGGCGGCGTGAACTGCATGCCGGGATTGGCGGGCAGCAACACGGGCGGCTGCTTGACGTTGGGCGTGAAGCCGAACTGACCGGCGGCAAAATTTTGCGACCCGGCAGGATTGGTCACCTGAATCAGGCCATCGAGCACCTGTACATATAGGCCGGGAGCCCGCCCTTGCCCTGCCGACGGAGCAACATAGGCGGCAACAAACGTCGTGCCGCGAATGCCGATGGTGGCAGCCGGCGTCTTCATCTCGAAGCGCTCCTTGTTGCGCTTGCCCAGCAAGCCCGTGACGGAACGCAAACCACCCTTGATGAGGCTAAAGATGGCGTGGTCGCCATCGGGCTGCTCGGCCGTGTAGCTGAATTGCTCGATCACGAAACTGGTATTCGGTTTCAAGGTGATTTCGCTATTGTCGATCAGCCTGATCAAGGCATAGGTCTCTTTTTCCGTCAGCAAGGTATCGCCCTGCTCGACCTCGGACTTGATGGCCAGGATTTTCACCTTGCCATCCGCCTTCTTGGCCATCAGCGGACCACTCAACTGCATCACCGTGCCCGCCACCTGTCCGGCCCAGGCATGCGCGCCCAGGCACATCAGGGCCAGCCACAACAAGGCCTTAGTTGCAGAACGTTTTTTTAGCAGTGTCATTGTCTTTGTATCCTGTTGATTTACCTGTGGCACCGGCAACATCCTTATCGTCCTTCACCTTGTCATCATTCTTGGCTGGCGACATGGAAGCGAGCGGGGCGTTGGCACGGTCGGCCTGCTTGATGACGCGCAAGACGTCATTGATGATAGAGCTCGTGGCGAAGTCGATCACTGGCTTGTCGATGGTCGTGGCGGGCAGGAAGATGAGGTCCGGCATGGCCACCGCACCGTTCGGCGCCAGCAAGCTGACGTTGGCGCGCTGACGGTTGATGCGCACGCCCGCTCCACCCGTGATGCTGCCCGTTTTCGCCAGCACGCTCATGCTGGCCGCCGCCGGCAAGGTAAAGCTGGCCGTGTCCGCAAAGCGCACATTGCCACCCCCGCTGGCGCTGAAATTGCCGCCGCCGAGGACTTTGGCATTGCCGTCGACACGGATATCGCCGCCAGCCACCAGGCTGATGTCGCGCGTAGCTGTCAGCTGCGCGCCATCGCCCAGCAGCACGTCCGTGCTGGCATTGAGGGCAATGTCATTGCCCGCGATCTTGCCGTTGACGGTGACGGGGCTGTGCGCCGTCACGCTGACGTTGCCACCATTCGCATTGATATTGCCAGCCGTGACGCCACCCGTGTTGTCGATGGCGATATTGCCCGCGCCAGTGGTCAGCGTTCCCAGGCTCAAGGTGCCCGGCGCCGAAGTATTGTTCAGCACAATGCCGCCCCCTGCGCTATTGCTGGCGGTAAAACTGCCCACCTGGTTGCCCGCGTTGCCCAGCACGATGCCATTTTTCGCCTGCACCGTCAGGCTGCTGGCGAGCAACGCGCCGTCCTGGCCGATGGCGCCATTCAGTGCGCTCAGCCGCACATCGTTCGCCGCCAGGCTGGCGAAGCGCAAATCGCCAGCCGCTTGCGTGATGGCCAGCTGGCCCGCCAGCCGGATGGCGCCGGCCGCCTGGCTGAAGCTGTTGGCGACAAGCAAGTTGCCGTTGCCGCTCAGCACGCCGCCACCTTGCGCATAGCGGTCCGCCGACAGGCTGCCGTTCAGCAGCAAGCTGCCACCGTTGATTTCCAGGCCGGCCAGGCCGCCCAGCACGGAGCCGTCGAGCGCGCTTTCACCGAGGGTCAGGCTGCCGCCCGTCAGCAGCAAGCCCGTCGCCGAATTCAAGTTTTTCAGGACGGTGTTGCCGGCCGCCGCACTGTAGGTGACGATACCCTTGCTGTGCGAAAAATCCACTGCCAGCACGTTTGCGCCTTCCGGCACCACGCCGCCGTCCCAGTTGGCGGCATCGCTCCACAAGCCATTGCCACTGCCGATCCAGGTGGACAATTGTTTTTGCGCAATCGTTGCCTGTACCGTGCCGCCCGTCGTCTCCAGCGTGTAATTGCCCGCATCGGCGCCCGCCAGGCGGAAACCGCTGGCCGTCACCAGCTTGCCCGTACCCGCATTCTTGTCGGCAAAGCTGCCGCTGCCGCCTACCACGCTGACCACATCCTGGCCCAGCACGCCATTTGCCGACGCGCTGACGGCCGCGCCAGTGGTGCCGTCATACACTTTGCCGGCGGCGCTCAGGCCTGCCAGCGTCAGGCTGGCGGGCGTAATGCTGGCCAGCAAGCCTGTCGGCAAGACGATGAAGTAATTGCCCGCATCGGCGCCCGTCAGCATCGCGCCGCTCAGCTGCACAGCCTTGGCCGTGCCCACGTTTTTGTCCGCAAAGCTGGCCATGACCGAGGCCGTCAAGCTGTCGCCCGCGAGGCGATCATCGCCCAGCAGGCTCAGCTGCACGCCCGTCGTGCCATCGTAGACCTTGTTGCCGGCCACGCCAGACAGGTTCAGCGCGCGCGCGCCGATATCGGCCGTGGCGCTGCCTGCATTGCTGCTCAACACGTAGTTGCCAGCATCCGCACCGTTCACGCCCACGCTCGTCACCGTGACGGCCTTGCCGGCACCGGCGTTCTTGTTGCCAAAGGCGGCGCTACCGCTCACGCTCAGGGCGTCGCCCTGGATGCGGTCGTCGCCAAAGTTCACTTGCGCGCCCGTCGTGCCGTCATATGTCTTGTTGATACCGCTAAAACTCACGTTCAAGGTGCGTGCCGTGATATCGGCCGTGGTACTGCCTGCATTTCCGTTAAGCACATAGTTGCCCGCGTCGCCACCACTCAACGCCACGTTTGTGACATTGACGGCCTTGCCAGCACCCGCATTCTTGTTGCCAAACGCCGCATTGCCGCTCACGCTCAGGGCATCGCCCTGGATGCGGTCGTCGCCAAAGTTCACTTGCGCGCCCGTCGTGCCGTCATATGTCTTGTTGATACCGCTAAAACTCACGTTCAGGGTGCGTGCCGTGATGTCGGCCGTGGTACTGCCTGCATTTCCGTTAAGCACATAGTTGCCCGCGTCGCCACCACTCAGCGCCACGTTCGTGACATTGACGGCCTTGCCAGCACCCGCATTCTTGTTGCCAAAGGCGGCGCTGCCGCTCACGCTCAGGGCGTCGCCTTGGATGCGGTCGTCGCCAAAGTCCACTTGCGCGCCCGTCGTGCCGTCATATGTCTTGTTGATACCGCCAAAACTCACGTTCAGGGTGCGTGCCGTGATGTCGGCCGTCGTATTGCCGGCATTGCTGCCCAGCACATAGTTACCCGCATCGCCACCACTCAGCGCCACGTTTGTGACATTGACGGCCTTGCCAGCACCCG
>NZ_JBNYXY010000014.1:0-87498 GCF_051380895.1 Janthinobacterium breve | reverse complement strand
CATTCTTGTTGCCAAAGGCGGCGCTGCCGCTCACGCTCAGGGCGTCGCCCTGGATGCGGTCGTCGCCAAAGTTCACTTGCGCGCCCGTCGTGCCGTCATATGTCTTGTTGATACCGCCAAAACTCACGTTCAGGGTGCGTGCCGTGATGTCGGCCGTGGTACTGCCTGCATTTCCGTTAAGCACATAGTTGCCCGCATCGCCACCACTCAGCGCCACGTTAGTGACATTGACGGCCTTGCCAGCACCCGCATTCTTGTTGCCAAAGGCGGCGCTGCCGCTCACGCTCAGGGCGTCGCCCTGGATGCGGTCGTCGCCAAAGTTCACTTGCGCGCCCGTCGTGCCGTCATATGTCTTGTTGATACCGCTAAAACTCACGTTCAAGGTGCGTGCCGTGATATCGGCCGTGGTACTGCCCGCAATGCTGCTCAGCACGTAATTGCCCGCATCGGCGCCACTCAACGCCACACCCATTACATGCACGCCCTTGCCGGCACCCGCATTCTTGTTACCAAAGGCGGCATTGCCGCTCACGCTCAGGGCGTCGCCCTGGATGCGGTCGTCGCCAAAGTTCACTTGCGCGCCCGTCGTGCCGTCATATGTCTTGTTGATACCGCCAAAACTCACGTTCAGAGTGCGTGCCGTGATGTCGGCCGTGGTACTGCCAACATTTCCACTCAGCACGTAGTTACCCGCATCGGCGCCCGTCAGGTGGCCCGTTGCCACCTGGTAATCGACCACTTTGCCAGTGCCGACATTCTTGTCACGGAAACTGCCCAGCAAACCGGCCATGCTGACCTGGTCGCCAGTCACCAGGCCTTCAAAATAGCCATTCAGGGCCGCTTGCACGCTGCCGTCGTAGACGCGGCTTTGCGCGCCTGAGACGCCATAGTTCAGCAGGCGCGTGCTGATATCCGCCGTGCCCTCAAGCGTGGTCGACGCCAGGCTGTAGTTGCTCAGGTCATTGCCGCCCAGGATCAGGCCGCTGACATGCACGGCCTTGCCACTGCCGGCGTTCTTGTCGAGGAAGGCGGCGCTGCCACTAATGCTGAGGTCGTCGCCCGCCACCACGTTACCCAGCACAAAACTGGCGCCGTCGTAGCCCAGCGTGCCGTCATACACCTTGCCATTGCCGCCCATGCTCACCGTCAGCGCGCGCGGCGTGATGGCGAAGGTCGTCGTGCCGCCCAGGCTGATGTCGTACTTGGTCGACCACAGGCCCGTCGCCGCATAGTTGCCCACATTGCGCGCGTTGCTGCCGTAGCCGAGGCTGCCATTGACGCCCGTATCGCCATCGAGCAATCCCACATAGGCTATCGACCCGAGGAAAGCGGCCAGCTGGCCATCGTAGACCTTGCCTGCGGCGTTGTTCGAGAGGTTCACTTGCAGCGGCTTCAGGAAAGCCTTCAGCATCGGCGTCGTATAACCTTCGTAAATACGCCATACACTGCTGAAATTGTAGTCGTTGAAGATGCCTTGCTGCTTCATCTGCGCCGTGCTGCGGCCGCTGGAACCACCGCCATCGGCCTGCACCAGCGAGGTTTCAAAATTGAAAAACCCATAGCCGAACGGGGAACCGGTAGCCACGTGGCCGGCGACTGCGCCCACTGTCGCATAGCCGTCGCCGGTCACGGCGCCGCTGCTGAAGACATGGCTGACGCTGCCCGTACTTTCACCGACCAGTCCGCCCATGTTTTCCCTGGTCAATGATGAGTCGGCAATGCCTGCCCGACCCACGGCCCCGCTGGCATACGCATCATTGATGCTGCCGCCGTTCAGGCCCACCAGGCCGCCGATGCTGCGCGCGCCGCTGACATTGCCGGTGGCATACGATTGGCTGAGCGCGCCCTGGTTGTTGCCCACCAGGCCGCCGATCATTTCACGCGCGCCCGTCACCACGCCGCTGGCGTACGAGGTTGCGATACTGGCGCCGGACACATTCCATCCCGCCAGGCCGCCGATGGCGCCGCCGCCATCGGCATTCACGCCGGTGACCGCGCCGCTGCTGGCGGACAGCGTGATGGCGCCACCGTTGCTGCCCACCAGGCCGCCGACGTTGCGCTGGCCGCTGACGGCCATGCTGCTGTTCACGCTATCGATAGTGCCGCTCACGACATTGCCCGCTAGTGCGCCCACGTTCGCGGTGCCGGTGACGCTGCCGCCGCTCAGGGTCAGGTTGCGCAAGGTAGCGCCCTGCACGGTGCCAAACAGGCCTGCCGCCGAACCGGGGGCCAGGCTGCGGTCGATTTTCAAATTGCTGAGCGTAAATCCGGCACCATCGAACACGCCGGAAAAACCGCTGCCACTGCTGGCAATCGGCACAAAACCCAGGTCATTGTTCCAGTTTGCTGTGCCGCTGGCGTCGATATTGCCGGCCAGGCGATAGCTGTTGCCAAGGCCAAGGCTGGCGATGCCTTGCAAGCCATAGATATCGGCGAGCAGATACGGCGAAGAAACGCCGTCGCCCCCGGCCGCGCGCAGGAAACTGGCGCCGCTACCGATGGCAAAGCTTCTGGCGCTGAATCCTGGCAGGACCGCCGCGTTTTGCACCCAGCTGCCGCCGTCGAGGGCAAACGCGCCGCCAACTGTGACAGCGCCCGTGGCCGTAATGGCGGAACCTGAATTGATGCGCAGGTCGCCCGCCGTAGCGAGCGCATCCGATATCCGTATGCCGCCCGTGTTCGTGCCGTCGCCGACGGTCAGCGACGAGGCCGAGATGCCCGCCAGCTCCATCGCATTCAAACTCAGGGACGTACCCGATTTGGTGCCCAGGTCGATGCTGCGCGAACTGCTCAGGGGCTTGATGATCACCTTCGCGCCGCCGGTCGTGCCGCCAAACTGCAAGCCGCCGGCAAAACCGATATTGTCCGCCTGAAGCATCACCGTCTGCCCGGCAACGCCGCTGCCGATCAACTGGTTGCCGCTGCCAGAGAGGCTGATCCCACCCAGCGCAACATTTGCGCGCAGGCTCAGATTGCCGCTGCCTACATTGACCACGCTGGCGCCCGTCACGCTAGCGCCTGAAAGATAAACGTTGCCACCATTACTGATGATGGCGGCATCCAGATTGACGTTCGCCCCCAGGCCGTAGGCGCCGCCAGGGCTGCTGGCATCGTTGGCGGACAGGGTGACGGAGCCGCCCCTGGTCGTGATGGGAGCGAACACATTGATCGTTTCCCCGGCGATGGCGGTCAAGCCGACACCGGAAATCACCATGTCCACGGCACTGCTGAAATTGATATGGTGCGTAGCCTGCAAGATCACATCGCTGTTCGCGTTGGAAATGACACCGGCGCCGATGCTGATACTGCCGCTAGGCGAACCATGGGTGAACTCATCGACATTGCCCAGGTTGCCGCCCAAACCGGCAACCACCTCGATGTCATACGGATCGAGCAGCCAATTGCCGCGCTTGCCACGCGCCGCACTGGTATTCACGCGGATGCCATCGACGGCCAGATAATGGCCGGACGTTTCCACGAAGCCTCCATTGCCGCCCTGCATGCCGCCGCGCGCGGAAATGCTGCCGTGTACCTGGGCCGACTCGTCGCCCCAGGCGATGACCTTGCCACCGTTGCCGCTGTCGATGGCATCGGCGGCCACGCTGGCGTCCTTGCCGACCAGCACCTGGCGCGCATTCTGCACGGCCGCGTTCTTGCCCTGGTAATCGCCGCCCAGCAAGACCGTGCCGCCGCCCGTGGCACCGCTGGCATCGATTTTCGCATTGCCCAGCAAACCCACCTGCTCGCCCAGCACCTGGATTTCTCCGCCCTTGCCGGCCGCGCCCGTGGCGCTGGTAACGCTGCCTGCTTCGAGCAGCGCCTTGCCGCTGGCCTTGAGGACGATCTTGCCATGCTCGCCGACGACGGCGCTGTTGGCGTTGAGCACGCCGCGCTGGCTGAGCAGAGCGCCGGCCATGCCGATGCTGCCGCCCTGGGCGATGATCTGGCCCAGGTTCAGCGCCTGGTCGTTTGGTGCCGAGACCAGCACGCGCAATTGCGGATTGCCGGGGTCGGCCAGTTGCACGCTGCGCCCGGCCGCCAGGATCACTTCGCCGTTCGGCGCCGTGATGATGCCCGTGTTTTCCACGTTCGGCGCGATCAGCAGCACTTGCCCACCCTTGCCCGCATTGATCGTGCCCGCATTGGCGACGCCGCCGGCCGCGCTGCCTGCCGTAAACTGGCGCTTGCCGGCCAGGAAATCGTCATTCGACATGCCCAGGCTGGACGCCACCAGCCCGTTCACGTCCACTTTCGCCCCCTGGCCGAAGACGATGCCGTTCGGATTGATCAGCAATACCTTGCCATTCGATTCGAGCGCGCCCAGGATCTTGCTGGGGTCTTGTCCCGTGATGCGGTTGAGTACGGCGCTATTGCCGTTTTGCTGGATGAAACGCGTGATTTCGCCCGCATGGATGGAAAAACTCTGCCAATTGATGATGGTGTTGGGCGTATTCGTGATCGAGAACACATTGCCCTGCTGATTGAACGTCGCCTGTCCATTGACCACCTGCGGCAAGGCGGGGTTGGCTTGCGCCACGCCGAAACAGCCGGCCAGCAGAAGCGCCAGCGCCGTGCGGCGCAAGGGTGGCGCAAGGGGTGACGAAAAGGATGGCGTCAGGATGAAAACGGAGGCGTGCTGGACGTGATTGTGCATGGTGTTCATCCTGATGCTAGTAGGCCAAGGCGAGGCGGAAATGCAGGCGGTTGGCGCCCCGCTGTCCCGTGTCGCCGCCATTGACGACATGGGCGTAATCGAGTTGCAGATTGGCGTAGCGGCTCAGCAGCAAACGCAGGCCGAGTCCGCCGCTGCTGATGCCTTGCGAAGCGCTTTCGCCGGGCAGACCATGGTTGCGGCGCAGCCAGGCCGTGTCATAGAAGGCCAGCGCGCGGCATTGGTAAGCAAGCGCCTGACCGCACCAGTTCGGCGTGTACAGTTCCAGGTTCAGGTTGACGCCCGAATCATTGGCTACCTCGCGCTCGGCAAAGCCGCGCACGGACGCGGCGCCACCGGAGCCGAACTGCTCGCCAGGCACCAGCGCGTCCGGCGTGACCTGCGCATTGACCAGCGCGCGCCATTGCCAGTCGCCTGCCAGCACACGCCCCGAGCTGGCGCTCAGGCGCACGGTGTTGTAGGCCGCCTTGGCGTGTGCGCGCACGCGGTCGAAATCGGCTTGCGCACCGTGCTTGCCACCGGGAATGTTATGCGCGAACGTGACCGCCACGCTGGTCTCTCCCGTGGGCAAAGTCCAGTTGCCGATGTAGCTGACGCTGAGCGGATGCACGCTGACGTCGGCGCCCAGTTCCATGCCGAACAGCTGCACGCTGTTGCGGTAAGCCTTGTAATCGATGCCATACACGAGCTTGGGTTCGAAATCGTCGCTGCGGGCGAAGTTCTGGTTGTAGCGGATGCCGGCCATGCTGCCCTGGCCGCTGACGGCCAGGTCGAAAATGCCGGCCGAAATGCTGCCCGAATCGACGTTCGAATAGCTGGCAAAAAAATCCATCGAGTCGCCCAGCGCATACAGCGGCAAGTGGTAGCCGGCGCCATATACGCCCACCTTGTCCGGCTTTTCCAGACTGCTCGTGTATTGCAGGCTGGCGACATGATCGCGCCCGAACAGGTTGGCATGCTGCAGCACCACGCCCACGTGCGTCTTGCCCGTTTGCGCATTGCCCGTGTTGTCCACGTTGAGCATGGCTTTCCAGGGCTTTTCATCGGCCACCGTGACGAGGGCGTCGATGGCACCCGCCGGCTCGTCGGCCTGCAGGCGCACTTCGATCTTGCGCGCCGGATTTTCATTGGCCAGCTTCAGGCTTTGCGACAGGGCCGGCAAGTTCGGCGTCTCGCCTTCGCGAAGAAACGGCAAGGCGCGCCGCACGTTGGCCTCGTCGACCCAGGCATTGCCGCTGATGGCGACCTTGCCCAGCGGCGTTTGCAGCACGCTCAGGCGCACCACGCCACGCTCCAGTTCCTGCTCGGGCAACTGCACCTGCACGGCGCTGTAACCACGCGCGCGGTAGGCCCCCTCCAGCGCCTCGACGGCGCGGGCAATATCGGAAAAATCGCGCTGTGCTCCCACATAGGGCGCCAGCAGCGCTTGCACCTGCGCTTGCGTGAGCAGGGTGCCCTCGACGTCGAAGCGGCGGATCTCGAAGCGCGGCACGCCGTCTTCCTGCCTGGCAGGAGCCGTGTCATCCATGGAAACGGCAGCGCCGGCAGCGCCGACGGCGAACAGCAGCGCGGAACCCGCAAGCAGGTGCACCAAACGATATGTCATGTGTAGGATTTCTTGTGTAACCGGACAAGCGCGCGGCCCGCAGGCGCCAGCGTATCCGGCAATGGATTGAAGGCAAATTTTAGACGGCTTTTAGTTTCCAGTCAGAAATTTCTAACATTCTCCCTGATTTTCATCGCAGTGCAGCAAACAGTGTGCCCAGAATGATGAAAAATGCCGCCATTGCGGGCATTTCCCGCCACGACGGCAGGCTTACTTGCTATTCAATACGGTCACGCCGTCCCAGTCGGCAGGCGGCGGCATGCTGCGATAGCGCTCCAGGCGTGCCGCGTACAGGTGATACAGGCCGTCGTCGGGGAAGTCCGCCTGCAAGCGTGCCAGCTGCGTGCCAGCGGCCGCCCAGTCGCGCGCGCGCAGCCAGGCCAGCACCGCGTGCCAGCGCTCCAGCTGCACCAGCTCTGTCGCGTCGGCGTCGGCCAGCAGGCAGCGCGGCTCGAAGATGGCCACGGCTTCCTGCTTGCCCAGCACACGTATGCAATCGAGTTCGCGGTACAGGAAGTCCGGAGCTGCGGCGCGCGTGGCATCGCCCACGACGATGCCCACGCCATACAGCTTGCTGGCGCCTTCCAGGCGCGCGGCCAGGTTAACGCTGTCGCCCATCACGGTATAGGCGCGGCGGATGCGCGAGCCCATGTCGCCCACATGCATGGCTCCCGTATTGATGCCGATGCCGATGCGCAGCGCCGGCCAGCCGCGCGCGGCAAACTCGCCATTCAGTTGCGCCGCGCTGCGCTGCATCAGCAGGGCGCTGGCCACGGCCCGACTGGCGTGGTCGGCAAAGGCGACGGGCGCACCCCAGAACGCCATCACGGCGTCGCCGATGTATTTGTCCAGCGTGCCGCCATGGCTGTCGCGGATATCTTCCGACATGGCCGTCAGGTACAGATTGATGTATTCGCGCAGCGCGGCCGGCGCCAGCTGCTCGGAGATGGCCGTGAAACCGCGCACGTCGGCAAACAGCACCGTCAGTTCGCGGTTCTCGCCCTCCATGGTGTAGCGCTGCGGATCGTCGGCCATCTCGGCCACCAGCTCGGGCGCCACATATTCGCCGAAGCGCGCCACCAGCGCGCGCCCCTTGCGCACCTCGAAAAAGTAACCCCAGGCCAGGTTGGCGATGAATAGCGCAACGATCAGCAGCAGCAGCACGGCGCCGCCCAGCACCAGGTCGTGCACGGCGTACAGGTACAGGTTGATGGCGATGGCGGCGGCCAGCGCGCCCAGGGTGGCCAGCATCACGCCGGCCGGCGGCAGCACGGCCAGGGCGCCCGCCAGCAGCAGGCCAAACAGCACGATCTGCACCAGTTCGAACGCCAGCGCGTAGTCGGGTCGGGCCTTGAAGCGCCCGTCGAGCATGGACTTGATCAGGTTGGCATGCACTTCCACTCCCGGATACTCGGCATTCACGGGCGTGGCGCGGATATCGTTCAAGCCGGGCGCCGTGGTGCCCACCAGCACGATGGCACCCTTCAGCAGCGCGGGCGGCACCGTCCCGGCCAGCACATCGGAGGCCGACACATAGCGGAAGGCGCCGCCAGCGGGGCCGCCCGCGCCGCGGTACTGCACCGTGGTCGTCAAGGCTTCGCCCACGGGGATCGCCATCGCGCCGCGCGGCGTGAACAGCATGATGTGTTCGAGGCCGCCGCTGGCCAGTTCGCGCGCTGACAAGGTATCGGCCGTGCCCCTGAAACGGGGGGCGATGGCGCGCGCCTGCAGATAGACGGCCACGGTAGCCAGCGACAGCGAAGGGTAATAGCCGTCGCCGATGCGCTGCAACAGGGTCGAGGAACGCACGACGCCATCGGCATCGGTCAGCGCCGTGAAGATGCCGGCGCCTTGCGCGGCCGCCTGCAGGGTCGCGATATTGGCTTCGTAGCCGCGCGCCACGTAGGCCGTGACGCTGCGCCCGTTCAAATCGGCCACGGTGAAGGCGGGCTTGGGCAGCACGCCCTTCCTTTGCTGCTCCGAGACGCTGTAGCCCAGCACCACGGGCTGGCCGCGCATGGCGCCGGCAAACAGGCCGTCGTAGTCCATGGCCGGGCGCAGCTTTTCCAGCTGCGCCGGCAAGCCGGCCACGCCGGCCAGTTCGCCGCGCGCCAGGCCCTGCAGCACGGCGTAGCCGGAACTGGTGTCGGCTTCGGGAAACGAGATGTCAAACGCCAGCGTGGCAACGCCATACTTGCCCGTCAGCTGGCGCACCAGGCGCGCCTGGATATCGCGGCTCCAGGGAAAGCGGCCCACGCGGGCCAGGCTTTGCTCGTCGATGTCGACGATGACGATGCGGTGGTCGAGCTGCGGCGCATCAAAGCGCATGCGCCAGTCGCCCAGCATGGCATCGAGGCGCGCGATGTTGTCGTTGCCGGCCAGGCACAGGATGGCCGCCGCCACCGTCAGCAGCACGCCCAGCAGCGACCGCACCCCGTGCTTGCGCAAGGCCAGCGACAGCTTCAAGGGGTATAGCCCGGAATGGCCGCCTCGTCGACGGCATCGATTTGACTCGGATGCAGGTGCTTTTCAGCGAAGGTCAAATAGACTTTGCTGCGGATGAAAACGTCGAACAGCTCCGGGTCGATATGCCCGTTCAGGCTGAAATTGCCGAGGATGCGCAGGGATTCGGACAACGGTTTACCCTTTTTGTACGGCCGGTCGCGCGCCGTCAGGGCCTCGAAAATGTCGGCAATCGCCATCAGCCGCGCCGGCACCGACATCTGCTCCTTGGTGAGACCGCGCGGATAGCCCTTGCCATCCATGCGCTCGTGGTGGCCGCCCGCATATTCGGGCACCTTCTGCAGGTGCTTGGGCCACGGCAGCGCTTCGAGCATGCGGATCGAGACGCTGATATGGTTGTTGACGATGGCCCGCTCGGCCGCGGTCAGAGTGCCGGCGCGGATGGTCAGGTTTTCCGTCTCGTCGGCGTCGAGAAAATCGCGCAGTTCGCCGTCGGCCGTGCGCCAGCGGCGCATGGCGATCCGCCGCACTCTTTCCTGGTCAGCCTGCGCCATGCTTTCGCCGCCGATGTTCACCGTGCGGATGAAGTCGCGCTCTTCGCGCAGAGCGGCCAGCTCCAGCTCCAGCGCGCGGGCAATCGCATCTTTGCGTTCCGGCTGCGCCGCCTGCTCGCGCAGGGCGGCAATCTCGGCGTCGCGCAGCAGCACTTCGTAGCGCGTGTCGATCAGCGCAATGCGATCAAAAATGGTTTCCAGCTTGGTGGCCTTGTCGACCACGTGCACGGGCGTGGTGATCTTGCCGCAATCGTGCAGCAGACCGGCCAGCCACAGCTGCTTGCGCTCGTTGTCGCTGAGCCGGAAATCGGCCAGCGGGCCGCTTTCGGTCGCATGTGCGGCGTCGGCCAGCAGCATCGTCAGCTCGGGCACGAACTGACAATGCCGCCCCGTGTAGGGCGACTTTTCATCGATGCCGATATTGATCAGGGTAACGAGCGATTCCAGCAGCTCTTCCAGCTGCGAAATAAGCAGCTGATTCGTCAGCGCCACGCCCGCCTGCGCAGCCAGCGCCTCGATGAAGCGCTGGTCGGTGGAGGAAAAAGCGCGCACCTGGCCCGTCTCACCATCCAGGGCATTGATCAGTTGCAGCACGCCGATCAAATCGCCCTCGTGATCGCTCATGGGCACCGTCAGGATCGATTGCGTGTGGTAGCCATGGTGACGGTCAAAGTCCCGCATGCCGGAAAAATTGAAGGCCTCGTCGCGGTACACGTCGGCGATATTCACGCTGCGGCGCATGTTCGCCGCATACGCGGCCACCGATGACAGGTTGGGCTGGCCCGCGCCATCGAACAGGGGCACGCCCGGCAAGCCCATGTCGGCCCCCTGCGCGATGCCCAGGCTGTCGTTGACGCTGATGTCGAACGCCAGCTGGCGGCCCTCGGCCATGGGCCGGTACAGCGTGGCGCCATCGGCGCCGCTCATGCTTTTTGCCAGCAGCACGATGCGCTGCAACAGCGCGCCGATATCGTGCCCCTCGCCGCCCAGGCCGTGGCCGAGCGCGACACTGAGTTCGGTCAATTGCTCCAGTCTGTGGGCGATTTTCTCAGGGTGCAACTGCGGCATGTTGATGACAATCAGGTAATGGGCAAGCAAAAAAAGGGGAAGTCGGCAAGCGCCAGTGTAACGGCCACCCTCCGCACTGTACATTACTTAGCTACAACAAAATGAAATAACTTTCCGTATCGCAACACACATAAATGTTGCCGCCAATTTCATTAATTAGAATAGAATCAACAATAATTACACCGTAACAAGGTACTGAATGAAATTCACGTTCAGGGGCGTGCGCGGCTCCATCCCCTCCCCCGGCCCGCGCACGGCGCGCTATGGCGGCAACACCACCTGCATCGAAGTACGCACCGACAACGACAGTCTGATCATTCTCGATGCGGGCAGCGGCATCTTCTCGCTGGCGCAGCAACTGCCGCCCGGCCTGCCGGTCGACGCACACGTCTTCATCACCCACAGCCACTGGGACCACATCCACGGCCTGCCCATGTTTAGCCCCCTGTTCGTGGCTGGCAACCGCATGCGCCTGCACGGCGCGCACGATGCCGTCGCCGGACGGGGCATCGAACACGTGATGGCGGTGCAGCTGCAAGACAGCTATTTTCCCGTCAGCGAAGCGGCCATGGCGGCCAGCATCGAGTACCGCACCCTGGCGCCCGGCGAAACCGTCGAGGTGGGGGGGGCATGCGTGCGCGGCGCGGAAATGAACCACCCGGTGGTCAACCTGGGCTACCGCATCGACTGCGGCGGCGCCTCGCTGTTTTTCAGCGGCGACCATGAACCGTTCTACAACCTGCATCCACCCGGCCATGCCGACCATGCGGCCTGCGCGGAGCGCAATGTGCAGCGCCAGGCCGGCATCGACGCAATGGTCGCCGGCGTCGACGCGCTGATCATGGACTGCTCGTACACGCGCGAGGAGTACCCGGGCAAGCAGGGCTGGGGCCACGGCACCTTCGACGCCGCCTTCGACCTGGCCCTGCGCTGCCGCGCGCGGCGCCTGTACTGCACCCATCACGAACCGACCCGCAGCGACGAACAGCTCGAAGCCGTGTTTGCCGACGTGATGGGCCGTTATGCGGGCCGCCTGGATGGCTTGCAGGTGTTTCTCGCCTACGAGGGACTGACGGTGGAACTGGCCGGGGCATAAAAAAAGGGAACCTTTTGGTTCCTTTTTTTTATACATGTGCCCAGTTGACCCAAGGCCCTATGAAAACCGTAGCGAGCAAGCCCAATATCGGATTGAGTAGCGGAGCTGTACTTTAGTACAGTGAGCAACGGAGATTCGATAGTGGGCTTCGCAGTAGGTTTGCAGAGGCGCCTTACATGATGTGGTGGCCAATCCACCAAGCGACTGCCGCAACAAACGCGGAAGCAGGAATCGTGAAGATCCAGGCCCAGACGATGTTGCCCGCGACACCCCAGCGCACGGCCGACATTTTTTGTGCCGAGCCGACGCCGACGATGGCGCCCGTAATGGTGTGCGTGGTCGACACGGGAATGCCCAGCGCCGTCGAGACGAACAGGGTGATCGCGCCGCCCGTTTCAGCGCAGAAGCCGCCTACGGGTTTCAACTTGGTGATCTTCTGGCCCATGGTCTTGACGATGCGCCAGCCGCCGAACAGCGTACCGAAGCTGATGGCCGTGTAGCACGAAATGATGACCCACAGCGGCGGCATGGCGTCGGCCGCGTTCGAATAGCCGGCGGCGATCAGCAGCATCCAGATGATGCCGATGGTCTTTTGCGCATCATTGCCGCCGTGGCCCAGGCTATAGGCCGCCGCCGATATCAATTGCAGGCGGCGGAACCACTTGTCGACCTTGCGCGGCGTCGAACGCACAAAAATCCACGACACCAGCAGCATCATGATCGAGCCGAACACAAAGCCCAGCACGGGTGCGATGACGATGAAGGCCACCGTTTTCCACAGGCCGGCCGCGACCAGCGCGCCCGTGCCCGACTTGGCGACGGCGGCGCCCACCAGGCCGCCGATCAGCGCGTGCGAGGACGACGATGGAATGCCGTAGTACCAGGTGAACAAATTCCAGAAGATGGCGCCCATCAGCGCGCCGAAGATCACGTACTGGTCGATCACTGTCGGGTCAATCGTGCCCTTGCCCACCGTGGCGGCCACGGTCAGCTGGTGGAACACGAAAATGGCGACGAAGTTGAAGGTGGCAGCCATGGCAACCGCGGTCTGCGGTTTCAATACGCCCGTCGAGACCACCGTGGCGATCGCGTTGGCGGCATCGTGGAAGCCGTTCATGAAGTCAAACAGCAGCGCGAGGACGATCAACAGGCCTAGCACGTAGATGCTGATTTGTATGGTCATTGTAGTTTCTTTTCTGATTCTGGTTCAGGACAGGCCCAACGCTTACGCGTTTTCGACGATGATGCCTTCGATAATATTGGACACATCTTCGCAACGGTCGGTCACGGTTTCCAGAATTTCGTAGATCGCTTTCAGCTTGATCAGGTTGCGCACGTCCGGCTCGTCGCGGAACAGTTTGGACATGGCGGCGCGCATCACGTGGTCAGCGTCCGATTCCAGGCGGTCGATCTCTTCGCAGATGGCGACGATCTTGCGCGAGTTGTCCATGTTGTGCAGCAAGGCGACGGCGTCGCGCACTTTTTCGGTACAGGCCAGCACCAGTTCGGCCAGGCGCTTGGCTTCCGGCGTAACGGCTTTCAGGTCGTACAGCGAGACGGTTTGCGCCGCGTCTTCCAGCAGGTCGAGGATGTCGTCCTGGCGCGTGATCAGCTGATGGATGTCGTCGCGGTCGATCGGCGTGATGAAGGTCTTGTGCAGCATTTCCACGGTGGCGTAGGTGACTTTGTCTGCCTGTTTCTCGATGCTTTCGATCGCATGTACGCGGTTTTCCAGATCGTCGAAATTGGTCATCAGGCCCAGCATTTCTTTAGCGCCCTTGACGCACAATTCAGCGTGCTGGTTAAACAATTCAAAAAACTTGCCCTCAGTGGGCATCAAGCGTCCAAACATGTCATTCTCCGTTAAGCATTGAGTCGTGTTATTTACTACAGAAAGCCGCCCCGTATGAGGGGGCGGCCAATGGAATATCAGTGCTGCTGAGTCTTAGTCGCCTTGGTAAAGCGCCAGGCCACCACTGTAATTGCCAAATTTGGTGTACTGCCCCATGAAGGTGAGGCGGATGCTGCCGATCGGACCGTTACGTTGTTTACCGATGATGATCTCGGCCGTTCCCTTGTCTGGCGAGTCGGGGTTATACACCTCGTCACGGTAAATGAACAGGATCACGTCGGCATCCTGCTCAATAGCGCCCGATTCGCGCAAGTCCGACATCACGGGACGCTTGTTCGGGCGTTGCTCCAGCGAGCGGTTCAGCTGCGACAGCGCGATCACGGGACAACCGAGTTCTTTCGCCAGGCCTTTCAAGCCACGCGAAATTTCGGAAATCTCCGTGGCACGGTTATCGCCTGGGGAATTGGCCGACATCAGCTGCAAGTAATCGACGATGATCAGGCCCAGCTTGCCGCATTGACGCGACAAACGGCGCGAGCGCGCGCGCAATTCGATGGAATTCAAGGCCGGCGTTTCATCGATGTACAACTGGGCGTCGTTCATCTTTTGAATCGCATTCGTCAGGCGTGGCCAGTCTTCGTCGTTCAGACGGCCCGTGCGCAACCGGTGCTGATCCAGCTGTCCAACCGAACCGAGCATACGCATGGCCAGCTGGGCGCCGCCCATCTCCATCGAGAACACGGCCACGGGCAAGCCGCTGTCGATGGCCACGTTTTCGCCGATGTTGACGGAAAACGCCGTCTTGCCCATCGAAGGGCGGCCCGCCACGATCACCAGGTCGCCCGGCTGCAGACCGGAGGTCATGCGGTCCAGGTCGATGAAACCGGTGGGCACGCCCGTGATTTCACTCTGGTTGTCGCGGCTGTACAGCTCGTCGATACGCTCGACCACCTGCGTCAGCAGGGGCTGGATGGCGGTCCAGCCCTGGGCGCCGCGCGCGCCTTCTTCGGCGATGGCGAAGATCTTCGATTCGGCCTCGTCAAGCATCTGCTTGACTTCCTTGCCTTGCGGGCTGAAGGCCGTGCCGGAGATATCGTCGGCGACCGTAATAAGTTTGCGCAGCACGCCGCGGTCGCGCACGATCTCGGCATAACGCCGGATGTTAGCGGCCGATGGCGTGTTTTGCGCCATGGCGTTCAGGTACGCGAGTCCGCCCACATCATCGGCCTTGCCGAGCTGGGTCAGGGTTTCAAAAACAGTAATGACATCGGCTGGCCTGGAGCCGTTAATCATCTTGACGATTTGCTCGAAGATGATGCGATGGTCATAGCGATAGAAATCCTCCGCATGCATGAAGTCGGCGATGCGGTCATATGCTGCATTGTCGCGCAGCAGACCACCGATAACGGATTGTTCTGCTTCGATCGAATGCGGCGGAATACGGAGGGAATCTAGTTGCGGATCAGAGGGGGCGTTCATGGCGCGAATTATACCCGCTTCGGCGTGCTGGCAAAAATAAAGGGCTGAAATTGAGCGAAAAAAAGGCCACAAAAAAGCCGGGCGAACCCGGCTTTTCATCGTGCGGCAATGCTTGCGGGACAGGCCCGCAAACGATTACGCGTTCGCGTCTGGAACGACAGCGATAACAACTTCCACGACCACGTCGGTGTGCAGAGCAACCGAAACGCTGTGCTCGCCAACGATCTTCAGCGGGCCGGTAGGCATGCGGATTTGTGCTTTTTCAACAGCAAAACCTTGCTTGGTCAGCGCTTCAGCGATGTCGAAGTTGGTGACGGAACCGAACAGACGGCCATCGACGCCAGCTTTTTGAGCAACTTGAACGGTCAGACCGCTCAGTTTTTCGCCCTGGGCTTGCGATGCAGCCAGTTTGGCGGCAGCAGCTTTTTCCAGTTCGGCGCGCTTGACTTCGAATTCAGCCACAGCGGTAGCCGTAGCACGACGTGCCAGGCGTTGCGGGATCAGGAAGTTACGTGCGTAACCGTCTTTGACTTTGACGACTTCGCCGAGGTTACCGACGTTAACAACTTTTTCTAACAGAATGATTTGCATAGTTCTTCTCCAGGAATATCTGACCGATTAAGCGTGGTGCAGATCGGTGTATGGCAGCAGCGCGAGGAAGCGAGCGCGCTTGATTGCGGTGTCGACTTGGCGCTGGTAGTGCGCTTTGGTACCGGTCAGGCGTGCTGGCATGATCTTGCCGTTTTCTTGGACGAAGTCTTTCAGCGTGTCGACGTCTTTGTAGTCGACTTGCTCAACGTGAGCTGCGGTGAAGCGGCAGAACTTCTTGCGTTTGAACAACGGATTTTGCTGTTTGCGTTTTTCTTTAAGCTTGAGCTTATTTTTGTCGAACTTTTTACCGAATGCCATGTCAGGCTCCTGTATCTAAAATGCGCTAGTCAAAGTGACTGCACTAAAATCAATGATGTGAAACACCAAACTCTTGCTGTTGCGGCTCTTCCTGGCCAGGAAACCCGTGAACTGATATACCCCGCCCAAGCTTGCCTGACTGAACCGGCCTGAGATTTCGCCAGCGGCTAGCGCGGCAATATCAAACTCGGTCAAACGGGCAATCCCTGCTTCCATCTGCTGCGAACTGTGCTGCAATACTGCATTCACGATCGGCAGCCCTGCCGGGGTATAGCGCAATATTTCGCGCTCGGCAATGATGGCGGTTACTTGTAGCTGGTTCAGCGCACGATCCTGGTCAAGAATTAAGCTGCTGCTGCGGCTGGAGCGGCTGCTGGTGCTTCGGTGCGGTGGCTTTTGGCCGCGTCTTCGCGTTGTACCGATTTCATCATCGGCGAAGGAGCTGTTTCAGCTTTCTTCATTTTAACGGTCAGGTGACGCAACACGGCATCATTGAATTTGAATGCTGTTTCCAACTCGACCAGGGTCTCGTTGTCGCATTCGATGTTCAGGCAGATGTAGTGTGCTTTAGGCAGCTTTTGGATCGAGTAAGCCATTTGACGGCGGCCCCAATCTTCCACGCGGTGAACCGAACCGCCGCGGGTGGTTACGCTGGCTTTGTAGCGTTCGATCATCGCGGGCACTTGCTCGCTTTGGTCCGGATGGACGATAAAGACTATTTCATAATGACGCATGCAAACTCCTTCAGGTCGGATTGATAATCGCCCACCCCGGCGTCAAGACGGGTGTGGGAAGGTCAGCCGAAGATTATAACCGCCTTTTGCAAACGTTTCAATCATTCCTTCAACAAGCGGCCCGTACACGGGGCCCGCCAGGCGCTTTTCCCTGCGCATTCCAGTATTTCGCACGAAATTCGCGCAAATAACGGAAATTCCCTTGCATAGTGGGCGATACTGTACAAAAATACAGACTGTTCATATAGACAGCATTTTAGTATGCACCCACCGCTCATGATCAAGCTGACAGCACGACAAGAACAAATCCTGAACCTGATCAAGGACGCGATTGAAAATACGGGTTTCCCTCCTACCCGTGCCGAAATCGCCAATGAATTGGGTTTCAAATCGGCCAATGCGGCCGAAGAGCATTTGCAAGCCCTGGCCCGCAAGGGCGCGATCGAGATTTCGCCCGGCACGTCGCGTGGCATTCGCCTGATCGGTGCGGCGGCGAGTGCTGCCGCCGACACGCTGTCCTCGAAGGTGCCGGCAGCACTGCTGATGTCGCTGCCGCTGATCGGCCGCGTGGCAGCCGGTTCGCCCATCCTGGCGCAGGAAAACCTGGAAGCGAGCTACAACGTGGACCCGGCCCTGTTTTCGGCCAAGCCCGACTTCCTGCTGAAGGTACGCGGCTGGTCCATGCGCGACGCCGGCATCATGGATGGCGATTTATTGGCCGTCAAGAAGGTCGACAGCGCCAAGAACGGCCAGATCGTCGTTGCCCGCATCGGCGACGAAGTCACCGTCAAACGCTACAAGAAAACGGGCTCCGTCATCGAACTGCTGCCGGAAAACCCCGACTTCAAGGTCATTACCGTGTCGCCGGAAGATGAATTCGCCCTTGAGGGCCTGGCTGTGGGCTTGATGCGCAGCTGGCATTAAACAGCTGCATATAAAAAGGGCCGCAACAGAATGACTGTTGCGGCCCTTTTCATTTGTCCGGCGGCCTATGCATCCAGTGCCAGGCGGAAATCCTCGAGCAGATCGGCTTCATCCTCGATACCGACGGACACACGGATCAGCGACTCGGCAATGCCCATGCTGGCGCGGCGCTCGGCACCCATCTCGTAGAAAATCGTGTGGGCAACGGGAATGACCAGGGTGCGCGTGTCGCCGAGGTTGCTCGCTGGAATGGCAAGATTGAGACGATTCAGGAAATCGAAGCAGTCGATGCCATCCTTCAATTCAAAGCTGAACAGCGAGCCATAGCTGCGGAACAAGTCCGTCGCCAGCGCGTGCTGCGGGTGCGACGTCAAGCCCGGGTAATGCACGGCAGCCACGCGCGGGTCCGCTTGCAGCATGGTGGCCAGCGCCAGGGCGTTCGAGCAGCTGCGGTCCATGCGCAAGGCCATGGTTTCCGCGCCGACGGCGATATGGTGCGCCGCCTCCGGGCCCAGCGAAGCGCCGAAGTCGCGCAAGGCCTTGGCGCGGATTTGCGCGATGCCCCACTGCGCGGGTGCCGCCTTTTTATAATTGTCGAAAATGTTCGGGTACTGCGTCCAGTCGAACACGCCCGTGTCCGTCAAGCTGCCGCCCAGCGCATTGCCGTGGCCGCCGATGGATTTCGTCAAGGCATTGACCACCAGGCCCGCGCCCACCGCTTTCGGGCGAAACAGGTACGGCGTCGTCATGGTGTTGTCGACGATGTACAGGATGCCCTTCTCGCGACACAGCGCGCCGATCTTTGCCAGGTCGGCGATCTGCGTGCGCGGATTGGCGATGGTTTCCACGAACACGATGCGCGTGGCCGGCGTGATGGCGGCGGCCACGTTGGCCACATCGGTGGCATCGACAAACGACACGGCGATGCCCTGCCCCGTCACCGTTTGCCACAGGCTGTTGGTGTTGCCAAACAAAAAGGCCGACGACACCACATGGTCGCCCGCGCGCAGCAAGGATTGCACCACGGCGCCGATGGCGCCCATGCCGGTGGCGAAGCACAGGGTAGCAACGCCGTCTTCCATCTTGTTGACCTTGTCTTCCAGCGCCGAAACCGTCGGATTGCCCTGGCGGCCGTAGCGAAAGCCCGGCTCCTTGCCCTGGAATACGGAAGCGAGCTGGCGCGCGTCGCCATAGCCAAACGCGACGGAGGTGTGCACGGGCTTGTGCAGGGAGCCATGCTCGATGCCCTTGCGGCGGTCGTTATGCAGGATGGTGGTGGTAAAGCCGTAGTTTTTTTTATCGTTCATGATCGCAGAAAAAAAAAGCCCGGCGCAGGCCGGGCAGGTTACTTATGCTTCCGTTGTCGCCAGGTTCAGGTTCAGCTGGGAACGCGGCGTATCTTCGGGCGCTGCAGCCTTCGGATGGTGGCGCGCATATTCCAGGCGGTCCAGGTATTCCTGCGACACGTCGCCCGTCACGTACACACCATCGAAGCACGAAGCCTCGAAGTTGGTCAGTGCCGGATTGACGTCGGCAATCGCCTGTTTGAGCGCGCCGATATCCTGGTACACCAGGTAATCGGCCGTGATTTCGCGGCACACTTCTTCCGTCGTGCGGCCGTAGGCGATCAGTTCGTCGCGCGTCGGCATGTCGATGCCATACACGTTCGGGTAGATCACCGGTGGCGCGGCCGAGGCGAAGATGACTTTCGTCGCGCCCGCTTCGCGTGCCATCTGCACGATTTCACGGCTGGTGGTGCCGCGCACGATGGAATCGTCAACCAGCAGCACCACTTTATCCTTGAATTCGGATGGAATCGCGTTGAGCTTCTGGCGCACGGATTTCTTGCGCGCCGCCTGGCCCGGCATGATGAAGGTACGGCCGATGTAGCGGTTCTTGATGAAGCCTTCGCGGTATTCCAGGTTCAGCGCCAGGGCCAGCTGGATGGCGGCCGGACGCGAGGAATCGGGAATCGGCATGACCACGTCGATATGCACGTCAGGCAATTCGGCACGGATCTTTTCAGCCAGGTATTCACCCATTTTCAGGCGCGTTGCGTACACCGAGGCGCCGTCGATGACGGAGTCGGGACGAGCCAGGTAGACGAATTCAAACACGCAGGGATTCAGGCTGGCGTTCTCGGCGCACTGGGCGCTGTGCAATTTCTTGTCAGCATCGATGAAGACGGCTTCGCCGGGACCGATATCGCGCACGAAGCGGAAGCCCATGCCTTCCAGGGCCACGGATTCGGAGGCGATCAGGTATTCAGGACCCAGCTCCGTTTCATTGATGCCCAGGCACAGCGGACGGATGCCGTGCGGGTCACGGAAGGCCAGCAAGCCCACGCCGGCGATTTGCGCGACGGCAGCGTAACCGCCCTTGACGCGACGGTTCAGCACGGTAATAGCCTTGAAGATGGCTTCCGGGTCCAGGTTCAGGCCCGTCGTCGCTTCCTGGATCTCATGCGCCAGCACGTTGAGCAGCACTTCCGAATCGGAATCGGTATTGATGTGGCGGCGGTCGTTCTTGAACATTTCCTGTTTCAACTGTTCCCAGTTGGTCAGGTTGCCATTGTGCGCCAGGGTGATACCAAACGGTGCATTCACATAAAACGGCTGTGCTTCCTCTTCGCTCGACGAACCGGCCGTCGGGTAGCGGCAATGGCCGATGCCCGTCGTGCCTTGCAGCGAACGCATGTTGCGCGTACGGAAGACGTCACGCACGAGGCCATTGGCTTTGTGCATGGAAAACATACTGCTGTGATTGGTCGCAATCCCTGCCGCGTCCTGACCGCGATGTTGCAAGAGCAACAATGCATCATAGAGCAATTGATTGACAGGTTGATGGGAAACGACGCCGACGATGCCACACATGGTGTGCTCCTAAACTGTGCTACTGATTTTAAAAAAATTCAAAATTTCACATGCTGCGCGTAAGCGGCAGGCAGATAAGGCTTGATGGCACGCGCGCCCTGCTCCGCGAGCGGGCTGAGCAGCGCATTTTTCCAGAATGGCTGCTGCGGTATGGAAGTCATGCCACACAAGATGACGGCGGTCAGCACGATCACAAGACCCCGCGCCACGCCGAACAGGCTGCCCAGGGTGCGGTCGGCCAGGCTCAGGCCCGTCACCTTGACCAGTGCGTCGACCGTCATGGACAGCAATCCCATCAAAATGCGCACGCCGATGAACAGCACCACGAAGGCCAGCAACAGGCGGACGGCTTCGCCCGGCACGGCTTCCGGCAGGAATTTCGCCAGGGTGGCGCCATACGCGTTGGCAATGACGAAAGCCACGATCCAGCTGACCAATGACAGTATTTCCTTGACCAGGCCGCGCATCATGCTGATCAGCACGGAAGTCACCAGTACGAACAGCACCAGATAATCGAAGATCGTCACGCGCGCTCAGCCTTGCAACATCACGCCGGTACCAGGCTACCGCCCAGGCCCAGCTTTTGCAGCTTGGCGCGGGTCTTTTCGGCGTCTTCGCGGTTGCCGAACGGCCCCACGCGCACGCGGATACGCTCGCCCGCCGGGCTGGAGACTTTCTGCGTGTAGGATTTGATGCCCGCTTCGCGCAACTTGTCCTGCAATTCATCGACCTTGTCCTGCGTCGCCAGGGCTGCCACCTGCACCACGAACTTGCCGTTGCCGGCGTCGTGTGCCTTGTCTTGTGCTTTCTCTTGCGGCTTGTCGAGTGGCTTGCCTTCCAGAATCGCCATGGCGCGCGCCGCATCGTCGGCAGATTGCGCCGGCTTGGCTGGCTTGGCCTCAGGCTTGGCTTCCGGCTTTACCTCATGCTTCGGTTCAGGCTTGGGCTCGTGTTTCGGCTCGGCCTTGGGTTCCGGCTTGGTTTCGTGCTTCGGCTCGGGTTTTGGCTCCGCCTTGACAGGCTTGGACTCAGGCTTGGGCTCGGGTTTCGGTTCCACATAGGCCGGCTTGGCAGGCACAGGCTGGACGGCGGCCAGCACGGGTGCCGGCGCGGGCCTGGCCGCAGGCGGCAGGGGCGCGTCGATGATTTCCTCGGACTGGTCCAGACCATTGTGCGCAGCCGCTTGGGCGGGCACAGCCGGCACGGGTGCAGGCGCACCCACCTTTTCTTTCGAGGGAATGTCGATGGCGATATCGTTGAGCGGCGCCTTCGGTTCGGAATCGAGCAGCATCGGCAAGCCGACAGCCACGCCCAGGGCCAGGGCGATGGCCCCGACCAGGCGGCGGCGGGCGCGCTTTTTTTCAGGCAAGACCGGGTCCGGCGCTTCCTTGCCGCCACGGCGCGATCCGCCGCCACCGGAGGTATTGGCGGCGCGCTTGCGGGTCGGCGACTGTGCTTCGCCAGGGACATAAAAGCCGCTGTCTTCGCCAGAGGATTCTTGCTTGTTTTTAAACAGTTTCGAGAACAAGCCCATGCGTGATTTTCAGTCGAGTGCGTTTCAGTGAAGTGAGGATTTTCGGGCCTTCATCACGCCGGCGACGGTGAGGAAAGAACCAAAGACCACAATTCTATCATTCTCACCGGCCCGGCTCATTGCATTTGCAAAAGCTTGTGCCGGATCATCGAAAATAGACACAGTATGTTCGCTGCTGTCGGGCTTATCGTCGAGCATGATCTGCACCTTGGCGGCCAGCTCGGAAGCCGTCGCCGCGCGCGGCGAAGGCAAGCCCGTCAGGCACCAGTGGTCGACGTGTTCGCCCATCGCGGCCAGCACGCCATCGATATCCTTGTCCTGCATGGAACCGAACACGGCATAGGTGTACGGGTGATAGCCCATATTGCCCAAGTTCTGGTTCAGCGCCGAGGCCGCGTGCGGGTTGTGCGCCACGTCGAGGATCACGCTGGGGCGGCCAGGCAAGACCTGGAAGCGGCCCGGCAATTCCACCGTCACCAGACCCGTGCGCACTTCCTGCGCGCCCACGGGCAGTGTCAGCTTCAGCACTTCCAGCGCGGCCAGCACGGCGGCCGCATTGAGGATCTGGTTTGCGCCGCGCAAGCTTGGATATGCGAGCGAATTGCGGCGCTGCTCGCGTCCGCCGTAGTTCCACTGCTGCTTGTCGCCCGAATAGTTGAAATCGCGGCCCATCAGCCACAGGTCGGCACCGATGGCCTCGGCATGGTCGATCAAGGATTGCGGCGGCACGGGGTCGCTGCAGATGGCCGCCTTGCCCGGACGGAAGATGCCCGCCTTTTCAAAGCCGATCGCTTCGCGCGTGTCGCCCAGGTAATCCGTATGGTCGATATCGATGCTGGTGACGATGGCCACGTCCGCGTCGATCACGTTGACGGCATCGAGGCGCCCGCCCAGGCCCACTTCCAGGATGGCCACGTCCAGCTTGGCTTGCGACAGCAAATGCAGGATCGCCAGGGTGGTGAATTCGAAATACGTCAGCGGCGTGTCGCCGCGCACGGCTTCGACAGCCTGGAAGCTGGCGACGAGCTGTTCATCGCTGGCCATCTCGCCCAGCACGCGGGCACGCTCATTGAAATCGAGGAAATGCGGCTTGATGTACAGCCCCACTTTGTAGCCGGCACGCAACAGTACCGATTCCAGCATGGCACAGGTGGAACCCTTGCCATTGGTTCCCGCCACCATGATCACGGGGCAAGTAAAAGCCAGTTGCAGGCGCGCCTTGACGGCTTGCACGCGGTCCAGGCCCATGTTGATCTGGGTTTCCGAATGGCGGGTTTCCAGCATGGCGAGCCATTCCGGCAATGTAGTGGGGAGCTTGTGCATGGGAGACTTCTTGATGAGGAGACAGTGCGCGAGGCGCGCAAACGGTGTGGCGTGGCAACCGGGCGGGTCCGCAGGACACCGCCCGGCCTGTTACTCTGGCGTTAAGCCAGGACTTCGACGGCCTGGTTTTGCAACAAGGCCAGCAGACGGGCGATTTCTTCGCGCATCTTGCGGCGGTCGACGATCATGTCGACGGCGCCCTTGGTGACGAGGAACTCGGCGCGCTGGAAGCCTTCCGGCAGTTTTTCGCGCACGGTGTTTTCAATCACGCGTGGGCCGGCAAAGCCGATCAGCGCTTTCGGCTCGGCAATGACGACGTCGCCCATGAAGGCGAACGAGGCGGACACGCCGCCCATGGTGGGGTCGGTCAGCACGCTGATGAATGGCAATTTCTTTTCGGACAGCTTGGTCAACATGGCCGTGGTTTTCGCCATCTGCATCAGGGACAGCAAGCCTTCCTGCATGCGCGCGCCACCGGTGGCGGTGATGCAAATGAACGGCACTTTCTGTTCCAGCGCGATTTGCGCGCCGCGCACGAAGCGCTCGCCCACGACGGAGCCCATGGAGCCGCCCATGAATTCGAATTCGAAGCACGCCACGACCACTGGCAGGCTCATGATGGCGCCACCCATGACGACCATCGCATCCGTCTCGCCCGTCGCTTCCATGGCGGACTTCAGGCGGTCCGGGTATTTCTTGCTATCCTTGAACTTCAGGGTGTCGACGGGCAGGATTTCCTGGCCGATTTCATAGCGGCCGCCCGCGTCGAGCAGGCTGTCGAGGCGTTCACGCGCGCGGATGCGCATGTGATGGTCGCATTTCGGACACACGTGCAAATTCGATTCCAGGTCCGTACGGTACAGCACGGCTTCGCACGATGGACACTTGACCCACAGGCCTTCCGGCATGGTCTTGCGCGCGGCAGCATCAGAACGCTGTATGCGCGGTGGCAGCAGTTTTTCCAACCAACTCATATTTTCTCCTTGGGCCCTTGTAGGGGTAGCGTCAGTGGACGCCCCCGGCAGACGGTAAACGGCGACGCCCCGCAGGGCGCCACCAAAAAATTTTATCTATTGCACAATGACAGGCATTCAGTGGCCGAAGTGTAGCCGTTTATCGCCGGGCTGTCGAACTTTGCCATCAACGCAAATGCGTAAACGGCAAGCTTACTCAGGCGTCCAGTGCGGCGCGGATGCCCGCCGTAAAGCTGCGCACGGCGTCGACGGCGCCCCCTGGCGGCGCATTTTCAATCTCCTGGATGATGCGGCTGCCGATCACGACGGCATCGGCCACCTTGGCCACAGCCTTGGCCGTAGCGCCATCGCGGATGCCGAAGCCCACGCCGATAGGTAATTTTACATGCTGGCGAATGGCCGCGAGGCGTTCCGCCACCTGTTCCGTATCAATGTTGCCTGCACCCGTGACACCCTTGAGCGACACATAATAGCTGAAGCCACCGCCAACCTTGGCCACTTGCGCGATGCGCTCTTCCGTCGAAGTAGGCGCCAGCAGGAAGATCAGGTCGAGGCCGGCAGCGCGCATGGCGGCGGCAAATTGCTCGCACTCTTCCGGCGGATAGTCGACGACGATGGCGCCATCGGCGCCGGCCGCTTGCGCTGCATCGATAAACGCGGCGCTGCCGATACGCTCGATGGGATTGGCGTAACCCATCAGTACCACGGGCGTCGTCTGGTTTGTTTCGCGGAACTGGCGCACATAGCCGAACACATCGTGGATGCCGACGTTGAATTTCAAGGCACGTTCGCAGGCGCGCTGGATGACGGGGCCTTCGGCCATGGGGTCGGAAAACGGCACGCCCAGCTCCAGTATATCGGCGCCGCCATCGACGAGCGCGTGCATAAGCGGCACGGTGACGTCGGGGCCGGGGTCGCCGGCGGTGATGAAGGTGACCAGGCCGGTCTTGTTGTTCGATTTTAAATTGGCAAAGGTGGTGGCGATACGGGACATGGTGATCTTTCTTAATGATGGACAGGTGGAATAATTTCAACCCAAAAGCAAAGGCTGGGGTCAGTCCCTGCGGGATCGGAATGCGCACCACTGGCGCGCACTCCCCCGGCGGGTCTGACCCCATTGACACGCTGCTAGTTGAAATTCAATCCCATGCGTTCCGCCACGGTATGCATGTCCTTGTCGCCACGGCCCGACAGGTTGGCCAGCACGATCTGGTCTTTCGGCAAGGTGGCCGCCAGCTTGGCCGCGTAGGCCAGCGCGTGCGACGATTCCAGGGCCGGGATGATGCCTTCGATATGGCAGCAGTCGTGGAAGGCCTGCAATGCCTCGTCGTCCGTGATCGACACGTATTGCGCGCGTCCGGAATCTTTCAACCAGGCATGTTCCGGGCCCACGCCCGGGTAGTCCAGGCCGGCCGAGACGGAATGCGTCTCGATGATCTGGCCATTCTCATCCTGCAGCAGATAGGTGCGGTTGCCGTGCAGCACGCCAGGGAAGCCCGCCGTCAGCGAAGCCGAGTGCTTGCCCGTGTCCAGCCCTTCGCCGGCCGCTTCCACGCCGATCAGCTTGACATCTTTCTGGTCGATATACGGGTAGAAGATGCCCATGGCGTTCGAGCCGCCGCCGATGCAGGCCACCACGTAATCGGGCTGACGGCCCGTCATTTCCGGCATCTGCACCAGGCATTCCTCGCCGATCACGGACTGGAAGTCGCGCACCATCATCGGGTAAGGATGGGGTCCGGCCACGGTGCCGATGATATAAAAGGTGTTTTCGATGTTGGTGACCCAGTCGCGCATGGCTTCGTTCAGCGCATCCTTGAGGGTCTTGGAGCCGGATTCGACGGGCACCACGGTCGCGCCCAGCAATTTCATGCGGTACACGTTCTGCGCCTGGCGCTTGACGTCTTCGCTCCCCATGTAGACCACGCATTCGAGGCCGAAGCGGGCGCAGATGGTGGCCGTGGCCACGCCATGCTGGCCGGCGCCCGTCTCGGCGATGATGCGCGGCTTGCCCATGCGCTTGGCCAGCAGGGCCTGGCCGATCACGTTATTGATCTTGTGCGCGCCCGTGTGGTTCAAGTCTTCACGCTTGAAATAGATTTGCGCGCCGCCCGCCATCTGGGACCAGCGCTTGGCGTGGTAGATGGGCGACGGACGGCCGACGAAATGTTTCAGCTCGTAACGGAATTCTTCCAGGAACTCCGGGTCAACGCTGTAGCGCGCGTAGGCGTCTTTCAGCTCGGCCAGCGCGTGCGTGAGCGTTTCAGCAACAAACGCGCCGCCATACGGGCCGAAATGGCCGCGCAGGTCGGGAAAAGGATAATCGGTGGCGTGGAACAATGCGGCGGCGGCGCCGGGCGCGGCGCTGTGGTCATTCGTGTGGTCATTCATGGTGGTTTCCTCTGGCAATGATGGCATCGGCATCCTGCACCGCGGCGATGAACGCGCGGACTCTGGATGCGTCCTTGATGCCCTTGGACGCTTCGACACCACTGCTGATGTCGACGGCGTAAGGGCGCACGCGCACCACTGCGTCAGTCGCGTTTTGTACGCTCAAGCCACCACTTAAAACGACCCGAGGCGCGAGTTCTTCTGGAATGAGGGACCAATCAAATACCTTTCCTGCACCGCCGTAGGCATCCACATAGGTATCGAGCAAGAGGCTGGAGAACAAGGGACTGGCGGCGCGATAGCGCTGTTCGTATTCTAGCAAATCTTCGAAGCGGGTGTCGGGTTTGACGCGGAACACTTGCGTAAACGGCGTATTGACGGCGCCAGCCAGCGCGGCGCTGTGTTCGGGAGTCTCGTCGCCATGAAATTGCAGCAGCGACAAGGGCGCCACGGCCTTTGTGGCCAGTACGTCTTCCACCGTGGCGTTGACGAACAAGCCCACCGTCGTCACGTAGGGCGGCACGGCGGCGATCAGGCTGGCCACCTGCTGTGGCGTCACGTAACGGGGGCTTTTCGGATAAAACACGAAGCCGATGGCGTCGGCGCCCGCCGCCACGACCGCCTGAATGTCTTCAATGCGGGTCAGGCCGCAGATCTTGATGCGTGTGCGAGGCATGCTTTTCCTTGATGTTATTGCTTGATGCGAAGCGTCAGAACCAGGGCAAGGCGCTGCTGCTGTCTTGCGGCAATTCCCATTTCGGGTCGTAATCGATCTGCGCCAGGTACAGGCCGTCCGGCATGAAGGTAGGCGCAGCAGCATGGCGGTCTTTGCTTTCAAGCAAGTGCCCCAGCCAGTCCGGCTTTTCGCGCCCCGTGCCGATATACACGAGCGAACCGACCAGGTTGCGCACCATGTGGTGCAAAAAGGCATTCGCTGTAATGGTGAAGATGACGCAATCGCCGCGCCGCTCGATGCGGATGTCATGCATCAGCTTGACGGGCGACTTGGCCTGGCATTGCGCGGCGCGGAAGGCCGTGAAATCGTGCCAGCCCAAGAGCGGCTGCACGGCCTGGCGCATCAGTTCCACGTCCAGCGGGCGGAAAAAGAAGCCTGCGCGCCCTTCCACCAGCGGCGAACGGGTGGCGTTGTTGTACAACACATAATGATAGGTGCGCGCGCGGGCGCTGAAGCGGGCGTGGAAGAAATCGTTGACGGTGGGGTCGCCTTCGAGTTCCCGGGCCCAGCGCACGGCGATGGATTTCGGCAGGAAGGCGTTGACGCCGCGCACCCACGAGTGCACGTCGCGGTTCAATTCCGTATCGAAGTGCACCACTTGCTCGAGCGCATGCACGCCCGTATCCGTGCGGCCGGCGCAGGTGGTGGCCAGGCGCACGCGGGCAAACTGCTCCAGCGCGTTTTCCAGCTGGTCCTGCACCGTCTGCCCATCTTCCTGTTTCTGGTACCCATGCCAGGCCGTGCCGTCATACTGCAGGCCGAGGACGATACGCTTCAATGGCGTTGCTGTCGTAATATTTTGCATCGAAGCATTATACCGGCGCAAAGGCGGCCCCGCCTTCCGGCCACACAAGCGCCTGAGACGGCGTTCAGGGCAAGGCGCGCGGTCGAAGACAGTACGAATAGTACGGCGAGACCGTGCAACGCAGCCATGGACGTCGTATCAGGTGCTTAGCTCAGCAGAGCTCTCATGGTATTCGCCTTCGCGACCTGTTCGGCGCTACCGCCCTTGATGACTTCATCGATCAGCTCGCGCGCGCCTTCCTTGTCACCGATTTCCTGGTAAGCGATCGCCAAGTCCAGCTTGGTATCCATTTCCATGTGGATGGCCGACAGCGGGTCGTCCACGCCCACGCTGGCCGTCTTGCCATCGTTGAGGTCCAGGTCGATGCCGGACAGGTCGAATTCCTGTGCCGGCGGTATGGCTTCCGGCAAGGTGGCCGACGTTTGCGCGTCGTCAAACAGGCTGTCGAGGGAAGGCTCGGCCGCCGCCACCGGCGCGGCAGCTGGCGCCACGGGCGCGTCGAGGTCGAAATGGGCCAGGTCCACATCCTTCAATGGATCAGGCAACGGCGTCAAACCGGCGCCCACGCCATTCACGGGGCCGGCTGGCGGTTCCAGGTCGAGGCCGAAATCCATGCTGGCGTCATAGTGCGCATCGTGCGCGGGGGACTGCGGCTTGCTGTCCGGCCCCGGCATGACGATCGGATCGCTGGTGGAGACGGGCTCGAAATCGAGGCTGTCGAGGTCAAAATCGAGAGGATCGCGCGCATCGCGGGCGCTCACGGAGGAAACCGGCTCTGCCGGCGCCAGATCGGCCAGCGGTGCTGACGGCTCGTCAGGCAAGTCCATGCTCTGGCCATGCAAGTCGTCGCCAACACTCTTGCTGAGGCTGACAACGGCGTCGTCTTCCGTATCGCCATACAGGGGGTTGGTGGGGTCGAGTGCCAGGCCCAGCGCTGCCGCTTGCGGCCACTCTTCGCCCTGGCCCCGCGTCAGGCTGTAGAGCTCGCTGGCCTGGTCTTCAAACGCGCGCACATCGTTGCGGGCCGAATAGATTTCCAGCAACTTCAAGCGGGCAGCATGGCGCTCGGGGTGGATACGCAAGGCTTCCTTGAGGATATCTTCCGCCTGGCCATCGCGGCCGTAGGCGATATACACGTCCGCTTCGGCGACAGCGTCTGTTTCATTGCCTTCAAGCATGCTGGCACCCGCTGCGGCGGCCACGCCGGCAGCGGCGGCGCCCGTGCCAAACAGGTGGTTGCTCGCTTCGGACTGCTGGTCTTCCGGCGCCAGGCCGGCCGGCGGTGCCACGGGCGCTTCCGGCTCGAACACTGGGGCGATATCTTCGGCGGGCGGCGGCGCTTCCTTGCGGCGGCGCGCGATCACCAGCGCCGCCACGGCCGCCAGCAACGCGGCCAGGCCGATGCCGATGGCACCCAGGTGGTCGCTGATCTTGTCGGCGAAGGTCGGTTCCAGCGGCGACGGTTTTTTCACCAGCGGCACCGGTTTCGCTTTAGGCACTGGCGGCTGGGCTTCGACCGGCGCGCTGACGACGGCGCTGGCCGCTGCACTGGCCGGAACGCTGGCCAATGCGCTGGCAACGGCCTCGGCCGGCTTGGCGGGCGCGGGAGCGCTCTTGTCGGCCATGGCCTTGCTCTTCACCGCCATCAACTTTTCCAGGTCGCTGACGTTCTTTTCCAGCTCTTTGACGCGCGCGGCCGCTTCATCGACCTGTTTGGCCTTGGCGATCTTGTCTTCTTCGCTGGCGACGGCGCTCTTGCCGGCCGACTTGGCCGCCGGCTCCGCCTTCGACAGTTTTAGCTTGTCTTGCGACTCGCTCACGGCCGTCGGTTTTTCCTGCACGCGGGTAAGCCCGATCTTGCCGGTCGTGCTTTGCGTCGCTTGCGCGGCCTTGGTCGGCTTGCTTTGCGATACCTGGCCCGCCAGCTTGTTGCGGTAGGCTTCGAAATCGATGGCGTGCGCCGTCACGACACCCTTCGCTTCGGCCGCGTCGGTGGCGCGCACGGCGTCCGCACCTGGCAAGGCCAGGATGCGCCCGGCCTGCATGCGGTTCATGTTCTCGCCCTTGAAGGCGTCGGGATTGGCGCGGTACAGGGCGACGAGCATCATGTCGAGCGAGACGCCCGATGGTTTCAGTTCGCTGGCGATGCGGCTCAGGGTGTCGCCCGCCTTGACCTTGTATTCTCCAGCCGGCTTCTTGCGTGACTCCTGCGTCGCCGTCGGCTCCACATTGCGCCCGGCCCGGCCCGGTTCGGCCGGGGCCGTCACTTGCGCGCCGCGCGTCTGGCGCGCCTCGGGCGTGTCGAGCACGAACGCATATTCGCGCACCTGGCGCCCGCTCTTGCTGCTCAGTTCCAGCAGCAAATCCACCATGGGTTCGGCCACCGGTTGCGCCGAACTGATGCGGATGAAGGACTTGCCGTTGCGGCTTTCCACGGCAAACGTCAGCGCGTTCAGGGCGGGATTGAATTCCACGTTGGCCTGGCGGTAGGCATCCGGCGGCGCCAGCTTGGCCAGCAGGCCAGCTGCCTCGCCCGGCTTGACGGCCGATAATTCGACCTCGGCGCGCAGCGGCTGGCCGGCGGCGGACAGCACCGTGATCTTGCCCAGCTCGGCTGCGGATGCCGCCGGTGACAATAACACCGCACAGGCGACAGCGCTGCTGAGTGTTTTAATGGCAAGGGAGGCGACCCGGGGACGAGTATGTACAGGCATAGTTGGCGGCATCTTAGTTGACATGGGAAAACTGTTACTTTTCCAGAGGTATCAACATATCATCATGCCCAGAGCTATGCAAGCTCCGCATGGTTGAGCCTTGACGGGCTCGGGGCGAAAAAAAAGCCGGGAAAACACCCCCGGCTTGATCTTGATCAGCAATTAATTGCCATTACGCGTCCAGCAAAATGCGCAGCATGCGGCGCAGCGGCTCGGCCGCACCCCACAGCAACTGATCGCCCACGGTGAAGGCGGACAGGTATTCGCCACCCATGCTCATCTTGCGCACGCGGCCCACGGGTATCGTCAGGCTGCCCGTGACGGCGGCCGGCGACAGGTCGCGCACGGACGCTTCGCGCGTGTTCGGCACGAATTTCACCCATTGATTATTGCTGGCGATGATATCGTTGATTTCATCGAGCGGCACGTCTTTCTTCAGCTTGATGGTCAATGCCTGCGAGTGGCAGCGCATGGCGCCGATGCGCACGCACAGGCCGTCGACAGGGATTTCCTTGGTGCCAAAGTCCACGCCGCGGCCCAGGATCTTGTTGGTTTCCGCGCCAGCTTTCCATTCTTCCTTCGACTGGCCGTTGCCCAGGTCCTTGTCGATCCACGGAATCAGGTTGCCGGCCAGCGGCGCGCCGAACTGCTTGATCTCGTCCGGCGAGTAGCCGTGCTGGGTGGCCAGCACCTGGCGGTCGATTTCCAGGATCGCCGAGGCCGGGTTTTCCAGCAGCGCCTTGACGGAGCCGTTGATGGTGCCAAATTGCGTCAGCAGTTCGCGCATGTGCTGCGCGCCGCCGCCCGATGCCGCCTGGTAAGTCATCGACGTCATCCAGTCGATCAGGTCGTGCTGGAACAGGCCGCCCAGGCCCATCATCATGCAGGACACGGTGCAATTGCCGCCGATGTAGTTCTTCACGCCCTTGCCCAGCGCATCCTTGATGACGTGCAGGTTGACGGGGTCGAGCACGATGACGGCGTCTTTTTCCATGCGCAAGGTCGAGGCCGCATCAATCCAGTAGCCATTCCAGCCCGCTGCGCGCAGCTGCGGGAAAACGGCGCTCGTATAGTCGCCGCCCTGGCAGGAAATGATGATGTCGCACTTGGACAGTTCGGCGATGTTGTTGGCATCCTTGAGGATGGTTTCATTCTTCGCCATGGCCGGCGCCGCGCCGCCCGTGTTCGAGGTGGTGAAAAACACCGGTTCGATGTGGGCGAAATCGCCCTCTTCCTGCATGCGCTGCATCAGGACCGAACCGACCATACCGCGCCAACCTACCAAGCCAACTAATTTCATTACCATTCCTCAAGATGAGACGGCGACTGCCGTCATTAGACTATTTTATCCCAGTGCTTTTACAACTGCATCGCCCATCGCCTCGGTACCCACCAAGGTGGTGCCCGCTTCATGGATGTCGGCCGTGCGCAAGCCCTGCGCCAACACTTTCTTCACGGCACCTTCGATGCGAGCTGCCTGCTCTTCGCGGTTCAGCGAATAGCGCAGCATCATGGCCGCCGACAAAATCGTCGCCAACGGATTGGCGATGCCCTTGCCCGCGATATCGGGCGCCGAGCCGTGCGACGGCTCGTACAAGCCCTTGTTGTTGGCGTCCAGCGAAGCGGACGGCAGCATGCCGATCGAGCCCGTCAGCATGGCGGCCGCGTCCGACAAGATGTCGCCGAACATGTTGCCGGTCACCATGACGTCGAATTTCTTCGGTGCCCGCACCAGCTGCATGGCCGCGTTATCGACATACATATGATCGAGCGCAACATCCGGGTATTCCTTGTGCACGTCGATGACGATGTCTTTCCAGAACTGGAACGTTTCCAGCACGTTCGCCTTGTCCACGCTGGTCAAACGCTTGTCGCGCTTTTGCGCCGCCTGGAAGGCCACATGGGCGATGCGGCGGATTTCGCCTTCCGCATAGCGCATGGTGTCAAAACCTTCGCGCTGCCCCTTGAACGGACCGTCCGGGCACTCGCGCACGCCGCGAGGCTGGCCGAAATAGATGTCACCCGTCAATTCACGGATGATCAGGATATCCAGGCCGGACACCACTTCCGGTTTCAGGGTCGAGGCGCCCGCCAGTTCCGGGTACAAAATGGCCGGACGCAGGTTGGCGAACAGGCCCAGGTTCTTGCGCAAGCCCAAAATAGCCTGCTCGGGACGGAACTGGCGCTCAAGGTTGTCGTACTTGTAGTCGCCGACGGCGCCGAACAGCACGGCATCGGCCGCCTTGGCCAGCGCCAGCGTGCCTTCCGGCAAGGGATGACCATGGGCCGCATAGCCGGCGCCGCCCACGGGCGCGCTTTCCAGCTCGAACGATTCGCCCAGCACATTCAAGACCTTGACGGCTTGCGCGACGATTTCAGGACCGATGCCGTCGCCGGGTAAGATTGCAATTTTCATGTTTTTATCGATCAGATGACGTTGGCGAGCCAGGGTTGAGTGGCGAGATGGCGTTCTTCGAAGGCGCGAATATCGTCGGCGTGACGCAGGGTCAGACCGATATCGTCGAGGCCATTCATCAGGCAATATTTGCGGAAGGCGTCGATTTCGAACGGATACGAGACGCTACCATTGCTGGTGCGCACGCATTGCTGTTCCAGGTCGACCACCAGCTTGTAGCCGGGGAAGGCCTTGACTTCATTGAACAGGTGCTCGACCTGGCTTTCCGACAACACGATGGGCAGCAAGCCGTTCTTGTAGCAGTTATTGAAGAAGATGTCGGCAAACGAGGGCGCGATGATGGCGCGGAAACCATACTGATCCAGCGCCCACGGCGCGTGTTCGCGCGAGGAGCCGCAGCCGAAGTTCTTGCGCGTCAGCAAGATCGAGGCGCCCTGGTAGCGCGGCTCGTTCAGCACGAAATTGGGGTTCAGCGGACGGCGGCTGTTGTCCTGGCCCGGTTCGCCATGGTCCAGATAACGCCATTCGTCGAACAGGTTGGGGCCGAAACCGCTGCGGTGGATCGATTTCAGGAATTGCTTCGGGATAATCGCGTCGGTGTCGACGTTGGCGCGGTCCAGCGGCGCCACCAGGCCTTCGTAAATCGTAAATTTATCCATGCTGTTTCTACTCGGTAGGACGGGCGACGCAGGGCGCCGGCACGTCGCGGTTTATTTTCCGCCGGCGCCAGTGACGACCTGGCCGACTTTCTGCACATCGCGGCCAATGCCCGAGACGGTGTTGCAGCCAGACAGGATGACGGTGGCGATGAGGAGGGCGATGAGTTTTTTCATGATGATTTCGTTTATTTCAGGGGAATGGATGACGTTAGTGTAAACCAGCAACTGAAAGCTGGGGTCAGACCCCAGAATTTAGCTGCGTTGCCACGCAGCCCCCTTAATTCATCGCAAGCCCCGCACGTCGACAAAGTGGCCGGCGATGCCCGCCGCTGCCGCCATCGCGGGCGACACCAGGTGGGTACGGCCGCCCTGCCCTTGCCGGCCTTCGAAGTTGCGGTTCGAGGTCGAGGCGCAGCGTTCGCCCGGCTCCAAACGGTCGGCATTCATGGCCAGGCACATGGAGCAGCCCGGCTCGCGCCACTCGAAACCGGCATCCTTGAAGATGCGGTCCAGGCCTTCGCGCTCGGCCTGGTCTTTCACAAGCCCGGAACCTGGCACCACCAGTGCCAGGGTGACGTTCGAGGCGCGGTACTTGCCGCGCACCACGGCAGCCGCCGCACGTAAATCTTCGATGCGCGAATTGGTGCAGGAACCGATGAAGACCTTGTCGATGCGGATGTCTTCGATGGCAGTATTGGGTTTCAGGGCCATGTAGACCAGCGCCTTTTCCATCGCATCGCGCTTGACGCTGTCTTTTTCCTGGTCAGGATCCGGCACGCGGCCATCGATGCCGATCACCATCTCGGGCGACGTGCCCCAGGTCACTTGCGGCACGATGTCGCCAGCATTGAGGGTGACGACCAGGTCGAAGCGGGCGCCCGGGTCCGAATGCAGGGTGCGCCAGTAGGCCACGGCGCGTTCCCAGTGCGGACCTGCCGGCGAAAACGGGCGGCCCTTGACGTAATTGATGGTGGTGTCGTCCACGCCGATGATGCCGGCACGCGCGCCCGCCTCGATGGCCATGTTGCACACCGTCATGCGACCTTCCATCGACAGGGCGCGAATGGCCGAGCCGCCGAACTCGATACAGTAGCCCGTGCCGCCGGCCGTGCCGATCTTGCCGATGATGGCCAGCACGATATCTTTCGCCGTCACGCCGGCAGGCAAGCCGCCGTCGACCTGCACCAGCATGGATTTGGATTTCTTTTGCAGCAAGGTCTGCGTGGCCAGCACGTGCTCCACTTCCGACGTGCCGATGCCGTGCGCCAGCGCGCCGAAGGCGCCGTGCGTGGAGGTGTGCGAGTCGCCGCACACGACCGTCATGCCGGGCAAGGTCGCACCCTGTTCAGGGCCGATCACATGCACGATACCCTGGCGCTTGTCGTTCATGTTGAAGTAGGTCAAACCGTAATGCTTGGCGTTTTTGTCCAGCGTTTCCACCTGCAGGCGCGAAACGGGGTCGGCGATGCCGTCGACGCGGCTGGTAGTGGGCACGTTATGGTCGGCCACGGCCAGGTTGGCGGAAATGCGCCACGGCTGGCGGCCCGCCACGCTGAGGCCATCGAAGGCTTGCGGGCTGGTGACTTCGTGCAGCAGGTGCCGGTCGATATACAAAATTGTCGTGCCATCATCTTCGGCCCGAACAACGTGGGATTCCCAGAGTTTGTCGTAAAGCGTCTTCATCATGATTTATGCAGCGTTGCCACAGCCTGTTTAAGTGATCAAGTGATACCAAGTCATACGGTGATCCACAGGGATTATGCCATATATTGCGCAATACAGAACCGAAACAGGTAAAAGCGTGGGATTGGCGATACAAAGTTTGGCCACATTGTTAGATATGAGCTGGAAATTGCCGATATCGGCACATTGGCGGCATGCCGGCCCCATCCGCAGGCGGGTTGCCGAACGAGTCACGGCGCGATCAGAAATTGATATTTTTTCCTCAACCTTTCGTGTATTGTATTTCGACAATAATGACCGGCGCGCGCGCGCACGCGCTTACAACCGATGGGGACCTGAATGAAACTGCACTTATGGGCGCTGGCCGCCCTGACCCTGGCCAACACGCACGCGGTCGCCGCCGCGCCACGAGAAACCTGCGTACAGGACTTGCGCGCCATTGCGCCCTTCCTGCTGGAAAACGATACGGGCGCACGCGCCCACCTGGCGCAAAAGGGCCAGGCCTATTTCGACCTGGCGCTGGCCACGGCCACCACGGCGGCGGCCCGCGCGGCCGATGACAAGGCTTGCAACGCGATCCTGGGAAACTATCTGGGCATGTGGCGCAAAGGCCATTTGTACGTGAAGCCGGGCAGCACGCAAGACATCGCCAAGCCTGCGCCGGCCAAGCCGAGCATAGCGGGCCAGCCTTCCCCGTCGAAGGAGCCGGCGCTGCAGATCTTGTCAGACTCGACTGTGCTCCTGACCCTGCCCAGCTTCCACGACCGCTACCGCGCCGCCGTGGCCGCCCTGCTCGACACGCACCGCGCGGCACTGGCGGCGCGTCCCAACTGGATCCTCGACGTGCGCCGCAACGGCGGTGGCAGCGACAGCACGTATGCGCCGCTGCTGCAATGGATCAGCTCGGACGAGATGGTCAGCCTGGGCGCCGAATGGCTGTCCACGCCGGCCAATATCGAAGGCCAGGAAAAAGTCTGCCCGCTGCTCTCGCCCGGCGACGAGGCATGCGCGGCTTTCGCGGCCCAGGCCGTGGCACAGATGCGCACGGTCAAGCCGGGTGAATACGTATCACAGGAAAGTGGCGAACTCATCAGCTATACCCGCGTGAGCACGCCGCAGCCGCGCCGGCCCGCGCGCGTGGCCGTGCTGGTGGACCGCGATTGCGCCAGCTCCTGCGAAGAATTCCTGCTGGCGGCGCGGCAAAGTTTTCACGTCAAATTGATCGGCCGCAACAGCGAAGGCGCGCTCGACTATTCCAACCTGCGCCTGCACACCCTGCCTTCCGGCGTGCGCCAGCTGCAATACGCCACCTCGCGCTCGGCCCGTTTGCCACAGCTACAGGTCGACCTAGATGGCATCATGCCCGACATCTACCTACCTCCGCCGAAGGACGAGGCGGAGCGCGCCCAGGAAATCGTGCGCGTGCAGCGCTGGCTGGAAGGCGGCAGTCTACGCCCGGATCACATTTGACGCCGCTAGCACCATAAAAAAACCCGCTAAACATAGCGGGTTTTCTCATGAATACAGCGATACTTACAGCGCCTGACAAAACCGTAACGAGCGGAAGGGAGAGGTGGCTAAGAAGCGCAACCGTACTAAAGTACGGTGAGCATCGCAGGCCGCCTATACCGACGCGCAGTAGGTTTTGTCAGGTGCAATCATGCAGCCAAACGCACACTACCCCTGCAACCATCCATCAGGAAAGATAGGCCCACGACCAGCACCAGCTCGCCTTCGGCCGAGCGGGCAGTACCGGTAATGCCTTCCACGGTGATGGCCGTCATCGGCTTGATCACCAGGTCGGCCGTGCCATCGACGGCGGCCACGGCGAGAATGTACGGCTGTGGCGCAGCGACAACAATGCCTACGCGTTCGCTGCACGATTCGTAACCCAGGGCGCCGGCCAGCGAACGCACGGGCAATGGACGACCCTGGTCTTTCAGCACAGGCGCGCCGCCCACTTCCATGAAGGTTTCCGGCAATTCGACGACGCGCTGCACTACCGCCATCGGCAGCGCCAGCGCGGCGCCCGAGGTGGACACCAGCATGGTCGGCACGATGGACAGCTCGATCGGCAGGCGGATGGCAAACTTTGTGCCCTTGCCCAGCGTCGATTCGATGTGGATGGCGCCGCGGTTTTTCTCCACGGCCGTCTTGACCACGTCCATGCCCACGCCGCGTCCGGAGACGCTGGACGCCACTTCCTTGGTCGAGAAACCAGGCAGGAACACCAGCTGGAAGCATTCGTCGTTGCTCAATTGCGCGTTTTCGCTGATCAAGCCCTTTTGCTGGGCCTTGCTGCGCAGGAAGGCCGGGTCCATGCCCTTGCCATCATCCTGCAGCACGATCATGACACTGTTCGCTTCCTGCCAGGCTTTGAGCGAAATATACGACTTGGCAGGCTTGCCTGCAGCCAGGCGCGCTTCCGGCGACTCAACGCCATGGTCGAGCGAATTGCGCAGCATGTGCACGAGCGGATCGTACAGGCTGTCGACCACCACGCGGTCGACTTCCGTCTCCGCACCTTCGATGGTCAGCTCGACATCCTTGCCTAGGTCTTTCGCCAGTTCGCGCACCAGGCGCGGGAATTTCTGGAACAATCGGCCCACGGGCTGCATGCGCGTGGCCAGGGTGGCGCGTTGCAGTTCGGTCGAGTAGCGCGACGCGCGCTCCAGGGTTTCCGCCAGGGTCGCCATCAGGGTGGCGGCCTGGCCTTCGAATTTGAATTGCAGCAAGCGTTCGAGCAGCACGGCAGCCTGGTTGGCAGCCTGCACCGACTCGCCGGCCACTTCCAGCAGCGCGTCGAGCTTGACGGCATCGACGCGGATGCTGTCCTCCTTGACGGGCGCGGCATGGCGCACTTCCGGACGCTCGTCGCGGCGTTCCGCGCCATCCCAGGCCTTGGCAGCCGGCTTGGTAGCAGTGGCAGGTGCGGCGGCCACGACGGCAGGCGCGGCGGCGACGGCGGAAGCCGGTGCGGCAGCGACCTGGCTACCCGCCGGCACGACGGCGTTATACATGCCTTCCCAGTCCAGGCCATCGGCACCGGCGCTGGAAACAGCGGCGGCTGGCGCCGCCACGAGCACTTCGGCAACGGGCGCGGCGGCTTGCGCCACAACGGCAGCGGCAGGTGCAGGTGCAGGTGCGTCCATGCCCTTGCCTTCGATGGCGTTCGTCAGGATGTGTTCCAGCTCTTCCGGCATGGCCGGCAAGCTTTCCGGCGCGGCACCGTTGGCCAGTTCCGTCAGCTGGTCGGCCACGAAACCGGACGCTTGCAGCGCCGCCTCGATGGCGATCGGGGTCACGGGCGCGGCGCCCGTGCGCAAGGCGTCGAACAGATTTTCCGTCAGATGGCAGGCCGCCACCAGCGCGGGCAAGCCCATGAAGCCGGCGCCACCCTTGATGGTGTGGAAGGAACGAAACACGGCATTCAGTGTTTCCTTGTTGTCAGGATCACGCTCGAGGCGCAATAAGTGCTCTTCAACATTAACCGCAAGATCCATCGCCTCAACGACGAAATCCTTGAGCATATCGTCCATTAGAATCCCAAATCCGCAAGAAGGTCGTCTACATTATCCTGGTCCAGCGCCACCGACGGCACGGACGGGCCTTGCATCAGCGGCACCGGCTTTTGCGCCAGTTTCTCGCGCACTTCAGCCGGCGCGTTGTCGCGCAGCAGCTGGGCAAGCTCGTGCTCCACCGTCTTGGTGATGTTGACCACTTTTTTGATCAGCTGGCCCGTGATGTCTTGGAAGTCCTGCGCCATCATGATTTCCAGCAAGCGCGCTTTTTCCGCTTCCGTTGCCTCGGCAACGGCTTGCGCGAACTGGCGCGAGTCGCCAGCCAGGGCCTTGAATTCTTCCAGGCTCAGCTTGCCATCGAACAGCGCCGTCCAGCGGCTGTCCATGTCCTTGGCTTTCTTCGACAGCACATCTTGCGCCGGCATGCCTTCGTCGAGCGTATTCAGGACCTTGTTGGCGGCCTGTTCGGTCAGGGTGGCGACATATTCCAGGCGGTCCTGGGCATCGACGATCTGCGACGACGCTTCCGTCAACGCCTTGTCGTAGCCCAATTCGCGCAGCGAATCGTGCAGCAGGCGCACGATGCCGCCCAGGCGCTCGAACATCGGCTTGTCGGACTGGTCGACAGGATCGGCCGCTTCGCCAGGCACGCCTGCGGCAGCCGCCGGTGACGCTTCCGGCGCGGCGGCGACTGGCGCTTCCGCGGCGGCTGACGGCACGGCAGCGCTGGCCGACACCGAGTCGAACAGCGCATCAAAATCATCGTCCGCGATCACTGCTGCGGGCGCTGCGGCAGGCGCGGGCTTGGGAGCGGCCGCACTTTGCGCAGATACTTCATCGAATAATGCATCAAAATCATCAGCGGCGTTGGTCATATCCCTGCTTCTCCATAATTTGTCAAAATTCCGCCTGAACTGTGCGTTTTACAGACTGATACCCACAATTTCTCGATTAAGATGATTTGAGGCAATACCGCTGCGATGGTGCGAGTGTAGCAGGGCGCCGCCCTGTTGGTAAATCTCAAAACGCGCTTCCTGGTGTAAAGCTGCTCCATAAGACCTTTTCCGTCAGGAAATAAGTGTTCCTGCCGTTGTATTTTGAAATACTACCATTGGCGTGCCTGCAAGACCACGCGCCGCACAAGAAATCCTGCTCGCGGGCGCCTGCGCAACAGTGCGTCATGGATATCATTGCGGCTAAAACACGATCTTTCTACCAATGTTGTCTATACTGAAGGTGCAATAGTATTGATAATTATCAAGTCTTTACATGAATACCATGCTGCTGCCGCGCCTACAATTAGGGGCGTTGCACGCGCTGAGTCACCGCCAAAGGACCTGCCATGTATAAGAAAATTCTGATCGCCACGGACGGCTCCACCGTCTCCAACCTGACGGCCTGTGCCGGCGTTGCCTTTGCCGAACAGATGCAAGCCGACATCCTTGCCGTGTACGTGGCGCCCGAATACCAGTATCCGGTGTACATCGAAATCATTCCACCAAGCTATCCCAGCGAGGAGGAATACCGCATCGCCATGCGCAAGGCGGGCGCCGACCACTGGCAGCCCATCCTCGACGCGGCCGCCAAGCGGGGCCTGGAAGCGACGGGCCTGACCGCCTTTTCCGACAGCCCCGCCCTGAAAGTTGTGGAAGTGGCGCAATTGCAGCAATGCGACCTGATTTTCATGGGCTCGCATGGCCGCAGCGGCTGGGGGCAATTGCTGCTCGGCAGCGTGACCAACAAAGTGCTGTCGCACTCGAAATTGCCGGTGCTCGTGCATAGGCTGATCAAGGAACCCCCATCGAAATAAGGGGTCACATGGCCACGCAGGCCGCCGCAGCCGATATATCGCGCAAATAAGGCAAAACTGCGGCCACTTCAGTTAAGATGACAAAATTTCACGTTTCTTAACACCTGGCCGGCCGCCACAAAACGGCCAGGGCAAATTACACGCCTCCAGATTGCGCCTATGATACGTATTGTGATTGCCGACGACCACACCATCATGCGGGAAGGATTGAAGCGCATCCTTGACGGCGCGCCGGACATCGACATCGTGGGCGAAGCCATCGACGGCTTTGAGGTACTCAACCACGTACGCCAGGGCGGCTTCGACCTGTTGCTGCTCGACCTGTCGATGCCGGGCCGCAGCGGCGTCGACCTGATCCGGCAAATCCGCAGCGAGGCGCCCAAGCTGGCCATCCTGATCCTCACCATGCACGAGGAAGAACAATATGCGGTGCGCGCCATCCGCGCCGGCGCGCAAGGCTATCTGACCAAGGAAAGCGCGGGCACCCAGCTGGTGGGCGCCATCCACAAGGTGGCGTCGGGGCGCCCCTACATCAGCGCCGAGGTGGCAGAGCAACTTGTGCTCAACATCATGATGCCGAATGAAAGCTTGCTGCACAAACAGCTGTCGGACCGCGAGTTCGAAGTCTTTTCCCTGCTGGTGGCGGGCAAGTCGATCACGGAAATCGCCAACAATCTGCACCTGAGCGTGAAGACGGTGAGTACGCACAAGACGCGCATCATGCAAAAGATGGGCATGAGTTCGCTGTCGGAAATGGTCCAATATGCCGTGGCGCACCGCCTGCTGTCCCCCTTCAAGACCTGACCGTGCTCGCCTGCGAGTAGGAACAATCCTACATCAATTGCCACAGCTCCTACTGTCATATTCAGCCACTGCTGATATTAATTGCATACGGTTGTTGGCATACTGAAACCAGTAATCAAGTTGCTGGGAAGTTATTTCATCACACAGCAAGTCTTCAGCGAATTGAGCATTACCAGCCTGGACGCGCGCCGCCGACCCTTGCCCGCCCGCCGTCCTGCGCACCTTGTCATTCAACTCGGAACTACCTGTCACCAGGAGATGAACATGCTGTCCACGCAAACGCCTGAAACCCGCGCTGCCTCTCCATCGCTGGCCCCCTCCTCTCCGATGGAAGCGGGACGCCAGCGCCAGGGGCGCCTATGGTCGAACCTGAAGGAGGTGTGCGACCTGCTGCATATCTCCAGCGCCTGCACCATCGCCGCCGACGAACTGCTGTTCCAGCACGTGCAATTCAAGACGGGCCAGCGCGTACACACCATCGGCCAGCCGTTCGACACCCTGTACATCGTCAATTCAGGCTTCCTGAAAACCGTGCTCATCGACGAATTCGGCAATGAGCAGGTACTCAGCTTTCCCATGAAGGGCGACATGCTGGGCGTCGATGGCATCCACTCGCGCCATTATTCCTCGGAAGCGGTGGCCCTGTCCGACTGCGACCTGATCCTGCTGCCGTTCAAGAAGCTGACGGCGCTGGGCCGCGTGCACCTGGAACTGGAAAATGTCATGTACGGCGTGATGAGCCGCGAACTGGTGCGCGAACAGGCGATGATCGGCATGCTGGGCGCCCTCAGCGCCGAGGCCCGCGTGGCGCGTTTCCTCGTCTCGCTGGCCGACCGCTTCGCGCAGATGGGCTATTCGAGCAAGCTGTTCAACCTGCGCATGACGCGCCATGAAATCGGCAGCTACCTGGGCCTGACCCTGGAAACGGTCAGCCGCACCCTGTCCGCCTTCAATGAAATCGGCCTGATCTCGGTCGATCAGCGCACCATCGGCATCAAGGATCCGGACGCCCTGAAAACCCTGCGCCGCCTGCCGCCCTCGCGTTCGCGCGCCAAGCAGCTGGCCGCCGCCAAGCTCAAGGCCGACACCGCCGCCACCGCCTCGGCGCAATTGCTGGCCACTATTTAACACCATCCCGTTTCCTTCAAGCTTGGCACAGGCTTGACCCGGCCAAGGCGCGCACCGCCTTGCCGGGTCTTTTTTGCTGCCGCTCCCCTTCCGCGCCGCGCCTGCGGCTGCCTTTGCGCAGCACTCTCATCCAAGCTGCCCTGGCGCCGTAAAAAAGCACAGATTTCGCACAAATAAGCCTTGCTTTTCGGGCCACATTCAACAATAATGCAAATACGAATCATTCTCAACTGAGACAAGAAAGCCCAACATGCAAAGCTCAAAACCAGCCTTGATCCAGGATGCCGCTACCGCCCACGTCCGTCCTCCCGTCAGCATGGCGCAACCGGCGCGCCGCATCACCAGCGAAGCGCTGCTGCAGCAGGGCCGCGAAGTGGAAATTGAGCACAGCGGCAAGATCTACCGCCTGCGCGTCACCCAATTGAACAAGCTGATCCTGACTGCCTGAAGCAGCACGGCAGCCAGTCACCACACTCGCCAGCCAGTCGCGCTCCGTGCGCGCAGCCAGCCAAACCACCGCACAGGAGTGTTTGATGGCGAACGACCGACCTTCCCCGATGTTTCCGTCCCCGCAGGGCCAACAGCCTGAATTGCTGCTGTCGGCCGTGCTGCACCTGATGTCGCACTACCATGCGGGAAGTCCCTGCGAGAAACTGGCGGGCGTCATCGAACGCCATCTGCAAGTGCTGTCCAGCTCGCCCGGCCTGGGGCCCGTGCTGCAAGCAACCTGCCAGCAGTTGTCGCAGCAATGGGCCACGCTGGTGGCGCTGCACCGTCCCGCGCCACCCAAGAGCAGCGTGTTTGAGCGCCTGGCACGCCTGCTGAGCGCCAAGCGCCCCGCATCGCCCCTGCCGCAATAATTTCTCTTCGACACCCCACCGCCTAACAGGATATCGCCATGTGTGACAAAGACCAGTCCCTGCCCGTCATCAGCAATTGTTCCAGCGGCGAGGCCGAAACAGCCGCGCTCGCTTCGCGCCGCCGCCGGCTGTGGGAACTGTCGCATACCTGCCATTGCCCGCTGGTCGGCGTGGGTTTGCCGCTGGGCTACCTGCGCAAGCTGGTGGGCAAGATGACGGGCGGGCGCGTGCTGGCCGACGACTACGAAGTGCACGTGGGCGCCGTGACGGAATGCGGGGCGCGCAACCGCCTGTCCGAAGCCCTGCAAAAGGAACTCGAACGCCGCTACGCCCCCGTGATCCTGCGCTTTCGCGGCGCCAAGACCACCGAGCAGGTAGCGCAACTGTGGCGCACGGCCGTCGCCAACGGCGACGTGTCGGGCGCCTTCTGGGCCGGCCTGACGCATCCGCGCTGCGACGCCGAACTGGAAGAGCAGATGTGCCGCGACTTGCACATGATCCAGCACCAGGCCGGCGCCTGCGTGCGTGCCGACATGGGAAAATTTACGGCCTTGCAGGAAGAAAATGCGCGCCTGACGCACGAACTGGCCAAGCTGCAACAGCGCAGCCAGGCCATGCTGATGGAAAAAACGGGCGAACTGGAACGCCAGGAAGCCGTGCTGCTGCGCACGCGGGCCGAAGCCATCGGCAAGGATAGCGTCATCGATGGCTTGCGCTTTGATCTGGCGCAATTGCAGGCCGCCATCCCGGCGCTGGAATCGCGCACGCGCCTGGTCGAACGCCTGGCGCAAATGGATGAGCGCGAAAAGGAATTGCGCCAGCAAATCACAGAATTGAAGCAGGCCCAGCCACGTCCGACCGCCGCCGTGCCGCCACCGGCAACTAAGCTGGAAGTGCCGACGGGCGGCAAGCTGAAAATGCCGATCCGCCTGGTCGATCAAAGCGTCTTGTGCGTGGGTGGCCGCAGCGGCAATGTCGCCACCTACCGCGCCCTGATCGAACGCGTGGGCGCGCAATTCGCCCACCACGACGGCGGCCTGGAAGACAATGCCAACCTGCTCGATTCGAGCCTCGCGGCGGCCGACCTGGTGATTTGCCAGACGGGCTGCATCAGCCACAGCGCCTACTGGCGCGTGAAGGATTATTGCAAGCGCACGGGCAAGCGCTGCGTCTTCATCGACAACCCCAGCATCTCCAGCCTGGCGCGCGGCTTGCAGGAAGTGAGCGGGGAAATGGAACCTGCCGCGCTGAACACGGCAGAGTAATACGGCACCGGGCGGCGTGCTTACGCCACCAGCTCGCGGTCGATGGCCTCGCGCAAGATGGCATCGTCGACCGTGGTGTCGGGCGAGAAGCGCCCCACCACCCTGCCCTCCTTGCTGATCAAAAACTTCTCGAAATTCCACAGCACGTCGCTGGGCTGCTCCTGCGTGATGCCGTAGCCGGCCAGCTTGGCGCGGAAATCGCTGCCCGGCTTTGCCTGCGCCTGCGGCTGTTCCTGCACCAGGCGCTGATACAGCGGATGCTGGCCCGGCCCCTTGACGACGATCTTTTCAAACAGGGGAAATTGCACGCCAAAGGTGCCGCGGCAAAAGTCCGCGATCTCGGCATTGCTGCCCGGCTCCTGCGCACCGAATTCATTCGCGGGGAAACCGGCCACCACCAGGCCCTCGGCCTGCTTGTCGGCGTAGAGTTTTTCCAGTCCTTCGTACTGCGGCGTCAAGCCGCAGGCGGACGCCACATTGACCACCAGCACCACCTTGCCGCGGTAGGCGTCCAGGCTGGCGGGTTCGCCATTGATGCGGCGCAAGGGAATGTCGTAAATGCTGTCACTCATGATGGTTCTCCTCGGAAGAAACGATCATGATAGCTGTGCGCGCGCGAACGCGCTGGCGGCGTCAAAAACTCAGTACACGTCGCGCCGGTAACGCCCTTCTGCCGCCAGCGCGTCGAGCGCGGCCCGGCCCAGCATCTCTTGCAGGGCCTGGTCGACGCCGCCCGCCATGCCGGCCAGGCTGCCGCAGATGTAGATGGCGGCGCCCTGCTGCAGCCACAGCTTGACTTCGTCGGCATTGCCACGCAGGCGGTCCTGCACGTAGGTGCGCTCCGCCTGGTCGCGCGAAAACGCCAGGTCCAGGCGCGGCAAGTCACCGCTGGCGTGCCAGCCTTCAATTTCGTCGCGATAATGGAAATCGTGGGCCGCGTTGCGCTCGCCAAAGATCAGCCAGTTGCGCCGCTGACCCGCCAGCACGCGGCTCTTCAGGTGGCCGCGCAAGCCGGCGATGCCGCTACCGTTGCCAATCAGAATTAATGGCCGTTGGGCATTGTCTTCCAGGCGGAAACGCCGGTGCTGGCGCAAGCGCAGCTGCACCACGTCGCCCACAGCCGCCTGCGCCGTCAGCCAGCCCGAGGCCAGTCCCAGGCTGCCATCGGGATGCGAATGCTGGCGCACCAGCAAGTGCACGCCGCCATCGCGCGGGATCGAGGCGATCGAATATTCGCGCGGTTGCGCAGGCTCAAGCGGCGCGGCCACCTGCACCAGGTCGCCCGACTGCCAGTCCGGCAAGCTGCCCGCCACGGGCGCCAGTTCCACATGAAAGATGGCGCCGCCGGCGCTGCCCGGATTAAGCAAATGCCGGCCCGTCAGGCGCCAGTCGCCAAAGGCGGGGGCGCTCCAGTCGGGCGCGTCGCTGGTGCCGGCCAGGTGGCTCAGATGCTGGAACCATTGCTCGATGGCAGCGCTGGCGCTGCGGTCGACCTCGATGCGCTGGAACAGGCGCGAAGCGCCCTGCGCCGCCAGCCAGGCATCGAGCGCGCGGCCGAAGCCGCAGAAGTGACCGTAGCTGCGGTCGCCCAGGGCCAGCACGGCGTAATGCAATTGCGGCAGCGCGAGCTCGCCCGTCATCAGCCTGCCCATGAAGGCGGCCGCATTGTCGGGCGCATCGCCTTCGCCATAGGTGCTAACCAAAAACAAGGCCCGTTCGGCTTGTTGCAGATCAATGGCCGTGACTTCAGCCAGCGCGCACAGGCGCACGGGAATGCCTGCCAGCTGCAAGCTCTGCGCCGTTTGCGTGGCCAGTTCCTCGGCATTGCCCGTCTGGCTCGCATACGCCACCAGCCAGGCGGGGCTGTTGGCCAGCGCCGCCTTGGCGGCAACGGCGGCGCGGCGCCTGGTCCGCGCGCGCAGCCAGGGTGCCAGGCACACGCCCGCATAACTGAGGGACAGGGCGGCCAGCAAAGCCAGCCGAGTCGTATCGTGCGTAAAAATCATGGAGTTAATAGTTCATTCGTCGAGCATGGCCAGCATGTGGCTGCTCAGCGTTTCGTGGTAGCCATGGCCGTCGCGCTGCAGGAATCGCGCGGCCAGGCCCTGCTCTTCGGCCAGCGCCATGCCGGCATCCAAGCCCAGCACGGTCAGGGCCGTCGACCAGGCGTCGGCCGCCATGCATTCGGCGTGCACGACGGTGACGGAAGCGAGTTGATTGGCGATCGGCATGCCGCTGCGCGGATCAATGGTGTGTGAGAACCGAACTGTGCCGTCCTCAAAGAAACGCCGGTAATCGCCCGAAGTCGCCACGGACAAGCCGTGCAGCGCCAGCAGCATTTCTGCCGGATGCTGCGTGGTGTCGGCGCCATCGACCTGTTCCAGCATCACCCACCACGGCTGGCCGTCCGGCTTGCTGCCGGCGCCGCGCAGCTCGCCGCCCACTTCGACCAGGTAATGGTGGATGCCCTGGCTGTCCAGGTAGCGGGCCAGGCGGTCCACGCCATGGCCCTTGGCGATGGCAGACAAATCGAGTTGCAAGCCGCCCGGCTGGCGCGCGCGGCGGGCCGGCAAGTCCAGTTCCAGGCGGCGGCTCTGGCGCTGCGACAGCAGCAGCGTCACGGTATCGTCTTTCGGCGGCAGGAAGCCGGGCTCATCGTAGCGCTTGCGGGGACCGAAGCCCCACAGGTTGACGAGCGCACCCGCGCACGGGTCATACGCGCCGCCGGACGCTTGCGATACGTGCATGGCAAAGCCCAGCACCTCGCAAAAGGCGGCGGGCAGGCTGTGCCAGCTGCCGGGCTCGGCCCGGTTGAAGCGGCCCAGGTCGGACGCGTCGCTCCAGTGGCTCATTTGCGCCACGACCAGGTCCAGCTGCTGCTGCAAGCCCTGCTGCAAATCGGCGCTGCCGGCGCGTCCCGGCATGGCGGACTCCAGCAGGCGCACCGACCAGCTGGTGCCCATCGTCAAACCGCGCAAGTCCCGGATCGCGGCGCCGGGCGGCGCGACCTGATCGGAAATATGCTGCGGCAGCAGGACCCGGCGCATCGGCGAGCTCGTGAAGAGGCCGCCGCTTACTGCGGCAGCACTTCCACTGTGGCCGCGTACGTCATGCGGCGCTCGGGCATGGCTGGCGGCTGGCCGGCCACGGCCGGCGCGGCCGCTGGCCAGGTGCTGCTCAGGTAATACATGCCTGCCGCTGGCACCGTAAACGTGATCTCGCCCTTGGCATCGGTGCTCTGGCGGATTTCCCCCAGCACGCCACGATAGCGCACGCCGCCTGGCACCAGGCTGAAGGCCTGGTTGGCCGCCGGCTTGCCATCGACCAGGAAGCGCCACGTGGCTTTCTCGCCCGCGCGCAAGTCGTTCGGATGGGTCACCGGCACAAATTCCAGGCCCACGCCCGTCGGCTTGAACACTTCCGTGCTGGTCTCGCCATTGCTGAAGAAGGTTTCCAGGCGGCTGGCCGTGCGCGTGACTTTCACGTCTTGCGCATCGGCCGGCATGTCTTTCTTGAAGGTGTCCTCGTTGCCGCGGAAACGTTTCTGTTCGCCATTTTGCTTGTAGCTGGCCATGACGTTTTGCGACACGATGGCCGCCTTATACGTGCCCGGCTTTTCCATCTTGACATCGAAGACGCTGCGCAAGCGGCCCGTGACAGTATTCGCCGGCGCCACTTTCGCACCATCCGGACCGATCACTTGCAGCGCGTCCAGGCGCAGCGGCTGGTGGTCGATCTCGAACAGGCCATCGGAGACGGCGGCGTCCACCGTCACCCAGGCGTCCTTGCTTTCCACCATCGTGCTCGATGGCACCATCCAGCCCCGGTGCGCGTGGGCATTCATGGCCAGGCCGGCCAGGGCCAGGGCGATCAGCGGTTTATTGAGTTGCTTCAACATGGTAGAGGCGCCTTAAGGTTTGAGTTGGACGACGACATTGCCGAGTTCTTCCTTGCCCTTGGCAGGAACGGACTGGGCCGATTTCAGCGGCCACTGGAACGGCACGCGCACCAGTTCGCGTCCACCCGCTTCGCGCGCCGCTTCCACCACCACCTGGTATTCGCCGGCTGGCAGCTTGTCGAGCAAGGCCTTGGCGCCAGGGAAAGTCAGCGTATGTTCGCCCGGCGCGCGCGTGGCGCCGCTGACGCCGTCAACGGGCATGGCCAGGTCGCGGCCGCTCTTGCGCCACCATTGGCGCATGTCCTTCAGCCATTTCTCGCCCGCCTTGTCCTTCTTTTTCACGTCATACAGCACCGTCAGGTTGCCGACGACCTTTTGATCGGCCGTTTCCAGCCACGCCGCCACGTAGGGACGGTGATATTCCGCCACGTTCAGTTGCGGGATTTCAAGCTTGAGGGCCAGGTCGGCCGCCATCGCCGAAGTGCCGATCAGGGGAAGGCCAAGCGCCAGGGAGTAGCGTAATTTCATGGTGTGCCTGTAAAAAAAGAAAGTAAAAACGATCAGTGGATAAACAGCAAGGCGATCGCGCAGGGTATCAAGATACCGAGGCCAACCATCGGCCAGGTAAATGGCCGGTTGGCCGCGTGGAACTTCAAAATCAATAAACCCGTCAGGCAAAACACGATGCAGGCGCCGGCAAAAATATCGATGAACCAGTTCCAGGCCACGCCCGTGTTGCGGCCCTTGTGCACATCGTTGAGCCAGGACACCCAGCCCCGGTCCGTCAATTCATATTCGGCGGCACCGTCTTCCAGGCCGATGCGTACCCAGGCGTCGCCGCCCGCCTTGGGCAGCGGCAAATACACTTCGTCGACGCTCCACTCGGCGGGACGCCCGCCCGCGTTGAGCGACCATTGCTGCTTGAGCCAGTTCTCGGCGGCGGCCGGCATGGGCGCGTTGGCGCCATCATGCCGGGCGGCATACGCGGCCAGTTCGGTGACCAATGGGGCCGGCAGTTGCGCCTTCTGGCGCGTGATCGATGGCTTGGCCTCGATCTGGCTGGCGTGATTCAGGGTGATGCCGGTGATGGCGAACAAAAACATGCCCAGCAGGCAAAGCGCCGAGCTGATCCAGTGCCATTGATGCAAGTTCTTCAGCCAGACGGCGCGGCTGGCGTTGTTCTTGGCCTTGTCTACGGCGCCCGCATTACCCATCGAGGGCTCCCGGCAAGGAGCGAGCCAGGTGGCGCGACAAGTCAGTGTGCTTCATTCCCATCCTTCAATCAAAGTTCATGCCCATAGCTTCAAACAAATGATAATGATTATCATTTATTAAGTCAATACATGGGCGACCCGCCAGGCCAGCGTTTTGTAACAGCTTTGAAACAAAGCACCCCACTACGTAAGCTGTCGTACAGAGCCGCGCGCCACACCCGCCTATGCTGTTGTTCAGGACAACCATCAAGGGAGCACCCCATGCAAGCGTATTCCAGCGAACAACTGGCCAGCATCGCGGCCAAGATCAAGGACGTCAAATTCGGCATGCTGACCACCAGCGACGACATGCGCACCCTCACCAGCCGGCCCCTGACGCAGCAGCAGGTCGACAACGCAGGGCAAATCTGGTTTTTTGTCTCGGACGAGGCCGCCTACACGCGCGATTTGCTGAACAATCCACAAGTCAATGTCAGCTTTGTCGACACGGGCGACAGCCTGTATGTGTCCGTCTGCGGCCATGCGCAGCTGCTGAAGGACCGCGCCAAGGCGGAAGAACTGTGGAATCCGCTGGTGAAAGCCTGGTTCCCGGGCGGGCTCGACGATCCGAAGCTGTCGTTGATCAAGGTGACGATCCAGTCAGCCGAATACTGGGACAGCAGTGCCAGCAAGATGATGCAATTCTATGCAATGGCCAAAGCCGCCATCACGGGTGAACCACCGAAAGACCTGGGTGAGCACGGCCGGGTCGAACTGTAGCAGGGCTGCCACATTTTACCCGGGTGTTATTGACTTTTAATTTAACCCGGGTAAAATTGCATGCATCGTCACTCATTGGAGGCAAGACATGCACGCACCCACCCGACTCACCGCCTTTGCGGGCCCACACAAAGTTGCCACCGGCACATTGCATGCGGTGGCGCAAACGCTGAAGGAATTGCTGACGCGCGATCCCGGGGCGCAAATCCTGATCTTCGACGACACGAGCGGCAGCCAGGTCGACCTGAACCTGCACGGCAGCCTGGCCGACGTGCTGCAGCGCCTGCCACGCGAAGCCGCGCCAACGCCGGCGCCGCAGGAAGAGGTGCCCCTGCCCGCCCGCACGCCGGGCCGCCCGAAGCTGGGCGTGGTGGCGCGCGAAATCACCCTGCTGCCCCGTCACTGGGAATGGCTGGCGACGCAGGCGGGCGGCGCCTCCGTAGCCTTGCGCAAACTGGTGGAACACGCGCAGCGCAGCAACAAGGCGCACGACGAGCAGCGCCAGGCGCGCGAAGCGGCCTATAAAGTCATGAACGCGCTGGCGGGCGATGCGCCCGGCTTCGAGGAAGCCAGCCGCGCCCTGTTCGCCGGCAAGCAGCCCGCGTTCCTGGCGTGCGTACAGGAATGGCCAACCGACGTGCGCGAACACGTCTTGCAGCTGGCCCAGCGGGGATGGTCAGGGAGTGAAGAAAGATAGGCGACCCCGTCAGACGCCCGTGCTGCCCGTGGTGTCGGGTGCATCGTCGGCGCTCTGCCGGCTCTGCCCGGGCGAGCCGGACTGATGATGGGGCAAGCGGTCGGCGCGCCGCACTTCGCCGATGGAAAACAGATCGTCGCCGATATCGAGTCCTTGCTCGCTATCGACCAGCACAAAGCTCTCGGCCGACTCGGCCGTACTTTGCTTGCTGCCTGCCGTGGACGGCGTGCCGCCCTGACTATTGCCGGGCTGCGGCGTAGTGGAGTTGCCCATCATCTTCTCCCTGGTCGTGAGTGAAATTTGATTGCACATTGACTGCGAATTGGCCGTGACCAGCGCAGCTATTTCATCATAGTCCATGCCTGCTGCATTGCATCAAAATTTTGCGGCTGGCCGAAAAGCGACGCGACTGGCCAGCAGCAATGCGCAATTCCCGCCGGCCAGGCCTGCTGCTACCGCTTCCGCTTACTTGTTGCGCGAACCGGGCGAACCCGTCCCTGAACCGCTACCGCCGCTTTGCTTGTTGCCACTGTCGCGGTTGCCATCCTGCTTCATGCCGGGATTGTCACGCGCACCGCCGGGACTGGCGGCACTTTGCCGGCTGCCATCGTTTTTGTGGCTTTGGCTGCCCGCGCGGCGCGCTTCTTCCGACGTGAATTCATGGGCCGTACCCTTTTCATGCGCGGCACGTCCGCCTTCGCTGGCGATTTCGCGCTGCTGAGCGGGGTCCATGGAAGCGAAGCCACGCTTGCTGGTATCGCTTTGCTTGTTGCCGCCGCCGCTGCTGCTACTGCTACTGCTACTGCTACTACCGGCTTTACTACCTTGCTGTTTATTGTCGCTCGATGTGGCCATGATGATCTCCTTGATCGATGAATCAGAAAACAGTGCAAACCATGCAATTCTTCCCCCTCGCACGGCAAGGGAAGCCTCATCTTAGTGCGCACATGGGGCGCAAGTAATAGGAGGATGGCAAGAGCGCATGTAGGATGAGTCCCGCCCGTGGTGGCACAGTTACTTTTAGTTTTCCACCAAAAGTACCAGATACTCAGCAGTTAGCGGGTATCGGGAAAATCGCCGCGTCCGCCGTCACGTACACGCGCTCGCCAGCGGCTGGGCGCACCGCATGACCACCCGTAAAGGCGCCAAACGATGGCAAAATGGCACGCTGCCGGCCCAGCAGGAAACATGGCAGGCGCAAGCCGTTCCTGTCCTCGCGCAAGTGAAACACGGGATGCAAGTGGCCCGCCAGCACATAACCGGGCGCGACGGTGTCCGGGTGATGGCAGAAGGAAAGATTGCCCACGCTATGCGGTTCGTCCACCATGCTGATACCCAGTGCGCCGGCCGGATCACCCGCATGCGCATCGTGGTTGCCACGCACCACCGTCAGGCGCACGTCCGCACGGTGCGTGCGCCAGGCCAGCATGGCCGCCACAGTAGCGTCCGCATGCGCGGCGCGCGCGTGCAGGAAGTCGCCGAGAAAGACGATTTCCTCACAAACATGGCTGGCCAACAAGGCGTCCAGCGCCAGCAAGTTTTGCGTGGTGGTGCCACGCGGCACGGGCACGCCCAGCGTACGGAAGGCGGCCGCCTTGCCGAAATGGATGTCGGCAATAATGAGCATCTTGCGCGCCGGCCAATACACGGCCTTGTGCGCCAGCAGCCACACCAGCTCGCCAGCCAGTTCCACCACGCAATGTGCTGGGCGCTGGCCATTCATGCGGCCGCCTTTTCCAGCGCGCTCACCAGGCGCGCCACCCGGTCCGACAGCTTTTCCGTCGTCAGCTGTTCGCGGAAACGCTCGACCATCAGGCCGAAGGCAAACGGCGAAGCCCGCTCCAACGCTTGCAGGGAAATCTGCCTGCCGTGCAGCTCGCGCAAGGTGGCGCGCAAGCGCGTCAGTTCCAGTTCCTGTTCCAGCACTTCGCGCTGCGCCTGCGTGAGCAGCAAATTGGCCGCGTCGTGCTTGCGGAACACTTCAAAGAACAAGGAGGACGACGCTTGCAACTGGCGCGCGCTTTTCGGCTGTCCCGGATAGCCCTGGAACACGAGGCCGGCGATGCGGGCAATTTCACGGAAGCGCCGCTGCGACAATTCCGTCGCGTTCAGGCTGGCCAGCACGTCCTCGAGCAAGTTGTCCGTGCTGAACAGAGGAATATCGGCGCCGCTGGCGGCCGTCAACAGCGGCATAAAATCGATATCGTCCCCGCCCAGCAATTCAAAGCCATAATCGTTGACGGCGATCGACAAGGTCGCCGGCTGCACGCGCGCGATGCGGTAGGCCAGCAGGGACGCCAGGCCCAGGTGCACCGAGCGGCCCGCGAACGGATACACGAACAGGTGATGACCTTCGCGGCTGGACAAGGTTTCCACCAGCAGACTGGCGCGCGTAGGCAGGCTGGACCATTTTTGCTGGATGGCCAGCAGCGGCGCCAGCGCGCGCATTTCCGGCCCGCTGGCCTTGCCCTCTTGGGCCAGCTGCAACTGGTCCAGCACGGCATGCGCCAGTTCCGACGACAGCGGCATCTTGCCGCCCTGCCAGCGCGGCACGGCGCCCCGACTGCCTGTTGCGCGCCGCACATACGCCGTCATCTCATGCACGCGCACGAATTCCAGGATGCGCCCGCCAAACAAAAAATGGTCGCCCTGCTTCAGGCGCGCGATGAACGATTCCTCGATGCTGCCGATGCGTCCGCCACCCAGGAACTTGACCTGGATCGCCGCTTCCGAGACGATGGTGCCGATGCTCATGCGGTGGCGCCGCGCCAGCGCCGCATCTGGCACGCGGTACACGCTCGCCTCATCGGGCAACACGCGCCGGTATTCCGGGTACACGGTAAGGCTTTGCCCGCCGCGGGCGACGAAGTCGAGCGCCCATTGCCACTCGTCCGGCGTCAGGTGGCGGTAGGACCAGGCGGCACGCACTTCGTCGTACAGGGCCGGCGACTCGAAGCCGCCGCCCAGGGCGATCGTCACCAGGTGCTGCACCAGCACGTCGAGCGGCTTGTCCGGCACGGGGCGCGCTTCCAGGTGGCCCTGCGCCAAGGCCGCGCGGGCAGCCGCCGCTTCCAGCAGTTCCAGGCTGTTGGTGGGCACCAGGGTGACGCGCGAAATGCGGCCCGGCGCGTGGCCGCTACGCCCGGCCCGCTGCACCAGCCGGGCGATACCCTTCGCGCTGCCCACCTGCAGCACCCGCTCGACGGGCAGGAAATCGACGCCCAGGTCCAGGCTGGAAGTACACACGACGGCTTTCAGTTCGCCCGTTTTCAAGTGCTGCTCGACCCATTCGCGCACTTCGCGGTCCAGCGAACCATGGTGCAGGGCGATCAATCCCGCCCAGTCCGGCCGCGCATCGAGCAGGTGCTGGTACCACAGCTCGGCCTGCGAACGCGTGTTCGTAAACACGAGCGTGGTGGCGCTGCCCTCGATCTCGGCAATCAAAGGCTGCAGCATCTGGATGCCCAAATGCCCGCCCCAGGGAAAGCGCGTGGGGTTGACGGGGATCAGGCTGTCGACGAGGATGCGCTTTTTCACCTTGCCTTCGACCAGCACGCCGGCGTTTTCCTCGCCCTGCAAAACGTCCTGCGCCTGCTGCAAGTTGCCCAGGGTAGCCGACAAGCCCCACGTCATCAATGCGCCATTCCAGCGGCGCAAGCGGGCCAGCGCCAGCTGCACCTGCACGCCGCGCTTGCTGCCCATCAATTCATGCCACTCGTCGACGATCACCGTTTCCAGCAGGCTGAAACGTTCCTGGGCGTCTATCTGGCTCAGCATCAGGGACAGGCTTTCCGGCGTCGTGACGAGCACCTCGGGCCAGGCTTTCGCCTGCCGCGCCCGCTGCGCGGCGCTGGTATCGCCCGTGCGCGCCTCAATGCGCCAGCCGGGAGCGAGCTCCGTACCCGAGGCTTGCAGCGCGCGCACGGTGTCGGCCGCCAACGCCCGCATGGGCGTGATCCACAGCACGCGCAAGCCCTGCTTCCGCCCCTTGCGCGCCAGGCGCTCGGCGCGCAGCAAGGCGCCGAACCAGACCGCATACGTTTTGCCGGACCCCGTGCTGGCATGCAGCAGGCCGGAGCGGCCCTGTGCGGCGGTGCGCCAGACGGCGCGCTGGAAGGGAAAGATCGTCCAGCCGCGCCCGGCAAACCAGGCATCGATGCGCTGCGCCAGCGCACTCTTGCTCATGTCGCCTGGGCCAGCATGGCCTTCAAGGTGGCCAGGGTGTCCGCGTCGGCGATGGCCTTGTCTTCGCGCCGGCGCAGGATGCGGGGAAAGCGCACGGCGATACCCGCCTTGTGGCGGCTCGACGCGGCGATGCCTTCGAAACCGATCTCGAACACCATGGTCGGCTTGACGCTGCGCACGGGGCCGAATTTCTCGATGGTGGTCTTGCGGATGACCGCATCGACTTGGCCAATTTCAGCATCAGTCAGGCCCGAATACGCCTTGGCGAAGGGCACCAGCTTGCGTTCCTCGCCATGCCCGCCCTCCCAGTCACTATCCCACACGGCGAACGTGTAGTCCGTGTACAGCGACGCGCGCCGGCCGTGGCCCGCCTGGGCGTAGATCAGCACGGCGTCGATGGCATACGGGTCAATCTTCCATTTCCACCAGGTGCCCACATCTTTCGTGCGGCCCACGCCATATGCGGCCGAGACTGCCTTGAGCATCAGGCCTTCCACGCCGCGCGCCCGCGATTCTGCGCGGATGGCCGCCAGCGCGTCCCAGCTTGCCGCGGCGATGCGCGGCGACAGCCGCAGCGTGGGAGAGCGCACGCCGGCCACCAGGGTTTCCAGCAGCGCGCGCCGTTCCAGCTGGGGCAACTGGCGGACATCCACGCCATCGACTTCCAGCACATCGTAGGCCACCAGCACGGCCGGCAATTCGGCCAGCAGCTTGGGCGACACCGTCTTGCGGCCCATGCGTTGTTGCAAATCAGCAAATGGCGCCGGCACCTCGCCCGGCTGCCAGATGAGGATTTCGCCATCGAGCACCGTACCCTCGGGTAAGGCCAGCTGCGCCAGTTCGGGAAAACGCTCCGTGATCAATTCCTCGCCACGCGACCACAAGCAGTTGACGCCATCGCGGCGCAGCAGCTGGGCGCGCATGCCGTCGTATTTCCATTCGACCAGCCAGTCGGCAAGGTCGCCCAGTGTCTCCGGTGGCGCCTGCAAGGGGTGCGCCAGGAAGAAGGGGTAAGGCTGGCCGCCGCGCAGCGCATGTTCGTCATCCGACTGCGCGCCGGTCAGCTTGAGGAAGCCCTCGCCCGTGGGGCTGACCTTGCCATCGGTCCAGCCCATCAGGCGCTGTGCGATCAGCTTGCTGTCCACGGCGGCGATGCTGGCCAGCGCGCGCGTCACCAGCAGTTTGGACACGCCCACGCGAAAGCCGCCGCCGATCAGCTTGATCAATAGAAAACGTTCGCGCGTTTCCAGCTCGTCCCAGTACGCCAGCAGGGCGGCGCGGATGGTCTCGGGCGCCGCGCCGCGCAAGGGCGCGATGCGCCGTTCGACCCACTCGGCCAGGCCGACGTCGCTGCGCCTGGTGGGCGCGGGCAGGATCAGGGCGATGGTTTCGGCCAGGTCGCCCACGGCGTGGTAGGCCTCGTCGAACAGCCAGGCATCGAGACCGGCGCGTTCGGTCGCGTATTCGCGCAGCAACTTGGTGGGCACGGCCTGGCGCGGCTTGCCGCCGGCCAGGAAGTACACGGCCCAGGCCGCGTTCTCGGGTGATGCGTCCCGAAAATAGGCTTGCAGCGCCGCCAGCTTGCGGCTGGTGGACGTGGTTTCATCGAGTTCCGCATACAGCCGGGCAAATTCACGCATGGGTGACGTCCTCCGCTGCCGAGGAAGCACCGGGCGCACTGTCATCGGCTTCGTCATCGCCATACTCCGTCTCGAAGCCGCCCGCCTGCCAGCCATTTTGCTGCAGCCAGCGCACCATCACGGGTATCGAGCCATGCGTGACGATGATGCGTTCGGCCTGCGTGGCCTGGATGGCTTGCATCAGGCCCGGCCAGTCAGCATGGTCGGACAGCACGAAACCCCGGTCCACGCCGCGCCGCCGGCGCGCGCCGCGCAGCAGCATCCAGCCGCTGGCGAACGCATCGCTGTAGTCGCCGAAGCGCTTCATCCACGGCGAACCGGAGGCCGACGGCGGCGCGATCACCATGGCTGTCTTCAGGGCCGCCTTGTCCGTGACATCGCCCACCATCACGGTGGCCGGCAAGGCCACGCCGGACTCACGGTAGACCTGCGTCAATGCCTGCGCCGCGCCATGGCAGATGATGGGACCGATGGTTGCGTCCAGACCCGCCAGGATGCGCTGCGCCTTGCCAAAGGCATAGCAGAACAGTACGCTGGTGCGCCCTTCGGCCGCATTCCTGCGCCACCACTGGTTGATCTCGTCATGGATTTCCTGCGGCGCCTGCCAGCGATAGATGGGCAGGCCGAAGGTCGATTCCGTGATGAAGGTATCGCAGCGCACGGGTTCGAACGGCGTGCAGGTAGGGTCGGGCTGCAGCTTGTAGTCGCCGGACGCCACCCACACTGCGCCGCCGTGCTGCATGCGCACCTGGGCGGAACCGAGCACGTGGCCGGCCGGATGCAGCGAAACCTGCACGCCGTGGTGTTCGATGGTGTCGCCATACGCGAGACCCTGGATGGAAACGGCGCCCAGGCGCGCCTGCAGCACCTTGACGCCGTCGCTGGCGCACAGGTAATGCCGGTGGCCCCCGCGCGCATGGTCGGCATGCGCATGCGTGATAATGGCGCGCTCGACAGGGCGCCACGGGTCGATGTAAAACTGCCCCGGCACGCAATACAAGCCTTCCTTGCGCACCACTACCATGTCTGCCATGCCCAGCTCCCTACGTTAAAAAAAACCGCGTTGGAATGGGCTGATTCTAGCGCTCTTGCGCTCGGTCACTGTTAGACAGCGCACAATGGATTCAAGCCGGTGCAACAAACTCGGCCATGAAAGTGCGCGTGGTGTCTTCCGGAAACGCAATCGTGACATGGTCGCCCGCCACCAACAGCACGGTGCCGATCTGGTAACGGGGCACGCGCACGCGGCTGCCGACGGCGATATGGGGTGCCTGCGCCTGGACAGGCGCCGGCGGCAACTCGTCCAGGGTAATGGGCGCCGCCAGCGCGGGCGGCGACTGGCAATTATCGCAAGTGCAGCAGCGCTCGAAATCGCCTGCATCACCAAAGTAATCGAGCAGCAGTTTCCAGCGGCACAGGCCGCTTTGCGCATACGCCACCATCTGCTCGAGCGCCTGTTTGTCGCGCTCCTGCTTGTCGACGTAGATCTGCGCCAGCTGCGCGTATGACGGCGACTTTGCCGAGGGCGCTTTCAGGCTGTAGCCCAGCTTGCGGTCCTGGCGCAGCAACTTGCCGTCTTTCAACAGTTTCAGGCAGACCTTCAAGTGGCCATCTGAAAACTCCGGCAAGCCCGATGCCAGCGCAGCAAAAGCGAAGGTGGCCGGCAGCTCTTGCACTGCTGCCACGATGGTGGCCAGTTCGCCTTCCGTCGGATAGTGCTTGGCCAGAAAGAATTGCTGCACCCGCTTGTCTTGCTGGAAATACAACAAGGTGCAGTCGGCGGGCAAGCCATCGCGCCCCGCCCGGCCCGATTCCTGGTAGTACGCTTCCAGGTTGGCCGGCACCTGCAAGTGAATCACGAAGCGCGTGTCGGGCTTGTCGATGCCCATGCCGAAGGCGTTGGTGGCCACCATGATGCGGCGTTCGCCGCGCATGAACAAGTCCTGGTGGCGCTGGCGCTCGCGCGCCGCCAGCTTGCCGTGGTAGCAGGTGACGCTCTCGCCCACTTCCTCCAGCCGCGCCGTCAGATCCTCGACGGCCTTGACGGTGGCCGCATACACGATGCCCACGCCGGCAGTCTCGCGTAGCAGACGCAAGACTTCATCTTGTTTTTCTCCGGCATTGGTGACCTGGATCACGCGGTAGCGCAAATTGGCGCGGTAGATGCCCGTATTGATGACCTGCAGCTTGCGCGCTTCCAGTTGCGCGTCGATATCGGCCATCACTTCCCCGGTGGCCGTGGCCGTCAGCGCCAGCACAGGCGGACGGCCCAGCGTGCGCAGGGCGGCGGCAATTTCCAGGTAGGCGGGACGGAAGTCGTGGCCCCATTGGGAAATGCAATGGGCTTCATCGATGACGACCAGGCTGGGCGGCGCGGCGCCCAGCAGGGACAGGAATGCGGGATTGGCGAGACGTTCCGGCGTGCAAAAGATGATGATCCTGCCGCCCTCGCCTATGCGGGCGCTGGCGGCGTCTTCCTCGGCGCGCGACAGGCTGCTGTTGAACTGCACGGCCGTGATGCCCAGTTGCCGCAACTTTTCCAGCTGGTCTTTCATTAGCGAGATCAGCGGCGACACCACCACGGTCGCACCGGGCAACAGCGCGGCGGGCAGCTGGTAGCACAGCGATTTGCCGCTGCCGGTGGGCATGATGGCCAGGGTGTCGCGCCCGGCCAGTACGCTGTCGATGACTTCCTGCTGGCCGGCGCGCAGCCGCGCCACGCCAAATACGCCGCGCAGCAGGCGCTGGATCTTGCGCTGGCGGGCGCTACCCGACTCTTGCGTTGCGGAAGTGGTGGTCGTCATCATGGTCCGGTCCCTGACATGCCGGCGCCAGCCGCCAGCTTGCCATTACTTTACGGCCGCGCCCGGCGCACCGCCATAGGACGGCTGCTACAGTCCGCGTAGGACTTTAAGAAGCGAACAGGATGGCCCAGAAGAGCATCAGCAAGCCGGCAATCGACACGCACCACACCAGCGTGCGCACGACGGGCACGCCAAACGCGTACAGCGGCAGGTAGAGCACGCGGGCGGCCAGGTACAGGGCGGCGCCGTACAGGGTCAGCGCGCTTTCCTGCGCCGTCACGTGGGCGATCAGCACGGCGGCAGCGAACAGGGGCAGGGTTTCAAACAGGTTCGCCTGGGCCCGCTGCAAGCGGCCCGTGATCTTGCCCACAGGCGGCCCGTCGCCGTCGCGCGCGCTCACGTTATAGGCCGTGCCTGTTTCGCGCGTACGTAACAGCGCGGGCAACAGGATTTGCACCAGCGCCAGTACCAAAGTACAGCCTAGCATGGTCAGTTCAGGAGTCATGTGTGCCTCTGCAGGTTGAGACAGGCAGGCCGTGTCGGCGCATGCCCGTCAGGGTTGGTCGAGTGCCGCTTGCAACTCTGTCAAATCATAGGGCTTGCGCAAGACACTGGCGGAAAAGCCCAACTCATCCATCGACTCCTTGCCATAACCGGTGGAAAAGATGATGCGCATGCCCGGTTTCTCGCGCAGCACCATGCGTGCCAGCGCGATGCCGGACATGCCGGGCAGGCTGACATCGGTAAACAGGATATCGAAATCTTGCTCATTGAGTAATTTCCACGCCGCCTCGCCATCGGAGACGCCGCTGACCGTGTGACCCAGCATGCCCACCAGCTCGCATACCATCAACTGAGAATCGAGATTGTCTTCCACCACGAGAATTTTCATCGATGTCGGCATGTCACCCTGCGGTACCAAAGCATGGCCCGTCAAGTCCAGCCCCGGCGTACCACTTCCCAGCACGCTGGCCGCCGTGCTGCCGCTCGCCGGAGTGCCGGCCACCGGCGCACCGGACCGTTCAAACTGGCGCGCACGCATTTGCTGCTGGCGGTTGGCCAGCACATGGCGCAGCTTGCGTGCCAGCTCTTCGCGCCGGTATGGCTTGCTGAGCAATTCCACCCCCGCGTCGAGACGCCCTTCGTGCACGATGACATCCTGCGCGTAGCCCGAAGTAAACAAGACGGCGATATCGGGCTGCAGTTCGCGCGCCTGGCGCGCCATCTCCGTGCTGCTGACGGGGCCCGGCATGATGACGTCAGTAAACAGCAAGTCGATCTGCGCGCCGCTGTGCAGCACGGCCAGCGCGCTTTCGCCGTCTTCGGCCTTGAGCACCGTATAGCCGAGCGCGCCCAGCATGTCGACCACGGTGGTGCGCACGCCCACGTCGTCTTCCACCACCAGCACCGTTTCCGTGCCGCCCGTGACGACGCCGCTCAATTCCAGTTCCTCGTCCGCTTCGGCCATCAGGGAACGGGGCAAATAGATTTTGACTCCCGTGCCCACGCCAGGTTCACTGTAAATGCGAATATGGCCACGGCTTTGCGTGACGAAGCCATACGCCATCGACAGGCCCAGGCCCGTGCCCGCGCCTTCCGGCTTGGTGGTGAAAAACGGCTCGAACGCGCGCTGCAGCACGCGCCCGCTCATGCCGCGGCCCGTGTCCGTCACCGACAGCATCACGTACTGGCCCGCCGGCACATCGACCAGCTTGTGCACATACTGCTCGTCGAGCACCACATTGCCCAGCTCGATGGTCAGCTTGCCCACGCCATCCATGGCGTCGCGCGCATTGATGGCCAGGTTGAGGATGACGTTCTCGATCTGGCTGCGGTCGACCAGGGTATTCCACAGCCCGCCGCCGCCCACCAGCACGATATCGATCGCTTCACCCAGGGCGCGCCGCAGCAGCGCATCCATGTTGCGCACCACGCGCGCCAGGTCGGCCACCACGGGTTTCAACGGTTGACGCCGCGCAAACGCCAGCAGGTGCGACGACAGCTTGGCGCCCCGCTCGACGGCGGCAATCGCCGTGTCCAGGCGCTGTCGCATCACGCCATCCGTACCCGTCAGGTGCTGCAGCAAATGCAAATTGCCGGAGATGATTTGCAGCACATTGTTGAAGTCGTGCGCGATGCCGCCTGTCAGCTGGCCCACGGCTTCCATCTTTTGCGCCTGACGCAAGGCATCCTCGGCCTTGGTGCGCTCATTGACCTCCTGTTCGACACGGTGTTCGAGCGTTTCGTTCAATTCATGCAGCGCCTTTTCCACGCGGCGCCGGTCCGTAATGTCCGTCTTGACGGCAATCAGGGAGCGCGTCTGTCCCTGCTCATCCAGCAGACGGCTGACATTGCTCGACACCCATACTTGCGAGCCATCTGGCTTCAGGTAGCGCTTTTCCAGCGAGAAAGATTCACCCGTCTCCACCAGGCGCCGGAACAACACACCGTTGCCAGGCACATCCGCCGGATGCATGATGTCGTTCATGTTCAGACTCAGCAGCTCTTCAGCCGAGCGGCCCAACATGCGGCACAGGGCACCGTTGACGCGCTGGAAACGGCCATCGAGGCCCAGCTCGGACAAGCCCACCGAGGCCTGGCCGAAAATGGCCGCCATGCGCTCCTGGCTGGCGGTGAGTTCATCCTCGATCTGGCGCCGCTCCGTCACGTCGAACGACACGCCCACGTAGCGGCGCTGGCCCAGCACGCGGCCGGCCACCACCTCGCCCTGGCGCGCGATCCAGCGCAACGCGCCATCGGCAGGGCGGCGGATGCGGTACTCCACATACTCGAGGGGATTTTGCGCCAGGTCAAGCTTGCTGGGCCCCACCTTTTGCTGGTCGCGCGCATCGACCAGGCTTACCAGCAGGCGTTCCGTCACGTCCTCCTCGTCGGCAATGCCCCACAGGCGGCGGAACATGGGCGACACCAGCATCGCGCCCGTCTCGGGGAACCATTCGAAGGTGCCGATGCCGCCCGCCTGCTGGGCCAGGCGCAGCCGCTCCTCGCCTTCCATGTGCTCGGTGACATCGATGCCCTCGACCAGGATGCCCGTGACCACGCCCTCGTCATCCTTGATGGGCTGGTACACGAAGTCGATATGGCGCTGGCCCGTCTGCCCATCTGCCGTCTGCAAGTCCACCTTCACCTGACGCCCTTCGAAGGGCTCGCCCGTGCGGTAGACTTGGTCGAGCAGTTCGATGAAGCCTTGCGCCTTGACTTCAGGCAAGGCCGATTCGACAGTCTTGCCCAGTAAATCGCGGTGGCCCACCAGGCGCAGATAATGTTCATTCGCCAGCTCGAACACATGCTGCGGCCCGCGCAGCAGGGCCATGAAGCTGGGCGCCTGTTGGAACAGGGCGCGCAGCAGCGCGCGCTCTTCGCCCAAGCGGCGGTTGGCCGCGCGCACGGCCTCGCTCTCCGCCTGCAAGGTGGTGTTGAGTTCGCCCAGTTCGGCCGTGGCCAGCTTCAGCTGGCGCCCCTCTTCCATGCGCGCCGTCAATTCCAGCGCCGTGCACAGCACGCCGTCCACCTGGCCGTCGGCGCCATGCACGGGCGTGTAAAACAGGTCGAAACAGACATCCGCGTGCTGTCCTCCGCGCAACAGCGGCAAACAGCATTCACGGTGCACCTGCGTCTCGCCGCGCAGTCCCGCTTCGAGGATGCGCGCATTCCAGTCCCAGATTTCGGGCCAGACGGCCGGCACCGTGCCGCCCAGCGCCGCCGGATGGCGCGCCCCGGCGATCTGGATGTAATCGTCGTTATAGATCATCACGTGCTGCGGGCCCCACATCAGCACCATCGCCATCGGCGAATTGAGCACGATGTCGACGCTGGTGCGCAAATGGGCAGGCCAGCCATCGAGCGCGCCAAGGCTGGTAGCGGACCAGTCGTACTGGCGCACCAGCTCGCCCATGCTGCCGCCGCCGCGCGGCCAGGCTGGCGCGCTCATGTGGCCAGTCCCGCTTGCACGCGCACCTGGCACTGGCGCGGGATGCGCACGGTCGCCACCGTGCCCTGCGCGGCCGTGGAGCTGAGCTCGACCGTGCCGCCGTGGGCTTTGACGAACATGTTCACCGTGTACAGGCCCAGTCCCAGGCCCTGCCCCGTCCTGCGCTTTTCGCCCGCCTGCCGGAAGGGCTCGAACAGGGTCGGCAGCAAGGCGGCGGTGATGACACCACGATTGCTGATGCGCAACTCAATGCTGTCGGTGGCGCGCCCGTCGAGGGCCAAATGCACCGGCGTGCCCGCCTCGCCATGCGTAATGGCATTGCATAACAGATTTGAGATGACTTGCGACAGCAAGCCCGCATCGCATTGCCCGTGCAGCTCGCCGACACTGCTGACCTCGACATGCGTGGCCTGGCCCGCCGTCTCGCATTCCTCGACGATGGCGCGCGCCAGCGCCAGGTAGTCGTGCGTGCTGCTGCGCAACTCCATCGTGCCGGAACGGATGCGCGCCAGGTCCAGCAACTGGTCAACCATGCGCCCCATGCGCTTGGCGCTGCTTTCGATGCGCTGCGCCGTGACGATCACCTTCGGGTGGTCGCTCATCATCGGCAACAGCATGGCGCCGTTCATCACCACTGACAAGGGCGTGCGCAAATCGTGGCCCAGCACGGCCGTGAACAGTTCATTGAGGTGCAGCGCCTGCTTGAGTTCATCGAGCTGGGCCGACAGTTCACGCTTTTGCTGGAACAGCTGCACCAGCACCGCCACTTTGCTTTGCAAGGCTTTTACGTCGATGGGCTTGTAGAGAAAATCGACGGCGCCCGCCTCGTAGCCACGGAAACTGTAGCTCGGTTCGCGCGACGCGGCCGTGAGGAAAATCAGGGGAATGCTGCGCGTGCGTTCGCTGCCGCGTATCAGCTCGGCCAGTTCGAAACCATCCATCTGCGGCATTTGCACGTCGATCAGGGCCAGTGCGACTTCATGCGTCAACAGCAGTTCCAGCGCTTGTGCGCCCGAGCTTGCCTTGAGGATGACAATACCGGGCCGTGCCAGCACGGCTTCGGCGGCGACCAGGTTTTGCGCGATGTCGTCAACGACGAGGATATGGATAGGTGCGGTCACGGAGTCATCTTCAGGCATCGCAACGGCAAGATGCCATCGTGATTTGATATGGACATAAACATTGTTTCAATTCTCACATATATTACACGCACTGCCCCACTCCCATTCACTTGTGTTCTTCATCGCCAAGCAAGGCCAGGCTGGCGGCCATCTGCGGCAAATCGAGTACGCGGTCGGCGCCGGCACGCTTGAGCGCGGCGGCCGGCATGATGCCACAACTGGCCCGCGTTGGCTCCTGCACCCAGGCGCTGCCGCCCAGCTGCCGCACGCGCGCCAGTCCCGCTGCGCCGTCGGCCGAGGCACCCGTCAGGATGATGGCCAGCATGGCGCGCCGGTAGGCGTAGGCAGCCGTTTCCAGCAGGACATCGATGGACGGGCGCGAAAAATACACGGGCGCTTCCTGCGACAGGGAAAAACAGCCATCGGGTTCGATTTGCAGGTGGTAATCGGGCGGGGCGAAGTAGACGGTGCCGCCTTGCAGCGGTTCCTTGTCCTGCGCTTCGCGCAAGGGCAGCGCGCAGCGCGCCGCATACAGCTGCGGCAACTGGCTGGAGCGGCCCGGCGCCAGGTGCAGCACCACCACCACGGCCGCGCGGCAGGTGGCGGGCAAGGCGCGCAGCACGATGCCCAGCGCCTCCACGCCGCCGGCCGAGGCGCCGATGGCGATCAGGCGCAGGCCGGCGGGCGGTGGCGCCACGTCGAAGGTCGGCAACATGTCAGGCCCGCTGGAAGATGCGTTCAGCGGGGCTCAGCTCGTTGAAGCTGGCTGCGTGGCGGCTGAAATGCAGGCTCTCCTTCATGCCCAGGCCCAGGAAGCCCCGGTTCACCAGCGCTTCGTGGAACATGCCCAGGCTGCGGTCTTGCAAGTCTTTATTGAAATAAATCATGACGTTACGGCAGGAAACCATGTGCACCTCCGAAAACACGCTGTCCGTCGCCAGGCTATGGTCGGCGAAGACGAACTGGCGCCGCAGGCGCCGGTCAAAGATGGCGCCCTTGTAGGCGGCCGTGTAATAGTCGGACAAGGAGCGCTTGCCGCCCGCCAGCTGGTAATTCTCGCTGAACTGGGCGATGCGCTCGATCGAATAGATGCCCGCTTCGGCGGCGGCCAGCGCCTCGACATTGATATCGGTTGCATAAATCATGCTGCGTTCAAGCAAGCCTTCCTCTTCCAGCAAGATGGCCAGCGACCACACCTCTTCGCCGCTGCTGCAGCCGGCCACCCAAATCTTGATGGAGGGATAGGTATGCAGGACGGGTACGACTTTTTCGCGCAAGGCGCGGAAATACGCGGGATCGCGGAACATTTCGCTCACTTGCACCGTGAAAAACTGCAGCATCTGCGCGAACATGGCCGGCTCGTGCAAGATGCGGTCCTGCAACTGCGACAGGCTGGCACAGCCGAAGCGCTCCATGGCCTGGCGCATGCGCCGGCGCAACGACGCCACCGAATAATCGCGGAAATCGTGCTGATATCTCAACAAGATTCCTTCAAGCAATAACTTCAATTCGATATCGAAAATATCATCATCTAGCAATTTGACATCCACCCTTCTATCCATGCTGCATCCCCCGGCCCCGCAGCGCCGCGCGGGTGCTTGGAGCCAGCGGGAATGCTAGCAGATCGTCGGCGATTATCCCGCAGCGAAAGCGTCAGTTAGGTACGCTGGCGTACACTCGGCTCATCTTTTTCAGGCATCCACGCCCTTCATGCCCTCCGCCGTATAGCGCGCGCCCGCCGCCATGCCCAAGGGAAAGGCTGCGCTCATCGCCGCCAGTTCCGCCCCGTCCAGCTGCACGGCCAGCGCGCCGAGGTTGTCGTGCAGGTAGGCGATGCGCTTGGTGCCGGGGATGGGGATGATGTCATCGCCCTGGGCCAGCAGCCAGGCCAGCGCCAGCTGGGCCGGCGTACAGCCTTTCGCGCGCGCCAGTTGCTGGACTTGCGCGACGATGGCCTGGTTGCGTGCCAGGTTATCGGCCGCGAACCGAGGATTGAACTGGCGAAAATCCCCGGCGTCGAGGCTGGCCACGCCGGCAATGGCGCCCGTCAGGAAACCGCGCCCCAGCGGGCTGTAGGCAAAGAAACTCGCACCCACTTCGCGGCAGGCGGCCAGCACGCCCTGCTCCGGCTCGCGCGTCCACAGCGAGTATTCGCTCTGCACGGCGGCCACGGGGCAGAGCGCCGCCGCGCGCCGCAAGGTGGCGGCGCTCACTTCGCACAGGCCCACGGCGCGAATCTTGCCCTCTTGCAGCAATTGCGCCAGCGTTCCCATTGAATCTTCCAGCGGGGTATCGAGGTTCAGGCGGTGCAGGTAAAACAGGTCGATGGCCTCCACGCCCAGGCGCGCCAGCGACGCATCGCACGCCTGGCGGATGTAGGCGGGGGAGTTGTCCACGCGGCGCGCATAGTTGCCCGCCTCGCGCGCCAGGCCGCACTTGGTGGCGACCAGCGCTTGTCCGCGCCGGCCTTTTAAAAATCGCCCCAGCAATTGCTCGTTGTGGCCAAAGCCGTAGGCGTCGGCCGTATCGAACAGGGTCACGCCCGCCGCCAGGGCCGCTTCCAGCGTGGCCAAGGATTGCGCCTCATCGGTAGCGCCATAGAATTCCGACATGCCCATGCAGCCCAGGCCCAATGCCGAGCTGTGCAAGCCGCTATGGCCGATGCGTCGTTGTTGCAGTTGCATGTTGATCTCCCTCAGTGTCAATGAGGCCAGTCTGCGCCGCGCAGGCCGGCAAGGGAATGTGCGATTTCGTGATACCTTTCTGGTATGAGAACCCTCGATACCCATGCCTTGACGCTGTTTTGCGCCGTCGCCCGCTGTCTGAATTTCCGCCAGGCGGCGGAACAGTTGCACATGACCCAGCCGCCCCTGTCGCGCGCCATCAGGCTGCTGGAAGACAGGCTGGGCACGCGATTGTTCGAACGCGACACGCAGGGCGTGGCCTTGACGCAGGCGGGCCGCACCCTGCTGCCGCAGGCCTTGCACATCCTCGATTTGCTGGAGATGGCGCAAGCGTCGCTGCGGCAAGACAGCGCGCCCGCGCGCCTGCGTCTGGGCCTGACCAGTTCGGTGGAAGCAGGCCTGTTCCGGCCCCTGCTGGCGGCATTGGACAAGCAATTGGGCACCATGCGATTGGAACTGACGGCGGCACCCTCGCCGCGCCTGGTGGCTGCCGTACGCAAGGGCCAGCTCGATGCGGCCCTGCTCGCCCTGCCCAGCGCCACCTTCGAACTGGCCGTGCAGCCACTGGCGCGCCAGCCCATGATGCTGGCCCTGCCGGCCGGGCACCGGCTGGCGAAGAAGCGCAAGGTCAGCCTGGCCGACATCGCGGCAGAATCGATTTACTGGTTCGAACGGGCGCGCCAGCCCGCCTTTTTCGATCATTGCCAGCAGGTATTTCGCCGCCATGGCTTCGCGCCCATTTTTTTGCGCGAGGCGCCCGACCACCATGTGCTGCTCAGCGATGTGGCGGCCGGCAAGGGCATGGCCCTGCTGGCCGACTCGTTCCGCGCGCTGCGCCTCGCTGGCGTGGTCTACCGACAACTGTTGCAGGGAGAGGAACTGGCGGCCGGCATCGGCCTGGCCTGGCGGGAAGAGCACGGCCATGCGGCCCTGCCCCTGCTGCGCCAGCTGGCGGCGGAACAATTGAAAAGCTGACGCCGCACGCTGGCGCGCCAGACGCGCTACCATGGCGCCTTCCCCATTTCAAACACCACCACGACCATGACGTTTACCATCAGCGACGCCGCCTACGGCACCGATACCCCGGAAGCCAAGCAAGCCATGTATGCGGACCTGCGTTCGCAGCTGCAAGGCTTGCTGTCGGGCGAGAGCGACTTCATCGCCAATACAGCCAACTTCAGCGCGCTGGTCTTCAACACCATGCCCGGCCTCAACTGGGCCGGCTTTTATTTCCTCAAGGGCGAGGAGCTGGTGCTGGGACCGTTCCAGGGCAAGCCGGCCTGCATCCGCATCAAGAAAGGCCGCGGCGTGTGCGGCACCACCGTGGTCGAAGGCAAATCCATCGTCGTGCAGGATGTGCACGCGTTTCCCGGCCATATCGCCTGCGATGTCAATTCCCGTTCGGAACTCGTGGTGCCCGTCTTTGCGAATGGCCAGATCATCGGCGTGTTCGACCTCGACAGTCCCTTGGTCGGCCGTTTTGACGATATCGACGCGCAAGGCGTCGAATCGCTGGTGCGCGTGCTGGAAGCGGCGATTGTCGCCGAGTAAATAACTAGTTGCCCGCCTTGACGGCGATAAATTCGCCCTTGCCCACGGTCGCCAAGCACGTCGTGTAGCGGCTGTCGGCGCGGATGGCCTCGATAAAGCCGGCCATGTCCGCATAGTGCGAACTGGCGTTGTCGACCACCAGCACGCCGCCGGCCGCCAGCACGCGGTCCAGCTGCGGCCACCATAGGGCGTACTGCTGGCGCGCGGAATCGAGAAAGATGACATCGTAGGCGCCGTCCGCCGCATCGCGCAGCACGTCGCCCGCGTCCGCCAGCAGCTGCTTGACCACACCCTGCAATTGCGCGCGCGCAAAGTTGGCATGCGCCATGTCGAACTTGTCCTGCGCCTTTTCCACCGTCACCACGCTGCCGCCCAGCGCCTGCGCCGCGCGCGCCAGCCACAGGGTGGAATAGCCGTTCGAGGTGCCGATTTCCAGCACCCGGCGCGCACCGCGCGCACGCACCAGCACGGCCAGCAATTCGCCCGTATCGCGCGTAATGTTGAGCATGCGGCTGGCGCGCTCGGCATGTTCAGCATCATTGGCCAGACCGAACGCTTCCAGTTCGTCCAGCAGGGTATCGATGGTATCGGCGCTTGCCATGATGGCTCCTTTGCAAAATACCAGCATAGCAAAAAATACTACGCTTGCGCGCGCCTCAATGGGCGTTTCAGGGTTTGCACCATCACCACGCCCAGCAAGGTCACGCCGCCGCCGATCACATCATAGCTGTGCAAGGTTTCCCCCAGGAACAGCATGGCGATGATCACCGTGAACACGGGCAGCAAATTCATCAAGGTCGTCGCGCGGCTGGGGCCCAGCTTGGCCAGGCCGTGCATCCACAAAAACGGCGCGATGATGGATGCGGGGATGCCCGCAAACAGCACCAGCGGCAAGCCGGCGCTGGTGACGGGCGGCGCAAACTGGCTCAGGTAATACACGAACAGCACGGGCACGGCGCACCAGACCTGGATCAGCAAGGAATGCCAGTTATTCAGGGGAATCTTCCAGCGCTTGAGCAGCACGCCATAGCCCGCATATGACAGGCAGGCCAGCAGCATCAGGGCGTCGCCAACGGCCGCGCCATGGGCGATCAGCGCGGCCGGGTCGCCATGGCTGAGCAGATAGCCGAGTCCCAGCAGCGACACCAGGCCACCGAACACGCCGCCCACGGTGGGCGCCTCTTTCAACAACAGCACGGACAGGCCCACGGCCAGCAGCGGCATCGTCGATGCCAGGATGCCCATGTTGGTGGCCGTCGTCGTCTGCGCGGCGATATATGCGAGGCACTGGTACATGACCATGCCCAGCATGCCCAGGACAAACAGTTTCCCCAGATACGGTTTTACGATGGCCCGCTGCTTCCACACGGCGCGCCCAAACACGAGCGCCAGCAGCACGCCGGCCAGCAGCCAGCGGTAGAACGAGATGGCGGCCGGGTCGATCACGCCCACGGCCATCTTGCTGACGATGGTATTGATGGCCCAGATCAGCACGGCGATCACGGGAAACAGATAATGCTTGGCTTGCATGCGAAAAACTCCATTATTCAATGAACGCCATTTTCGCATGGTCCGATTCCATGGATATAATTCATATCGGACAATCCATGCGAAGAACAGGACAATATGGCCAGCAACCAGCATTTCCCCGCCGTTTCCGACACCCTGCCCTACCCCGTGTACTTTCGCCTCGACGATTACCACGCGCACCAGCAATTCGATTACCAGAGCCATCCGTGGGGCCAGCTCACGTATTGCTCCACGGGCGTGATGGAAATCATGGTGGCGGGCCAGCGCTACCTGTCGCCGCCCCAGTACGCCGTGTGGATACCGCCCGAGACCTTGCACGATGGCTATATCCGCCAGGATGTCGTGTTTCACTCGGCCTACATCGACGCCAGCCTGTGCGACCGACTGCCCGCGCAGCCGTGCGCGCTGGTGCTGAGTCCCTTGCTGAAAGCCATCCTGGCCGACTTTGCCGCACGGGGCGTCACCACGCCCGTCACCCAGGCCGACCAGCGCTTGGCGCAAGTGCTGGTCGACCAGTTGCAGCTGGCGCCGTGCAGCCGCAACTACCTGCCGGGCAGCGACGAGCCCGTCATCGCGGCGCTGCTCGCTGCCCTGCAGGCGGACCCCGGCAGTAACCGCTCACTGGCGGAGTGGGCCGCGCAACTGCACGTCACGGAGCGCACGCTGGCGCGCCGCTGCCAGCGCGAACTGGGCATGCCGTTCGGCGAATGGCGCCAGCGCCAGCGCTTCCTGGCCGCGCTGCCCTTGCTGGAACGGGGCGACACCGTGCAGGCCATCGCGCTGGAACTGGGCTATAGCACGGCATCTGCCTTCATCGCCATGTTTCGCCGCCAGAGCGGCGGCACGCCGGACCAGTTCCGCCGCGGCCTGCGCTGACAAAGCGGACCGGCGCTGTCAGCTTTGTCATATAGGGATGCTAAAATTCAAACATCTTTCCAGAGAGCAAAAGGATGCGCATGAACCCCAGCACCGAAACGGCCACCGATACCCAAGGCAGCGAGGACATGCCCCAGGCATCAGCAACGGCCCTGACGGTGCCCCTCAAGCTCGACAAGGAGGAAGTACCCAGCGTACTGGGCAAGCTGCGCACCCTGGTGCAGGACAAGACGCGTTTCGAGCCGCAGGACATCACGCCGCTGGGCGAGGAAGACGTCTTGCAGGATTTTTCCTTGCAAGCCAATTACGCGCTCGAAGCGCGCTTCGAGCAGCGCGTCATCAATGGCTACTTCGCGCCATCGGGCAATGACTGCCACTGTGGCTCGCATGAGGTGGGAGCACTCGCTCACGCGCAGGAGAAAGAACGCCTGCGCCGCGCGGCGGCCAAGCTCGACAATGCCTTGCGCCAGGCGGGCCAGGCCTACAATGGCGTCGAAGCGGGCGTCTACCTGCCGCACGCCGTCAAGTACTGGCACCTCGATACCTGCAGCAACTGCCATGGAAAAGGCCGCATCAGCTGCCACACCTGCCACGGGTCGACCACGGAAACGTGCTGGAACTGCCACGGCGGACGCACCGTCAGCTGCGACGCGTATGGCTGCTACGGCAGCGGCAAGGTGTCGTGTTCATATTGCAGCGGCAGCGGCACGGTGGCCGAGCAAGTCACCGATTACGTGACGGTGCAAGTGCCCACTACCACCTACAGCAACGGCAGTTCGCACACCAGCTACCATAGCGAAACGCGCACGCAGTACCGCACCGAGCATCGCAATTGCTACCATTGCAGCTACGGCAAGGTCACGTGCAACAGCTGCCACGGCTCCGGCAACATCAATTGCGGCACCTGCCGCGCCAGTGGCAGTGTGACCTGCCGTACCTGCAGCGGCGTGGGCGACTTGCGCTGCAACCCCTGCGACGGTTCCGGCAAGGTGGGCAAGGCGGCCTGGGTCGACGTGCATGTGGCGCCCGGCTACAGCGTCAGCCTGCCCAAGCAGGCGACCGACGATGCGCGCCGCATCCGCGACAAAGAGAGCGTGCACTCACTGGCCGCCATCGCCAGCAGCCTGGCCCTGGCGAAAGTGAGCATTTACAATGAAGACCAGCCGCAGGAAGTCGACGCCCTGTACGGAGGCAAGCTGCGCATCGTGCGCCTGGACGCCGCGTGCAACGCAGAAAAGCACCACCTGGTGGCATATGGCACCGACTTGCGCTGGCTGACGCTCGACGACATCGTGGAAAAGCTGCTGCGCGGCGACCTCAAGGCGCTCAGCGACGCGCTGGCCGGTAGCGCCGACGATGGCCTGTTCTCGGCCCACGTGCAAGGCTTGTTGACGCCATTGCGCGACGTGGCCGCCTCGGAACTGAATGCGGACGTGATCGAGTCTGTCCTCAGCGGCGACGCGGACCACGCGCACGTCGATGTCGTCTCCGCCGAGTATGCGCAGAATGTGCGCACCTGCGTGCTCGGCGCCTTGCGCCAGGTCTACACGCGGCTGGCCAAGCAATTCTGGTGGAAAAGCGCGCTGGCCGCGCTGGCCGCCGCCATCGCCACCTGGTTCTTCGCCGGCCGCGGGGCCGCCGCCGTGACCGGCCTGCTCGTCACGGGCGCCGGCTACTGGCTGTTCAACCGCAAGGTAAAAACCGTGCTCAGCGAGGCGCTGGGCGGTGAGCAGCAGGCCGAACGCGCCATGCGCATCGCCGGCAAGGGCCGCCGCAACCAGTTGGCGCAAGTGCTGATCCTCGCCCCTGCCAGCCTGGCCGTGCTGGCCGCCAGCTATGGCTTGCCCGTGCGCGTGCGCGCGCCCTCCCCACCAGCGCAGGCGGCCATGGCCTCGGTGCCCGTCGCGCCCCATGCGCCTGCCCCAGTGCCGCCGGACGCAAATAGCGCCAAGGCCGTCAAGCTGTATGAAAATGGCGACAAGGTGCAGGCGCTGGCCATGCTGGAAAGCCTGGTCGGCAAGGGCGACGCGGGCGCGTATGGTCTGTATGGCTGGATGCTGCTGATGGGCGAAGGCCAGAGCGGCCCCGCCACGGCGCCGACGGCGCAGCAGCGGCAAGCGCGCCAGGTCGCCGCCAAGCCCCTGGTCGGCAAGGGCCTGCTGAAAAACGACAGCTACGCCTTGACGGCGAAGGGCGTGATGCTGGCCGAAGGCTGGCAGGAGCCGCGCAACATGGCGCGCGGGCTCGACCTGCTGAAACAAGCCGCGAACAAGGGCAATGCGCAAGCCATGCATTTGCTGGGCCTGTACCACGTGCGCGGCTACCAGATCCCCGTCAACCACAAGGAAGCGCGCAAATGGTTCACCCTGGCCGCCGACAAGGGCAGCGCGGGCGACATCTATAATCTTGGCTTGATGGATTGGGAAGGCGCGGGCTTGAAACGCCCCGACCGCGCCAGCGCCATGCAGCGCTGGAAGATCGCCGCCGCCATGGGCGAGGAACGCGCGATCAAGGCGGTAGCCCAGGGCCAGCCTTAAGCTGCTGCCGCCAGCGCCTGCAGCGCCATCGGGTTCGGTGTCGGCTCGCCGATTTTCGTCAGCAGGTTGCGGTCCGTGTGGTGGAACGGTTCATCCTTGCCGCGGATCAGCATGACCGTGTCTTCGTCGTAGCCCCAGGTGCCGTCGGCATGGATGTCGACCTTGATGCGGTATTCAACGGTGGTGAACGCGTGTTCGAGGAAAGGGTTCGAGCAGATGCCGTAGGCCGTCGAATCGCGCTTGGCCACCAGTTCGAAACTGGTGGCATCAAACGTCGTCGTGCCCGATGCCATGGCGATCTGGCCGCGCGGGATGGCCAGGGTCTGGATCACGGCGCCCGTGGCCGGCTCCCACAGCCAGTAGCCGACCTGTTCATGGTAGGTTTTCACTTGATCCGGCTTGGTGATGTGGATGTAATAGCGCAAGCCGTAGAACAGTTGCGGGCCGTTGGTGACGGGGTCGATCGGCTGCAGTTTGATACGCTCGACAAACGCCTGCTTGCGCGGGCCGTCGGCTTTCGGCTTGACGTCCAGGCCGCGCGTGCCCGTCCAGATGCCGGCCATGCCGGTCAGGGGGCCCAGGTTGTTCAGGGTGTGCACGTCGGCAGACGGCTCGGTGTAGATATCTTCGGGAAAATCGCTCATGCGGAAGTCTTCAAAATGGGGCAACAGTGCTTGCCGCCATTGTAAGACGCAGGCCGCTGTCAGGGAAAGAGCGCGATGTGACCTTCGATGAACAACAAGGCTGCTGTCGCCAGCGCGGGGCGCTGCGCCTCGAACACGTCCGCGTCGCGCGCCTGCAGCAAGTTGGCGGCGACGTCGGGCAGTTGCAGCTCGCCGGTGATCAGCGCCGCCACCGCCGCGATATTCGCATACAGGGCGCTGTCTAACCCTTCCCAGTCCACGTAGGCCAGCCATTCCGCCAGGGTCACCACGCAAGCGACGGACGGCGCCAGGGCCGCGATGCGCTGGACGCGCAGCACGCTGTCGCTGCGGATGCCTTCCTGCTGCAGTACGGCCAGCGCCACCTGCTGCAGCGCGTCCTCGGCATCGTGCCGGTGCTTATCGAGCAGGCGCTGCGTGAGCGTCGGCGTGGACACGAGCGTGGCCGCCTGCACGCTTACACCAGCGGGTCCGGCAAGCCGGTCAGGGTGAAGATTTCAAAGCCCGTTTCCGTCACGGCCAGCGAGTGCTCGAACTGCGCCGACAGCGAACGGTCTTTCGTCACCGTCGTCCATTTGTCCGGCAAGACCTTGACCTGGTAGCTGCCCACGTTGAGCATCGGTTCGATGGTAAAGATCATGCCCGGTTCGAGCACGATGCCCGTGCCCGCGCGGCCATAGTGCAGCACTTGTGGCGTGTCGTGGAAGACCTGGCCCACGCCATGGCCGCAGAAGTCGCGCACGGAGGAAAAGCCCTGCGCCTTGGCCACCGCCTCGATGGCTGCGCCCACGTCGCCCAGGGTCGCGCCCGGGCGCACGGTGTGGATGCCGGCCATCATGGCGTCATACGCCGTGTTGACGAGGCGATTGGCCAGGATGGACACGGCGCCCACCTTGAAGGTGCGGCTGGTATCGCCAAACCAGCCCTGGAACTTCGGCGTCACGTCGATGTTCAGGATGTCGCCCACTTTCAGGATCTTGGTCTCGGACGGGATGCCGTGTGTGACCACGTGATTGACGGAGATGCAGCTGGCGTGCTTGTAGCCGTGGTAATCGATGGTGCCGGGGATGGCGCCGGCGGCGCGCATGAATTCTTCGCACAGGGCGTCGAGCTTGGCCGTCGATACGCCAGGTTTGACGAAGGGCGTGATGTAGTCGAGCGTGTCGGCGGCGATGCGGCCGGCCGCGCGCATGCCGACGAAGCCTTCTTCGTCGTGCAGGGGGATTTTCTTGCCGTGTTCAAGCTGGGTGGAATAGCGCATGGATTTCTTCTTTGTTAATGTGATGTGGTATGTAAGGCCCAGCCGCGCACGGCGTCGTGCGAGGCGCGCAGCATGGCGTCGACACTGGCAGGTATCGGCCGCTCCTGGGTCAGGTAAGGCTTGACGACGGCCACGGGCGCGTCGATCAGCACGAATTTGAGCAGCATGTGATCCAGATCAAGCTCCGTGGTGGCGGGCATGGCTTCGGCGCAGCGGACAAAGCAGGCGTCGAGCGCCGCCTGTTCCTCTTCGACGGCGGCCAGTAACTCCTCGCTGAGGCCGCCGCTGAAATCGGGGCTGTCCGCGCATTGCAGCAGGAAGCGCGCATACACGGGCTTGCGCCGGCACCAGTCCAGCAAGCCGTGCACGCCGGCCCAGGTGTCGCCGCCGAGCCAGCGGCTGGCCACCTCCTCGCGGAAATCGCTTTTCACGCGCAGCCACGCGCGCGCCAGGATGGCGTTGCGCGAATCGAAGCGGTGATACACGGAGCCGATGGGCGCACCGGCCTTGACGGCGATGGCGGCCATCGACACGGCGGCCACGCCGCACTGGGCGGCGACTGCAATCGCGCTGTCGATGAAGTTGTTTTCGTTGAATTTAGCAAGTCTGACCATTCAAATAGAATACAGATTCTATTTGAATCCGTCAAGCGGCCCGGCCAGGCAAGAAACGCGTCCAACGCGAGTTGTCCCGCTGCCTTACAATGGTATGCACGAACCGCTAAAGGAGAATCCGCTTGCTTACGCCCCCCTTCATCGCCTCCTCCCGCTTCGACGATCCACGCCTGGCGTTGGAACAGGTGCAAGCCATTTACCGCAGCAGCATAGAACATTTGCGCGATGCGCTGCAGCGCTTTGTCGCCGGCGAAGACATGCACGAAAGAGTGCGCGCCTGCTACCCCTTCGTGCGCATCCAGACCGACACCGTGGCGCGCGCCGACTCGCCGCTGGCCTACGGCTTTGTCGCCGGTCCCGGCGTGTTTGAAACCACCCTGACGCGCCCCGACCTGTTCGGCGACTACTATCTCGACCAGTTCACCCTGCTGCTGAAAAACCATAACGGCGGCCAGAATGTACACCTGGAAGTGGGCGTCAGCGCCCAGCCGATACCCGTGCATTTTTCGTTCGCCGAGCATGACCATATCGAAGGCAATATGGATGCGGGCCGCCGCCTGGCCATGCGCGACCTGTTCGACCTGCCCGACCTGTCGGCCATGGACGATGGCATCGCCAACGGCACGCACGAACCGGCGCATGGCGAAGCGCAGCCGCTGGCCCTGTTCACGGGGCCGCGCGTCGATTATTCGCTGCAGCGCCTGCGCCATTACAGCGGCACCTCGCCGCAGCATTTCCAGAACTTCGTCCTGTTTACCAATTACCAGTTCTACATCGACGAATTCATCCGCCTGGGGCACGCCATGATGGACCGCGCGCCCGACGCGCAAGCGCCGTCGGACGACGACGGCTATGTCGCCTTTGTCGAACCGGGCAATGTGGTCACGCGCCGCGTGGGACAGACCGTGGAAAGCGAGGATGCGCTGGGCGCCGCGCCGCCGCGCCTGCCGCAGATGCCCGCCTACCACCTGCTGCGCGCCGATGGCAGCGGCATCACCATGGTCAATATCGGCGTCGGTCCGGCCAATGCCAAGACCATCACCGACCACATCGCCGTGCTGCGCCCGCACGCCTGGCTGATGCTGGGCCATTGCGCCGGCCTGCGCACCACGCAAAGCCTGGGCGACTACGTGCTGGCGCATGCGTATGTGCGCGAAGACCATGTGCTCGACGAAGACTTGCCGCTGTGGGTGCCGATCCCGCCGCTGGCGGAAATCCAGCAGGCGCTGCAAACGGCGGTGGCGGAAATCACCCAGCTGACGGGACATGACCTGAAACACATCATGCGCACGGGGACCGTGGCCAGCACGGACAACCGCAACTGGGAACTGCTGCCGCAACGCACGCCGGAGCGCCGTTTCAGCCAGAGCCGCGCCATCGCGCTGGACATGGAAAGCGCGACCATCGCCGCCAACGGCTTCCGTTTCCGCGTCCCCTACGGCACCCTGCTATGCGTGAGCGACAAGCCGCTGCACGGCGAAATCAAGCTGCCCGGCATGGCCAACCACTTCTACCGCGAACGGGTCGACCAGCATCTGCGCATCGGCATCCGCGCCGTGGAACTGCTGCGCCGCCAGGGCGTGGACCGGCTGCACAGCCGCAAGCTGCGCAGCTTCGCGGAAGTGGCGTTTCAGTAAATCTCGGGCACCTACCGGCGGACCACCGGGTCCGCCATTCATTTCAAGACAATACATGAACCTACTCCACAGCATCCCTTTCGCCCTGGCATTGGGCTTGCCGGTACCGGCGCTGGCACACACCACCGCCACCCCCATCTACATGTTGCTACAGCCGCTAGTAGAAAGTAATGCGCACGGCGTTGACATCTGCGGGCTGGATGCCACCGTCGCCGTTGTCATCGACAAGAAACTTGAAACATATGCATTCCAGTTCTATGTCTCAGCCTCGACATTCAGTGGTCACATCGATGCAGGGCAACTGAGCGATCCAGGCACGCCAAAACCGGCAGGAAAGCAAAAAGCAATACCCCGTCCTACGGGATTCTGGATCGCCAGGAAGGACAACGGCGAAGCACTGCATGCGCGGGACATCCAGGCGTCCGGCAAACCGGGGCATATGGCCGGCACGGCCGATCTTATCCCGACCAGCAAGCAGTTGATGAATCTGATCGAAGGGGAAGAGATGCAGATTTCCATCCAGTACCCGAACCAGCGCAGCCAGACCATCATCCAGTTCTCGCAAAAACTCGCGGATGAAGATCACGATGCCATGCTGTCCTGCGTGAAAGACCAGATGGTCTCGATACGCAGAGAGTATGAGGCGCATAAACAGAAGTAAAAAAACGGCGCCGTGAAGGCGCCGTTTTTGATTGTTGCATCGCTTACAGGAAGCGGTCGAGTATCTTGCGCGTCGTCTTGTCGATATTGAACATGTCGCGGATCAAAAAGTGGATGCCGTGGTTGTCGGCGATCAAGAGCGACGTGGCGCCGATGCGGCGGATGTCTTCCTCGCCCTTCAGCACGAATTGCGTCTCGCCCCGGTCGGTGTCCACATGCCAGGTGCATGGCGTGGCAAAGCTGGAAACGCTTTTCACGCGCGCGATCTCGGGCATGAATTCGCGCCCTTCCAGCTCTTCCTGCAGCAGGCTGCGCGCCGGTTCCGGCAAGGCGTCGAGGCGCTCGATCCACGCCACTTCCTTGCCATTGCCCAGCACCAGCGAAATGCCTTCGTCGGGCGACTGGATGGGGAAGGCGCGCACGGGCGCCACGCCTTCAAAGACCTGGCCGCCTTCGTCCGTCATCACCAGCTTGCCGAAGGTGTCGCGGCTTAATGTAAAAGTTGTACTGGCCATGCTTATTCCTTGTCATCCAGGGCGAGTTCGTTGTTGCGCGCCTGTGCTTCGTAGAGGCGGAAATAGGCGCCCTCTTTCGCCATCAGTTCATCGTGACTGCCCACTTCGACGACCTGGCCGCGGTCCAGCACCACCAGACGGTCGGCCCGGTGCAAGGTCGACAGCCTGTGGGCGATGGCGATCGTCGTACGGCCCTGCACCAGGTTGTCCAGCGCCTTTTGAATCTCTTTTTCCGTTTCCGAATCGACCGACGAAGTCGCTTCATCCATGATCAGGATGCGCGGGTCGATCAGCAAGGCGCGGGCAATCGAGATGCGCTGGCGTTCGCCGCCGGACAGGCCCTGTCCACGCTCGCCCACCATCGAATCGTAGCCTTGCGGCAGGCGCAGGATGAATTCGTGGGCATGCGCGGCGCGCGCGGCGGCGATGATCTCCTGGCGCGACGCATGCGGCTTGCCGTAGGCGATATTTTCCGCGATGGTGCCAAAGAACAGGAACGGCTCCTGCAGCACCAGGCCGATGTTGCGGCGGTAGTCGGACACGGCGAACGAGCGGATGTCGACGCCGTCGAGCAAAATTGCCCCTTCCGACACATCGTAGAAGCGGCAGATCAGGTTGACCAGCGTACTCTTGCCCGAACCGCTGTGGCCCACCAGGCCGATCATCTCGCCCGCCTTGATGTTCAGGGTGATGCCACGGTTGACGGCCCGGTTGCCATAGCGGAAACCGACCTCGCGCAAATCGATCCTGCCTTCGATCTTCTCCAGTTTCACGGGGTGCGCCGGTTCCGGCACGCTCGACACGTGGTCGAGGATGTCGAAGATGCGCTTGGCGGCGGACGCCGATTTCTGCGTCACGGAGACGATGCGGCTCATGGAATCGAGGCGGCCGTAGAAGCGCGTGCTGTAGGCGATGAAGGCGGTCAGCACGCCGACGGTGATTTCGCCGCGCGACAATTGCCAGATGCCGAAGCACCAGATGACCAGCAAACCCATTTCCGTCAAAAAGGAGACGGTCGGCGAAAACAGCGACCAGACCTTGTTCAATTTGTCGTTGACGGCCAGGTTGTGCGCGTTGGCGTCGCGGAAGCGGGCCGCTTCGCGTTTTTCCTGCGCAAACGCCTTCACCACGCGGATGCCGGGGATGGTATCGGCCAGCACGTTGGTCACTTCGCTCCACACGCGGTCGATCTTTTCAAAGCCCGTGCGCAAACGGTCGCGCACCAGGTGGATCATCCAGGCGATAAAGGGCAAGGGCGCCAGGGTCATGATGGCCAGCCATGGATTCATCGACCACAGGATCACGCCCGTCATGATGATCATCAGCACGTCGGAAGCGAAATCGAGCAGGTGCAGCGAGAGGAAGACGCAAATGCGGTCGCTGCCGCTGCCAATGCGCGACATCAGGTCGCCCGTGCGCTTGCCGCCGAAAAATTCCAGCGACAGTTTCATCAGGTGTTCATACGTGGCCGAGCGCAAATCGGCGCCCATGCGTTCGGACACCAGGGCCAGCACATAGGTCTTGCCCCAGCCCAACAGCCAGGCCAGCAGGGCCGAACCGAGCAAGCCGCTCATGTAGTACACCACCAGCCACGGGTCGATATGCTTGCCGTTTTGATACGGGATCAGCACATTATCCATCAACGGCGCCGTCAGGTAGGGTGGAATCATGTGCGCGGCAGTGCTCAGAAGCATCAGCATGAAGCCCAGGGCCAGCTGGCCACGGTAGGGATGGGCGAAGCGCCACAGGCGAAACAGGGTCCAGGTCGATGGCGGCGTGTACAACACCTTGGCGCAGATCGGGCATTCTTCCTGCTCCGGCTCCAAAGGCGCCTTGCAGCTGGGACACACTTCCTGCTCCGCTTCCAGCACGGGCTGGCCCGTCAGGTGGCTGTCGAGACGCTCGACGAACTGCTCCAGCACGCGGATGGCGTGCAGGTTCTGTCCCAGGGTAAAGCGCCACGAGGCCAGCCGGCCATGGTCGTCGAACAATTCCAGGTGGCCGACACCGGCGTGGTCATGATGCGTCAGGCGCAGTCCAGGGCGGAAAGACCAGCTTTTCCAGGCGGCAGCGCCCGGTGAACGGGCCAGCAAACGCTTCTCGGTGACAACAATTATGCCTTTTGTGAAACGTAATCGCGCATCGAGGTCAACCTCAACGCTACTTAAAACGTTCTCCCCTGGAGAAAGATTTTTTTCCACTTCCGCCAGCCAGGCTTCTGCTACAGGCGCCGGCAGCGAGGTGAGGGGAATAGTTGTTGCAGGAACACTCAGTTCAGTTGTCATCGTAAAGCATACTCCGGCTCGAGGCCAAGCCCTTCAGGGCGGGATTTGGGGGATGGGGCAGACGCCCGATCAATGTTTGTGTACTGCGCGATGGCGAGGTAGATGCACCAGTGGCAATTTCCTGTATTGTATCGAATGGATGCCTGCCGGTAAGGAATGATGGCAAAACGGCGCAAAAAAATGAGCAGCCATCGTACAGGGACAAGTATACAACAGCCCACTGTTGCGCAAATGCTCCAGCTTAGTCCGGAGTCGGTATCTTTATAACAAGTAAGGCAACAATTAGTAACAATTACGATGACAACACCAGCAGAATACGAGAAGCAAACGCGACAAGAGGCCGCTAAAAGTGGCACACTGCGCATACCCGGGATAAAGAACCAAGCACGAGCCTGAAAAGACTCTGTAGAGCCAACATAAAGTATCTGGCGCCCAGACGCCTGGCTTGTTATCAAGAAACCACTTACATGATCAAGAAGAAGAACATCGAATTTGTCCGCGTCACCCACTTGCGCGGCCCCAATATCTGGACGTATCGCCCGGTGATTGAAGCCTGGGTCGACATCGGCGAACTGGAAGACTATCCATCGAATACCCTGCCCGGCCTGTACGAGCGCCTGGTGGCGTGGCTGCCCGGCATGATCGAGCACCGCTGCGGCGTGGGCGAACGGGGCGGCTTTTTCGAGCGCCTGCGCGAAGGCACATGGTCGGCCCACATCCTTGAACACGTGGTGCTGGAACTGCAAAACCTGGCAGGCATGCGCACGGGCTTCGGCCAGACGCGTTCGACCGGCCAGCGTGGCGTCTACAAGATGGCCTTCCGCACGCGTGAAGAGCACGTGGGCCGCGCGGCCCTGGCCACCGCGCGCGAACTGCTGATGGCTGCCATCAACGATGAAGCCTACGATCTGGAAGCGGCACTGGCGCCCCTGCGCGACCTGGTCGACGCGCGCTGCCTGGGTCCGAGCACCGCCAGCATCGTCGATGCGGCCACCGAGCGCCGCATCCCTTCGCTGCGCCTGAACGACGGCAACCTGGTGCAACTGGGCCACGGCGCCGCGCAGCGCCGCATCTGGACGGCCGAAACGGACCGCACCAGCGCGATTGCCGAAGGCATCGCCAGCGACAAGGACCTGACCAAATTCCTGCTCAAATCGTGCGGCGTGCGCGTCCCTGAAGGCAGCCTGGTGCGCAGCGCCGAAGCGGCCTGGGAAGAAGCGCAAGACATCGGCGTGCCCGTCGTCGTCAAACCGTATGACGGCAACCATGGCCGCGGCGTATCGCTGAACCTGATGACCGAAGCGGACGTAAAAGCGGCCTACGCACTGGCCGCGCGCAAGGGCGACAGCTCGGCCGTGCTGGTGGAAAGCTTCATCACGGGCGACGAACACCGTTTGCTCGTGGTCGGCAACAAGCTGATCGCGGCCGCCAAGGGCGAATCGCTGTGGGTCGACGGCGATGGCGTCTCGAGCGTGCTGGAACTGGTGAATGCCCAGATCAATATCGATCCGCGCCGCGGCGAAGGCGAAGACTTCCCGCTGGGCACCGTCAAGCCGCATGAATCGGGCGAAATCGTGCTGGAACTGCAGCGCCAGGGCATGACCGCCCTGTCCGTGCCGCAGGCGGGCCAGAAAGTGCTGATCCAGCCGAACGGCAACGTGTCCATCGACGTCACCGACGACGTGCACCCCTCCGTCGTGCATGCGGCCCTGCTGGCCGCGCGCGTGGTCGGCCTGGATATCGCCGGCATCGACCTGGTCACCACCGACATCACGCGTCCGCTGGAAGAGCAGCGCGGCGCCATCATCGAAGTCAATGCCAGCCCCGGCCTGCTGGCGCACATCAAGCCCGGCGTGGGCCAGCCCCGCCCTGTGGGCGCGGCCATCGTCGAGCATCTGTTCGCGCCTGAAGAAACGGGCCGCATTCCGCTGATCGGCGTGACGGGCACGCGCGGCGCCAGCCTGATCGTGCGCATGCTGTGCAAACTCCTTAACCTGTCGGGCCTGCACACGGGCGCCGTCTGCAGCGAAGGCATGTACCTGGACCAGCGCCGCGTCGTCAGCAACGACTGCGTGAACTGGGATGCGGGCCAGCGCCTGCTGCTCAACCGCACCGTGCAGACGGCCCTGTTCGAAAGCAATCCGCGCATGATCCTGGCCGAAGGCCTAGCCTATGACAAGTGCCAGATCGGCATCGTCACCGACATGGGCAGCCTCGATAGCGTCAAGGATTTCGACGTGCTGGACGAAGCGGGCCTGTACAAGGCAGTGCGCAGCCAGGTCGACGTGGTAGTGCCGACGGGCGTGGCCGTGCTCAATGCCGCCAACGCGCACGTACTGGAACTGGCCGAGCTGTGCGACGGCAGCGTGACACTGTATGCGCAGGATGGCAGCTTGCCGGCCATCGCGGCGCAACTGGCCGCCGGCCAGCGCGCCGTGTTCGTGCGCGGTAACCACATCGTGCTGGCCGAAGGCGGCATCGAAACGGTCTTGCTATGCCTGGACCTGCTGAAACCGGCCACGGCCGGCAATGTCGACAGCGTGCTGGCAGTCGCGGCCGCCGCCTGGGCCATGAACCTGCCCGTCGACCTGATCTGCGCGGGCCTACGCACCTTTGACGCGGCCCCCGGCTGCATCGGGAATTGAAAAACCAGAAACGTCAAACCAAACCTACTGCGCGTCGCGATTTGCGGCCTCCGATGCTCACTGTGCATCCGCACAGCTCCGCTTCTCGGGCCAACGGGGGCGCCGAGCCTCCCATCCGCTCGCTACGGTTTAATTTGACGTAAAAGCCCGGCTTTGGCCGGGCCCACAAGAACACAACAGGATTACGGTTAATTATGGAAGTATCTCGCGTACGGGCCTTGCGTGGCCCTAACCTCTGGAGCCACGACACCGCCGTGGAAGCCATTGTTTCCTGCACCACGCAGGAACTCGACATCGCCCAGCTGCCAGGCTTCGAAGCCCGCTTGCGCGCGCGCTTTCCGCAACTGAGCCCGCTGCAACCGCTGGGCAACTACAACGCCGCGCCGATGGCGCAAGTGCTGGAACTGGCGGCGCTGGGCCTGCAGGCGCAAGCCGGCTGCCCCGTCACCTTCAGCCGCACCACATCAACCCTGGAAACGGGCATCTTCCAGGTCGTCGTCGAATACTCGGAAGAAGCCGTCGGCCGCCTGGCCCTGGAACTGGCGCAGCAGCTGTGCCGCGCGGCGCTGGACGATGCGCCATTCGACCTGGCCGGTGCCCTGCACCAGTTGCAGGAACTCGATGAAGACGTGCGCCTGGGCCCCTCCACCGGCGCCATCGTCAACGCCGCCGTGGCGCGCAACATCCCGTTCCGCCGCCTGACCGAAGGCAGCCTGGTGACGTTCGGCTGGGGCAGCAAGCAGCGCAAGATCCAGGCCGCCGAAATGGACGGCACCAGCGCGATCGCGGAAGCCATCGCGCAAGACAAGGAACTGACCAAGAAGTTGTTGGACTCGGCTGGCGTGCCCGTGCCGCAAGGCCGTGTCGCCATCGACGTGGACGACGCCTGGGCCGCCGCCTGCGAGATCGGCCTGCCCGTCGTCATCAAGCCGAAAGATGGCAACCAGGGCAAGGGCGTGACCGTCAATGTCACCACGCGCGAACAGCTGACAGCCGGCTTCCTCGCGGCGCAGGAATTCCGCGACGACATCCTCGTCGAGCGCTATCTTCCGGGCCACGATTTCCGCTTGCTCGTCATCGGCAACAAGATGGTGGCAGCTGCCCGCCGCGACCCGCCGCAAGTGGTGGGCGACGGCCAGCACACGGTGCGCGAACTGGTCGACCAGGTTAACCTGGACCCGCGCCGCGGCAGCGGCCACGCCACCTCGCTGACGAAAATCCGCTTCGACGACATCGCGCTGGCCAGCCTGGCCAAGCAGGGTTATGTGGCCGAATCGGTGCCGCCCGTGGGCCAGCGCGTGATTTTGCGCAATAACGCCAACCTGTCGACGGGCGGCTCGGCCACCGACGTCACCGTCGACGTGCATCCGGAAGTGGCGGCGCGCGCCGTCGCGGCCGCGCACATGGTGGGCCTGGACATCTGCGGCGTGGACGTGGTCTCCGAGAGCATCTTGAAACCGCTGGAAGAGCAGAACGCCGGCATCGTCGAAGTGAACGCTGCGCCGGGATTGCGCATGCACCTGGCGCCGTCGTTCGGCAAGCCGCGCCCCGTGGGTGAAGCCATCATCGCCGCCATGTTCGCCGAGGGCGACGATGGCCGCATTCCCGTCGTCGCCGTTACGGGCACCAACGGCAAGACCACCACCGTGCGCCTGATCGCCCACCTGCTCACCACCTCCGGCCTGCGCACGGGCATGACCAACACCGATGGCGTGTACATCGAGGGACGCCAGATCGACAGCGGCGACTGCAGCGGTCCGCGCAGCGCGCGCAACGTGCTGCTGCACCCTGACGTGGACGCGGCCGTGTTCGAGACAGCGCGCGGCGGCATGCTGCGCGAAGGCCTGGCCTTCGATCGCTGCCAGGTCGCCGTGGTGACGAATATCGGCGCCGGCGACCACCTGGGCCTGAACTACATCACCACCGTGGAAGACCTGGCGGTGCTGAAACGCGTGATCGTGCAGAACGTGGCCGACAGCGGCGTGGCCGTCCTGAACGCCACCGACCCTGCCGTCGCGCGCATGGCCAAGAATTGCAGCGGCACGGTGACCTTCTTCGCCGCCGACAAGACGCATCCCGTGATGGCCACGCACCGCGCACAGGGCAACCGCGTGGTGTACGTGGAAGACGGCAAGCTGGTCGCGGCGCAGGGCAAGGAGCGCCACGAAATCGCCCTGTCGCAAGTGCCGATCACGCGCAATGGCGCCATCGGCTTCCAGGTCGACAACGTCATGGCGTCACTGGCCGCCGCCTGGGCCGTGGGCCTGGACTGGAAAACCATCGCGCTGGGCCTGAAAACCTTTGCCAATGAAGCCGACAATGCGCCTGGCCGCTTCAATGTGTTCGATTACAAGGGCGCCACCCTGATCGCCGACTACGGCCACAATCCGGACGCCATCCTGGCGCTGGTGCAGGCCGTGGAAAGCATGCCGGCCAAGCGCCGTTCGGTGGTCATCAGCGGCGCCGGCGACCGCCGCGACGAAGACATCCGCCAGCAGACTGAAATCCTCGGCGCCGCCTTCGACGACGTGCTGCTGTACCAGGACCAGTGCCAGCGCGGCCGCGCCGACGGCGAAGTGGTGGCGCTGCTGCGCCAGGGCTTGAACGGCGCCAAGCGCACCAGCCATATCGATGAAATCAACGGCGAATTCGTCGCCATCGACAAGGCCCTGGCGCGTTTGAATGAAGGCGATCTGTGCCTGATCCTGATCGACCAGGTGGAAGAAGCGCTGGCGCACATCGCCAAGCGCGTCGCCGAAGTGTAAGCGCAGCCCGACTGCATGCAAGGGCGGCCTGCGGGCCTAATGCCGTTCAGTTAAGGTCTCGTTTCAAGACCCGGACAGTGTAACGCTGAGGCAAGGCTTTGACGGCCCGGTCGAATTTTCGACCGGGCCGTTCTTCATTCAGGAGGTCGGTTA